>JBBREI010000013.1:0-36144 GCA_038203035.1 Burkholderiales bacterium
ACTCCGGCAACTTGTCGATGTCACCCGAAACGATCAGGTTGAGGCGATCGGCGAAGAAGTACTTGCGCATCGCCGCATTGGCCTGGGCGGTGGTCACCGCCTTGATCTTCGCGGGATAGTTGTCTAGGTACTGTGGGCCGAAGCCGAACTTCTCGGCCGTCACCAGCGCCGCGGCGATGCCGGCATTGGAGCCGAGGCCCACCTGGAAATTGCCGGCGAAGAAACTTTTCTGCGCGGCCACTTCGGTGTCGTTGGCGCCTTCCGTCGCGTAGAGCGCGATGACCTCCTGGGTGGACTTGAGCGCCTTCGCGAGGTTCTGCGGCGCGACGTTCACGTTGGCGAACCACAGGCCGTCGAGCTCATCGGAGCCCGCAAAGCGCGAGTAGATCTGGTAGGTGAGGCCTTCGGTGTCGCGCACGCGCTTGCCCAGGCGCGATGACAGCGCCGTCTGCCCAAGCGCGGCATTGGCCACCAATGCGGCCTCGTAATCCGCATCGCCGCGGCGCAGCCCACTGGCGCTGCCGATCACGATGTTCATGTTCGCCTTGCCTCGCATGGTGACGGGTTCGCGCACCGGGCTGCCCGCCGTGGATCGGGCGACGCTCCCGAAGACGATGCGCTTGCCGCGGCCCAGCTCGCCGAACTGCTTTTCCACCATCGCCATCGCCGCCGCGGCATCGATGTCGCCCACCACCGCGATGATCATGCTGGCGCCGTTGTAGCGGGCGCGATGGAAGTCGCGCAGGTCGGCTTCGGCGAGGGCGCTCAGGCTCGCGATCCTGGTGGTCCGGTCGGACGCGTAGTACGGATGGTCCTTTGGGTAGGCCAGTTGCGCCAGGCGCTCAAGCGCGCGCAGCGAGGTGTTGTCGTCCGCGCGCAAGTAGTCGTTCTCCAGCTCCTTCTTCGCCTTGGCCAGCTCGTCGGCCTTGAGTGCCGGATTGCGGACCTCGTCGGCCAGGATCTCGAGCAGCAGCGGCAGGTTGCGCGCCATGCCGCTGGCCTGGATCGCGATTTCGTTCTGCGCGGTGGCGTAGGTGCGCGTGGCCCCGACGTCATCCAGTTGCGCACCGATGGCTTCCTTGGTGCGGGATACCGTGCCGCGCGAGAGCATCTTCGCCAGCAACGCGGGCAGCGCGGGTTTGCCCGCCGGGGCCGCGATGTCCCCCGCAAACACCAGGCCGCGGATCGCCACCGTGGGCACGGCGCGGTTTTCCACCACGTCGACGATGATGCCGTTGGCCAGAACCTTGCGTGTGGTGCGTTGCGCAAAGGGCTTGCCGGCGGGCGCTGCCACGGCCGACATGGGCGGCGCGGTGGGTTTCACCAGCGCGGTGGATGGCGCGGCCGCGGGGGCAGGGGCGGCCGCGGCGGCCTGGGGCTTCGCGGCGGCGGGCGTGGGCACGAACCAGCCCACCGTGGCGTGGTCGGGAACCAGGTACGTGGATGCGACGCGCTTCACGTCCTGCGCCGTCACCGCCTTCACGCTGTCGACATAGCGCAGGAACCACTTCCAGTCGGTGGAGGCAACCGACTCGCCCAGGTTGGAGGCGAAGTTGTAGGTGCCGTCGCGGCTTTTCACCACCGTCACCTCGATCTGCTGCTGCGCGCGCTTCAGTTCCGCGTCGGTCACGCCTTTGTCCACGACCTCGGCGATCGCGGCCTTGATGGCGTTTTCCACTTCCTGGTGTGTCTTGCCCGGTGCGTTGGTCACGTTGAGCAGCAGGGGATAGGGATCGCGCAGCGTGAAGTTGAACGCGGCCACGTCGGTGGCCAGGCCCTTTTCCACCAGCGCCTGGTGCAGGCGCGAGTTCACGCCATCACCCAGGATGCCGGCCAGGACCTCGAGCGCGTGGAAATCGGGATGGCCCGCGCCCGGGCGGATGTAGCCGATCATCGTGAGGCCGACGGCACCCGGACGCTTGACCAGCGCGCGGCGCTCACCTTCCTGCGGCGGCTCCACGGTGATCACTTTCGGGATCGGGTTCGGCGCACGTTTGAACCCGCCGAACTGCTTGTCGAACATCGCCAGCGCCGTGTCGACGTTGAAGTCGCCGACCAGGATCGCTTCCGCGTTGTCGGGGTGGAAATACGTCTTGTAGTGCTCGCGCAGTTTCTCGGTGGTCACGCCCTCGATGTCGGAGCGGTAGCCGATGGTGTTCCAGTGGTACGGGTGCGCCTGGATGGCCGCGGCCACCGTGGCCTTGAACAATGCCTGGAACGGGTTGTTTTCGCCGATCTCGTATTCGTTGCGGACCACGCTCATCTCCGACTGCCGCTCGGAATCCAGGATCAGCGCGCGGCCCAGTCGATCGGCCTCGATGCGCATCGCCAGCTCCAGCTTGTCGCTGGGCAGCGTGGAGTAGCCGTTCATGCGGTCGTACCACGTGGTCATGTTGGACGAGCCCGCGTCGGCGCCGGCTTCGTACAACACTTCCTGGAAGGTCTTGTGGCCGTTCGCCTTGCCGAAATTCAGCGTCGACTTGTTGAAGATCATGTGTTCGAGCAGGTGGGCGGAGCCGGTGTTGCCCGGCGCCTCGTTGCGCGAGCCCACGTGATAAACCACCATGAACGTGAAGACCGGGCTGGTGCGGTCCTGCGACAGCAGGATCGTCATGCCGTTGCTTTTCAGCCGGTATTGCGAGATGCCGCGGAAGGTCTCCACGTGTTCGACGTTGGCGGGTAGCGCCTGGGCGGCGAGGCAGACACAAAGGGTGACAAACGCGAGGACGGTGCGCATGGCGGCTTCCGGATTTCGAAAGCGGTCATGCTAACTGACTAATTCAGGGAACGCCGAGGAACGCCGATGCCACGCCGATTGCCGCGGATAAAAGGCAAGTGCGTGGTTCGTGGCTAGCGTGAGCCATGGCACGAAACATACGCATTGTTTCTGGTTCGCGAGGTGCATCTGCGGCAATCGGCGTGGCATCGGCGTCCATCGGCGTTCCCTGAAGTAACCAGCCCCGCAGGGCTAGAGCGTCAGGGTAGCCACCAGCGGAAGGTGGTCCGAAGCCGCGCGAGACAGCGGGGTCTTGTGCACATGCAAGCGCGTGAGCATGGAGCGCGGATGCGTCCAGATGCGGTCGAGGGCGAGGAAAGGCGCGCGCGCGGGAAAGGTTGCCAGCGACGGCGTCGACTTGAAGTGCCGGTGCAGCCGGCGCAGCGGGCGTCCCCACAGGAACCACTCGTTGAGATCGCCGATCAGCACCGAGGGGTCGTGGGGCCGCTCCTTGAAAAGGTGCAGCAGCTGCTGCACCTGGTCGCGCCGCTCCGCGGGGCGCAGCCCCAGGTGTGTGGCCACCACCCGCAAGCCATGCCCGCCGAAGTCGAGGTCCGCGGAAATCGCCCCGCGCGGCTCGCGCCCGCGCCAGCTGAGGTCGCACAGGCGCGTGGATTTGACCGGCGCGCGCGTCAGCAGGCCGTTGCCGAAGTGCCCGTCGTGGCGCAACAGCGTGGTGCCCGCGATGGCGTGGAAGCCCATCTCCCGGCCCAGCCACTCCAGCATGTCGGCGCCCTGGTCGTGGGCCTCGACCTCCTGCAACGCGATGATGTCGGCGTCGACCTCGCGCAACACGGCGAGGATGCGCGAGGGGTCGGTCCGGTGGTCGTCGCCGATGGCGCGATGCACGTTGTATGACGCGATCCGCAGGCTCGACATCCGGGGGATGCCTCCTCAGGCGAACGAGGGCGGCGGGTTGCCGCCGCGTGGCTTGTCGCGGCCCATCCGGCCAAGCATGAAGTGCCCGAAAGCCGCGAGCGCCGCGAAGGCAGCTACCGCCCCGGCGATGACCCAGCCGTTGAGGCGCGCCGGGTCCTTCAGCGCCTCGGCCACCTGGTCGCTCAGCACGGTCGCGGCCAGTGAGCCGGGCAGCATGCCCAGGAAGGTGCCGATCACGAAGTCGCGAAGGCGCACACGCACTGCACCCATCACCACGTTGACCACCTGGTAGGGCGCGATCGGCACGAAGCGGATCAGCGCCACGGCGAGGATGCCGCGATTCGCGAGCACGGCGGAGATGCGATTGAGCTTGGGTCCCGCGATGCGCCGCACCCGGTCGCGATTGACCTGGCGGCCGAGGGTGTAGCCCGCGATCGCCGCGAGCAACACACCCGCCATCGCGTACACCAGGCCTTCCCACGGGCCGAAGGTGACGACCAGCGCCATCGTGATGAGCGGGCGCGGGAACATCACCATGCTGGCGGGGGTATAGGCCAGCACGATCAGCAGCGGCGCCCACCAGTGCCGCGCCAGCACCTGCGTCAAGGCAAGTGCGTTTTCCGAGGTGACCACGTCGGCCAGCGGTGTGTAGCGCCACACCAGGGCCAGGCTGGCGATGGCGGCCACCGCGCCCACGAGCGCATAGGGACGTCCGCGTTTCGGCGACTTGCCGGGCGAGGGGTCGTCGGAGGTGAAGCCTTGCACCAGGGCATCGAGCGAGATCGGTTTTTCCATGTCGCCGATCGAGGCCGCCGCCATCAGCGCTTCGGACACCTCGGGCGCCTCGAGCTTGCGCAGGCGCCGATCGGGCGTGCCGAGCTTGTCGAGCACCTCGTGGATGGTGGCGTCGGATTCCAGCTCTTTCTGGAAGACGTCAATCTCCACGCCGCAATGTTCGGCCAGCAGCCGGTTGCGGTAGTGGCGGATCGCCGCCTGCACCTTCGCGTCACCACGGGCTTCCACGGTGACGTCGCATTCGGTGTCGACGCCCATGGAGCGGTTGCTCATATTGGACGAGCCGATCCGCATCCACTCGTCGTCGACCACCATCACCTTGGAATGCAGGTCGAGGCAGGTGCCTTCGCACAGGCCCTCCACGTGGGGGTAATACGCGTGGAACTTGCCGTGTTTGTCCGCCGCGCGCAGCTTGCGCACCAGGCGGTTGCGCAACACCTGCATGGTGTGCGCCTCGAGCCAGCCGTGGGAGAGCAGGCGCGAGGCCAGCACGATTTCGGGTCCGTCGGGATCGCCCAGGCGCTTTTCCAGCGCGTCGCCGATCTTTTCCGCGGTGAAGTACTGGTTCTCGATGTAGATGTAGTCGCGCGCGGCCGCGATCATGTCGAGGTAGAGCTTCTCGATGTAGTACATGCCTTCGTGCCCGTTGGCCGGCGGCTGGGTGCAGGCGATTGCGACGTCGACGTTTTCGATGTCGATGCGCTGGTCCTTCGGCCACGGGTCGGCGGCGACTTGCACGGGTGTGAAGTCCTTGTGCGTGGCATTCTGCCAGCGCGAACGCACGATCCTGCCCAGCTCGGCCGCGGCGGGGCCGTCCACCGCAATCATCGCGTCGTGGAAGGGCGGATAAGGTGCGTCCTGGAAGGCGCGGCGCGGGTCCTGGGGTGCGTGCTTCGGGGTATCCCAACGCCTGTTGGTGAGGTCCAGGCCGCCGGCGAACGCCATCTTTTCGTCGATCACCACAATTTTCTGGTGGTGGGATCCGGCGAGCGGATGGGTGTCGTCGAAACGGAAATCGATGTGGCGGTGCGCCTTCCATTCGAGCCCGAAGATGGGTGAATACTCGCGGTCGGTGCCGTAGACCGCCGGGAAGTCCCAATCGAGGATGCGAACGCGCAACTTGCGGTTGCGGCGGCACAGGCGGTTGAGGAATTCGCCCAGCGTCT
Organism: Burkholderiales bacterium; assembly: GCA_038203035.1. Lineage (GTDB taxonomy): Bacteria > Pseudomonadota > Gammaproteobacteria > Burkholderiales > Usitatibacteraceae > Usitatibacter. The sequence goes on from JBBREI010000013.1 coordinate 5,617, forward strand.
CCAGCGGCTTCATGTCCTCGTCGTAGCGCAGCACCATGCGGCTGTCGAAATCCCAGGCCAGGATGTGGATGCTTCGCTGGGCGCATTCACACGCGCGCATGAAGGCGGTGAAATATTCGTCGCCGTCGACGAGCATGGCCACGCGGTCCGCGTGGGCGACGGCGCAGCAGTTTTCGCCTGCCTGAAAGAGGGTCTCTGACATGGGGGAATTGTCGGGGCCCCCTCCGTTGGAGCTATGGGGTCCGCAATTGCATGAGCCTGATCCGGATGGACTACGAATTCGGCTATTGGTTCAGCCCGCGAACCCGGCTACGGTGGGATTGGATTCCGGCTGTAGTCTTCAAGGCCGGGCGCACATCACCGTGCCTTCCACCGTCCAGCCCTGCTCCACGAGCGAGCGGATGGAGGAGTTGCTGGTAGTGAAGCGGTGGTTCGAATCGTTGCGCGGGAAGCCGTTGTTGTAGGCGCGGTTGACCGACAGCAGGCCGAAGGGGCAGATGCCGGTGGAATCGACCGGGCGGATGTAGAAGCCGATGCCTTCGTAGAACCAGCCGCCGCGCGCCTTTACCAGCGCGCATTCTTCCGCGCTGGCGGTGAAGAAGTGGGAATTGGGCCCGCCGGCCAGCCCGCCATAGAAGCGGCACACCGGGGCGGCCTGCGAGACCGTATCCGAAGGCATCGAGGGCCAGACCTTGAACGATTCGCCGGTGAGGTGCCAGCCGGGGCCCGCGCCGCCGGCCAGGATGATGTTGATTTCGTCCTGCCCAGCGGCCACGAAGTAGTGGTCCAGGATGTCGTTGTGGAATTCGCGCGCCACCACTTCGCCCGCTGCGGTGGCGAAGGGCTTGTGCACATCCACCACCATCGTGTCTTCCCGGCCACCGTTCACCCGCCCCATGCGGATGAAGCGGCCCATGGCGGCCGTGTCCGAGGGCACGTCCAGGTAGGCGTTGAAAAACGTGACCATCCAGGTGATGACGTCGCCCGCGTCTTCCGGGCGCAGTTCGTGTTCGCCATTGGCGAGCGACACCAGGTAATGGGACGAACCCATGCGGTTCACCGCCTGCTGGGTGAGCTTGATCGGCGCGGTGATATCCGCCGTGCCGGCGATGGCGAGGTACGGACGGTCCACGCTGTCCGCGCCCGACTGGTCGTCGCAGAAGGCGGGCAGGAACGACTGTCCCGAATAGGGCACATAACCCACGGCCGCGCGGATGCGCGGATCCTGATCTGTCTCGTCGCAGTTCTTGAAGATGCTGCTGGTGAGCTTGGCGCCCACCAGGTGCGCCACCGCCTCGCCGCCCAGGCTCGCGCCGAAGGCGCCGATGCGAGTGGTGTCCACGCCCGGGGCGTAGCCGGGATCGGACAGCAGTTCATCGGTCATCGCCTTGAGCGCAAACGGCCGCAGCGCCTGCATCTGCACGATGACCGGAAAGAAAACCAGCGCGAAGGCGAGATCGCCCACGTCTTCGATCCGCACCGGGGAGAAGCGGTTATCCGCATGGAAGACGGCGGCAACCATGTAGCCCTGGGCGGCCAGCTGCACCGCCACATCGATGTAGCCGCGGCCCACGGGGCTGCCGCCCAGGCCGTGGGAGTAGACGATCAGCGGCAATTTGGCCGGCGAGGGCGGGGGCGGCGGGTCCAGCGGCAAGCCATTGGTCTGCCGGTATTCGTATTCGGTGATGAGCTTGGGTGCGGCGCCCGCGCGCTGCATGTGGGGTACGCGCCCGCCGTTTTCCGGGAGGGTGTAATCCGGATCGGTGTTGGCGCGGGGCGTGGGGTGGCAGATCATCGCCACGAATTCGGGCCGCTGGAACAGCAGTGTGGGATAAAGCCACGGTTTGACCGGGATCGCCTTGCTGAAGCGGAACGCCGTATCCGGCTGCGCCAGGATGTCGGTGATGTAGCGGGTGTTGCCGTTGACCTCGTGGCCCTCGTAGTAATCCGCGATGACGCCTCCCAGCTGGGCCAGGCGCGCGGTATCGATCTCCACGTTGGAGCAGGCGACGGCGAAGCGGCCGGGGGGCAGGGGGTCCACGATGACCTCGTGGTTGAGCGCGGCGGCCGGCAGCGCGATGCAGCACACCAGGGCGGCCAGGGCCTTCAAGGTAGAATTCACCATTGGAGTATGGGCTCGGGAAGTGCTTTCATGGACGATGCCGAAAAGATCCGCCGCATCCTTCGCACGCACAAGACGCTGGCGGTGGTGGGCCTGTCCGCCCAATGGCACCGGCCGAGCTACTTTGCTGCGAAATACATGCAGGAACACGGGTACCGCATCATCCCGGTGAATCCCATGTACGGCTCCATTCTGGGGGAGAAGTGCTACAAGTCGCTGCGCGATATCCCGGAACCCGTGGATATCGTGGACTGTTTTCGCAAGGCGGCCGAGATACCCGCGCTGGCGCAGGACGCCATCGCCATCGGCGCCAAGGTGCTTTGGATGCAGTTGGGGGTTCAAAACAACGAGGCGCGCGGGCACGCCGAGGCAGCGGGCCTGGAAGTGGTGGACAACCGCTGCGTGAAGATCGAGCACGGCCGCTTCTTTGGCGGGCTGGGCTGGGTGGGAGTGAATACCAAGGTCATCTCTGCCAAACGCGCGGTGGGCCCATCCGGCTGACCGGCGGGCAGGCCAATCAAAGGGAAATCATGGATCAATGGCTCTTCTGGACCATCGTGGGGTTCGTGCTGGTCATCACGGAGCTGGTCACGGGCACGTTTTATCTGCTCGTGCTGGGCGTGGGCGCCTTCGCGTCCGCGCTGGCCGCCTACCTGGGTGTCAATCTGGTGGTGCAGGCCGCCATCGGCGGCGGCGTGGCCCTGGCGGGCGCCTATTTCGTGCACAGCTGGCACGTGGCCAACCGCAGATCCGACGGCAACGCGCAATCCAACTTCCTCGATCGCGGGCAGGCCGTGGTCCTGGACGGGTGGGCAAACGAGCCCGCCGGCATCGCGCGCGTGAAGTACCGTGGAGCGCTCTGGGAAGCGCGCCTGACCGCCGCCGCGGAACGCCCGGCACCCGGATCGACGCTTTACATCGAAGGCCAGGAAGGCCAGTTGCTGCTTGTTGCTGCCGCACCGCCCCGCCAATAACCGAATACCAGGGAGTCCAACCATGTTCTGGAAATCCGCACTCGCCGTCATCGTCACCGTGGTAGTCGCGCTGCTCACCAAGGGCAGCGCCACCGCCACCATCGCCGTCTTCCTGATCGCCATCGTGGCGGTTTTCGTATCCGAAGGCGTGCGCATCGTGCCGCAGCAGAACGCCTGGGTGATCGAGCGCCTGGGCAAGTTCTCGCGCATCCTGGAGCCGGGCCTGAACCTGATCGTGCCGTTTTTCGATCGCGTGGCCTACAAACACTCGCTCAAGGAAATCCCGCTCGATGTCCCCGAGCAGATCTGCATCACCAAGGACAACACGCAGCTGACGGTCGACGGCATCATCTACTTCCAGGTGACCGACCCGCGCCTGGCGTCTTACGGATCGTCGGACTACATCCAGGCGATCACGCAGCTGGCGCAGACCGCGCTGCGTTCGGTCATCGGCAAGATGGAACTCGACCGCACCTTCGAAAGCCGCGACGAAATCAACCACCACGTCGTGAGCGTGCTCGACGAGGCCGGCCGCACCTGGGGCATCAAGGTGCTGCGCTACGAGATCAAGAGCCTCACGCCGCCGGAATCGATCCTGCGCTCGATGCAGGCACAGATCACCGCGGAACGCGAAAAGCGCGCGGTCATCGCCACGTCCGAAGGCAAGCGCCAGCAGGAGATCAACATCGCCGACGGCCAGCGGCAGGCAGCCATCCTGGAATCCGAGGGCCAGAAGCAGGCGCAGATCAACAAGGCTGCGGGTGAGGCCGGCGCCATCGAGCTGGTGGCCAACGCCAACGCCAACGCGGTGCGCGCGGTGGCAGCGGCCATCGGGGCGTCGGGCGGCATGGATGCGGCCAACCTCAAGATCGCGGAGAAATACGTCGAGGCGTTCGAGAAACTCGCCAAGACCAACAACACGCTGATCATCCCGAGCAACCTGGGCGACATGGCGGGCCTCATCAGCTCCGCGATGACGGTGCTGGATCGCACCAAGATCGGGGAGAAGGCGGCGAAGTAGCCTTCCGCCGCAACGCAACATGGCTGACAGGGAATTCGGCTTCGAGACGCTGTGCCTGCACGCGGGCCAGATCCCCGATACACAAACGGGTTCGCGCGCGGTCCCGCTGTACCAGACGACCTCGTACGTCTTCGACAGCGCCGAACACGCGGCCAGCCTCTTCAACCTGCAGACGTTCGGCAACGTCTACACGCGCCTGTCGAACCCCACGACGGCAGTGTTCGAGGAACGCATGGCGGCGATCGAGGGCGGCCGCGCGGCGGTGGCCACGGCCTCCGGGCAATCGGCGGAGATGGTGGCTTTCCTCAACATCCTGGAAAGCGGCGACCACGTCGTGTCGTCGTCGAAGCTCTACGGCGGCACCTACACGATGCTGGCCGTGAGCTTCAGGAAGCTCGGCATCGATGCGACGCTCGTCGATCCCGACGACCCGGAAAATTTCCGCCGCGCGCTCAAGCCCAACACCAAGGCGATCTTTTCGGAGACCCTCGGCAACCCGGCGATCAACATGATCGACATCGCGGCCATCGGCGCCATCGCGCGCGAGGCCGGCGTGCCCTTCATCGTCGACAACACGGCGGCCTCCCCGTACCTTTGCCAGCCGCTGCAACATGGCGCGGACATCGTCGTGCATTCGGCCACCAAGTTCATCGGCGGCCACGGCACCTCGATGGGGGGCATCGTGGTGGAGAAGGGCACCTTCCCGTGGGACAACGGCAAGTTTCCCGCGATGACCGAACCTTCCGCGGGCTACCATGGCGTGAAGTTCTTCGAAACCTTCGGCGACTTCGGCTTCACCATGAAGGCGCGCATGGAAGTGCTGCGCGTCTTCGGCCCGACGATCTCGCCCTTCAATTCATGGATGCTTCTGCAGGGGCTCGAGACGTTGCCGGTGCGCATGGACCGCCACGTGTCCAACGCGATGGGTGTTGCGACGTTCCTGCAGTCACACCCGAAGGTCTCGTGGGTGAACTACCCGGGCCTGCCGGACAACCGCTATCACGCGCTGGCGAAACGTTACATGCCGCGCGGCGCGGGCTCGCTGCTGTCCTTCGGCATCAAGGGCGGGTTCGAGGCCGGCGTGAAATTCATCGAAGCCCTCACCTTCGTGAGCCACCTCGCCAACATCGGCGACGCCAAGTCACTGGTGATCCATCCCGCATCCACCACCCACCGCCAGCTCTCGGAAGAAGACCAGGTGAAGGCCGGCGTTGCGCCCGACATGGTGCGCCTGTCGATCGGGCTGGAAAGCCTCGACGACATCCTCTGGGATATCGACCAGGCACTGAAGTAAAAACTGGTGTCAGAGACGACTTTTGCATTCCGGCTCCTGCCGGGGGCAGAAAAGTCGTCTCTGACACCAGTTTTTTTACTCCGTCCGGCTGGCGCCCAGCAGCGCTTCGGCTTCCTTGCGCCCGACTTCCACCATCGTGGCCTCGATCCAGAGCGAAAAGGCCGAGACGCGCACGTAGCTCTCCCACGTTCCATCGGTGCCGCTGGCGATTCCCACGACCGCCAGCTTCCCGGACACCTGCGCAAAAATCGCAGCGCCGGTCTCCTCGGGCGTCAGCATTCCCTGCAGGTCTGAAGCTTCCGTGGGCGGCTTGATGCGCATGCCGAGGGCCTGCGTGCTCACACGGTCGATGGTGTTGATCGATGCGCGCTTCTTGCCATCACCGCCGTGTCCCACCAGGACCACCGTCCGGCCTTCTTCGTCGGCGCCATGGAAGAGCGGCGTGAAGGCGACACCCTTCACATCGGATTTCAAGGCGACCAGTCCCAGCCCCTGGTAAAGGGAGTACTCGAGGACTTCGTAGTCGCGGCTACCCACGGCCAGCTTCGGCACCTTGGCATCGCGAAGCTTGCGGACCGTCGAAGCGGAAGTGAGGATCCAGCGCGGCGCGATCAACACGCCTTCCCCGGCGTCGCGCAGGCGAAGCGCCGCGGGGTACCTGGAAGAAAGCTCCAGGTATTCGGCGTCGTCGCGGTCCGGGCGGATCGTGAGGGCGGTGGCGGGAAGGGCACCGCAGACGGCGACCAGGACAACCAGATATCGGGAAATCATGCGCGAAAGTCTAGCGGTGTACGGCCCCGGGGTTTAGGATAGAATTCAAACGAGCGTTTGAATTGGGCGTTTCAATCCATGGCTGCTACCCGTCCCGCCCGCAGGAGCGTCGCCATCGACGCCACGTCGGCCGACACCAAGACCCGCATCCTCGACGCCGCCGAAGAGCTGTTCATGGAGCACGGTTTCGAGGCGACGAGCCTTCGAAGCCTCACGTCCGCTGCCAGCGTCAACCTGGCGGCCGTGAATTACCACTTCGGCACCAAGGAGGAGCTCTTCCAGATGGTGCTCACCCGCCGGCTCGACCCCATGAACCAGGAGCGCATCGAGCTGCTGGAAACGCTGGAGCGCGAAGGCGGCAGCAGGGCGCCGAGCGTGGAAAGGATCCTCTCCTCGATGCTGATCCCGGCGCTGCGCCTGGCGCGCGACGAGCGGCGTGGGGGCAAGAATTTCCTGAGGCTCGTGGGCCGCGCCTACGCGGACCCTGCCCCCTTCATCCGCCATTTCCTCTCGCAGCAGTACGCCGGGATGATCTTGCGTTACAAGGAAGCATTCTTGAAGGCACTGCCCCACCTGTCGCGCCAGGAGCTCACGTGGCGGCTGCACTTCGTGATGGGTGCGATCTCGTACACGCTGGCCGGCACCGACGCGCACAAGCTCTTCGCGCAGGTGGCGGCGAGCGACAAGGAAAACGACGAGTTGTTGTTGCAGAGGCTGGCGCCATTCCTGGTCGCCGGCCTGAAGGCCCCGGCGCTGGGCGATACCCGCAAGCTCGAGCTCGTCTCGGGCGACTGAAGGAGCAACAGGAGGAGATGACCATGATCTATGCAAGCATCGCGCTCGCCGTCATCGCGGCCATGTGGCTGCTGGCTTACCACCGCGCCAACGCCGTCGCCTGGTCGCTGGGGCTTGCCGCGTTTTCCGCCGCCATCACCTTCGCAACCGGCGCGCCGCCCGCGGTTTACTCCGTGCTCTGGGTCGTGACCGCGCTCTTCGCCGCGTTTTCGATCGTGAAGCCGCTGCGCCAGGCCGTGATCACGCGCCCGATCTTCGGCCTCTACAAGAAGATCCTGCCGCAGGTCTCGCAGACGGAGCAGGAAGCGCTCGATGCCGGCAGCATCTGGTGGGACGCGGACCTGTTCTCGGGCAAGCCTGACTGGGACAAGATGTTCGCATACCCGCAGGCGAAGCTTTCCGCCGAAGAGCGGGCTTTCGTCGATGGACCGGTCAACGAGCTCTGCAGCATGCTGCACGAGTGGGACATCACCCACGAACGCATGGACCTGCCGCCCGAAGTGTGGAAATTCATCCGCGACAAGGGATTCCTCGGCATCATCATCCCCAGATCCTATGGCGGCCTCGGTTTCTCCGCCTTCGCGCATTCGGAAATCGTCACGCGCATCTCCACCCGCAGCGGCACGGCGGCGGTCACCGTGATGGTCCCCAACTCGCTCGGGCCCGCGGAGCTCCTGATCCACTACGGCACCGAGCAGCAGAAGGACCACTACCTGCCGCGCCTGGCCAAGGGCCTCGAGATCCCGTGTTTCGCGCTGACCAACCCGGACGCGGGCTCGGACGCCGGCGCCATCCCCGATTTCGGCATCGTCTGCAAGGGCATGCACGAAGGCAGCGAGGTGCTGGGCGTGCGCATGACGTGGGAGAAGCGCTACATCACACTGGGCCCGGTCGCGACCATCCTCGGCGTGGCGTTCAAGCTCTACGACCCGGACAAGCTCATCGGCAGCGAAGAAGACATCGGCATCACGCTGGCGTTGATCCCGACATCGCACAAGGGCGTGATCATCGGCCGGCGCCCAGCGGGATGTGGCGCCGCGTTCATGAACGGGCCCAACTCGGGCAAGGACGTGTTCATCCCGATGGACTGGATCATCGGCGGGCAGAAGCAGGTGGGCCACGGCTGGCGCATGCTGGTCGAGTGCCTTGCCGCGGGCCGCTCGATCTCGCTGCCGTCGATGTCGATGGCCGCGGGCAAACTGGGTTCGCGCGCCACCGGCGCCTATGCGCGCGTGCGCAGCCAGTTCCGCACGCCGATCGGCAAGTTCGAAGGCGTGGAAGAGCCGCTGGCGCGCATTGGCGGCAACACCTATCTCATGGACGCCACGCGCCGCATGACGATGGTGGCGCTCGATTCGGGCGAGAAGCCGTCCGTCATTTCGGCGATCTGCAAGTACCACATGACGGAGCGCATGCGCATCATCCTCAACGACGCCATGGACATCCACGGCGGCAAGGCAATCATGATGGGGCCGAACAACTACCTCGGCTCCGGCTACATGACGATCCCGATCGCGATCACGGTCGAGGGCGCCAACATCCTCACGCGTTCGATGATCATCTTCGGCCAGGGAGCGATCCGCTGCCATCCGTTCGTGTTGAAGGAGATCAAGGCGGCGGCCGAGAACAACCTCGCGGCGTTCGATCGCGCCCTCTGGGGCCACATGACGTTCACCGCCTCGAACACGGCGCGCTCGCTCTGGCTCGGCATCACCGGCGGCGAAGGCGTTTCCGTCCCGGGACCGCTGGAGACGAGGCGTTACCTGCAGATGATGACGCGCTTTTCGTCCGCGTTCGCGCTGCTGTCCGACGTCTCGATGTTCGTGATCGGCGGCAGCCTCAAGCGCAGGGAAAAGATCTCGGCGCGGCTGGGCGACATCCTCTCGCTGCTCTACATGGCATCGGCCACGGTCAAGCGCTTCGAGGACGAGGGCCGCCAGAAGGAAGACCTGCCGCTGCTCACCTGGGCGATGCACGACAGCTTCTTCAGGATCCAGGTCGCGATGGACGGCGTGCTGGCCAATTTCCCCAGCCGCTTCATCGCCGCGTGGTTGCGCCTGATGGTGTTCCCGAAGGGCCTCACGCTGGACGCGCCGAGTGACCGCGTGGGCTCGCAAGTGGCTTCGATCCTGCTCACGCCGGGTGCCGCGCGCGACCGCCTCACGGAAGGCTGCTACGTGCCCAGGGACGTGAACGATGTGATCGGCAAGCTCGAGGCTGCGATGGTGGCGGTGATCGAGGCCGACCCGATCGAAGCGCGCATCCGCAAGGCGGTCAAGGAAGGCAAGCTCAAGCAGCGCGACACGGCCGGGCGCCGAGCCGCCGCCGTGGCGCAGCAGGTGATCACGCAGCTGGAAATGGACCAGCTGCGGCGCGCGGACGAGCTGCGCAGCGAGGTCATCGCCGTCGACGATTTCGAGCACGACCTGAGTCGTGCCACGAAGGAGGAAGAGAAATGGCAACCGGACAAGAAAATGGCCGCCGTCGCGTCTATGTAGTCGACGGGTCGCGCACCCCGTTCCTTCGCGCCCAGAACAAGCTCGGGCCTTTCACCGGCTCCGACCTCGCCGTCAACGCGGGCCGCCCGCTGCTGCTGCGCCAGCCCTTCGGCGCCGATGCCTTCGACGAGGTGATCCTGGGCGCGGCGATGCCCTCTTCCGAGGAAGCCAACATCGCGCGCGTGGTGTCGCTGCGCCTGGGTTGCGGCGACAAGGTGCCGGCGTGGACCGTGATGCGCAACTGCGCCTCCGGGCTGCAGGCGCTCGATTCCGCGTTTGTGAACATCGTCGCCGGACGCTCGAGGCTCGTGCTCGCCGGCGGCACCGATGCGATGAGCCACGCCCCGCTGCTCTACGGCCCGGCGATGGCCAACTGGTTCATGGCGCTGAACGCCGCGAAGGGTGGCGGCGCCAAGGCGGCGGTCGCGGCGAAGTTCCGCGTGACGATGCTGGCGCCGGTGATCGCGATCCTCAACGGCCTCACCGATCCGATCGTGAAGCTCACCATGGGATCGACAGCGGAAATCGTCGCCAGGCGCTTCGGCATCACGCGCCAGATGATGGATGAGTTCGCGGTGGAATCGCACCGGCGCGTGGCCTTCGCGCAGGACAACGGGCGCCTGGAGGAGGTGGAGCCGATGTACGGCCCCGATGGCAAGGTCTACGCCGCCGATGACGGCGTGCGGCGCGATTCGTCCACCGAACGGCTGGCGAAACTCAAGCCGGTGTTCGACCGCACCTACGGCAACGTCACCGCCGGCAACAGCTCGCAGGTGACCGACGGCGCCGCGATGCTGATCCTGGCTTCCGAGGACGTGGTGGACGAATACCGCCTCACGCCCCTGGGGCGCATCGTCGACGTGAACTGGGGCGCGCTCGATCCGGCGGAAATGGGCCTGGGCCCGGTGCATGCCATCACGCCGCTGCTGATGCGCAACGGCCTGACCTGGAACGACATCGACGCCGCGGAGATCAACGAGGCATTCGCCGCGCAGGTGCTGGGCTGCCTGGCCGCGTGGGAGAGCCCGGAATACATGAAGGAGCACTTCGGCCTCGACGCGCCCTTCGGCAGTCCCGACCGCGCCAGGGTGAACGTTGACGGCGGCGCCATCGCCCTCGGACATCCGATCGGCGCTTCCGGCGCGCGCGTGGTGCTGCACGTGCTCAAGGTGCTGCAGCGCACCGGCGGGCGGCGCGGCGTCGCCTCGTTGTGCATCGGTGGCGGCCAGGGCGGCGCGATGCTGCTGGAAAGGCCGTGAGCGCGCAGGGTTTCCTCGCGCGCATCAACTTCGGCGCGACGGGCATACGACGCCTGATGAACCTCTGGCCGCCGTTTCGCGGCGCCGGCGTCCATGTGCGAGAGATCGCGCCCGACTTCAGCCGCGCATCGATCGAGCTTCGCATGCGCCTGCTCAACCGCAACTACGTCGGCACCCATTTTGGCGGCTCGCTCTACACGATGACCGATCCGTTTTTCATGATCATGATGATGAAGCGCCTCGGCAGCGACTACATCGTGTGGGACAAGGCGGGCGCGGTGCGCTATCTCAGGCCGGGCCGCGGCACGGTGGTCGCGAACATGGAAATGCCGGACGCGAGCGTCGACGAAGCGCGCGCGAGAACCGCGGACGGCAGCAAGTTCGAGCCCACGTTCCATGTCGCGATCAAGGACGAAGCCGGCGTCACCATCGCCGAGGTCGAAAAAACGCTGTACATCAGGAGGAGGAAATAAATGGCGGGATGAAAACTGGTGTCAGACACGACTTTTTCTGTTGGGCTTGCTGGCCCAAGCGCAAAAGTCGTGTCTGACACCAGTTTTTATCCGGCCATCTATCAGCATATGGAACTCAAACACTGGAAGTTGGAGACGGACGGAGAGAACCTGGCGTGGCTGTGGTTCGATCGCGCGGGCTCTGGGACCAATACTTTCTCGAGCGAGGCGCTGCGTGAGCTGGGACAGGTGGCCGATCACCTGTTGGCGATGCCGCCGAAGGGACTCGCGATCCTTTCCAGCAAGGACAACGGGTTCGCGGCGGGCGCGGACATCCAGGAATTCACCACGCTGCACGACCCGGAAGAAGCGATCGCCTTTGTGGCGCTCGGCAACGAGGTGTTCGACAAGATCGCGGCGCTGCCATTTCCGACGGTGGCGATGGTCCACGGCTTCTGCATGGGCGGGGGTACGGAGCTCGCGCTTGCCTGCCGGTACCGGGTCATGGACGACGGCGCAAAGTCACGCATGGGCCTGCCGGAAGTGCTGCTGGGCATCGTGCCGGGCTGGGGCGGGGTCAGGCGCATGCCGAAGCTCATTGGCGCCGCCGCCGCCCTCGACCTTATGTTGACCGGGCGCGCCATCGACGCGCGCCGCGCGAAGAAGCTGGGCCTGGTCGATGCGGTGACACCGCGGCGCCACTTCCAGAATGCCGCGCGCAAGGTCCTCAACGAACCGCCACCGCGCCAGGTGCCGGGATTGATGGCCGCCGCCACCGACTGGCCGGTGCTGCGCAACCTCGTCGCGCGACAGGCGGCAAAAGGTGTCGCGAAGAAGGTACGCCGCGACCAGTACCCCGCGCCCTACGCCATCATCGACCTGTGGAACGATTTCGGCGGCGACGTGCGCAACGTCCCGCGCGAACATCCGGCTTCCACCGCCAGCCTCTTCTTCCATCCCACAACAAAGAACCTGATCCGGATATTCCTGCTCCAGGAGCGGTTGAAGGCTCTCGGCAAGTCTCCCTCTCCCCTGGGAGAGGGCCGGGGTGAGGGTTCGGCTGACGCCATTCGCCACGTCCACGTCATCGGCGCGGGCGCCATGGGCGGCGACATCGCGGCGTGGTGCGCGCTGCGTGGACTCACGGTCACGCTGCAGGATCTCGCGCCCGAACGTATCTCGCCGGCCATCAAACGCGCCAACGACCTCTTCCGCAAACGCCTCAAGTTGCCGCATCTGATCCAGGCCGCGCGTGACCGCCTGATCCCCGATGTGGCGGGCAACGGCGTGGCCCATGCCGACCTGGTGATCGAGGCGATTGTGGAAAACGCCGAGGTCAAGCGCAAACTTTTCGCGCAGGTCGAGCCGCGGATGAAAGACAGCGCGTTGCTCGCCTCCAACACCTCGAGCATCCCGCTGCAGGAGCTCACCGGCGTCCTTCAGCGCCCGGACCGCCTGCTGGGCCTGCATTTCTTCAACCCTGTCGCGCAGATGCAGCTGGTGGAAGTTGTCGAAGGCCCGCAGACATCACCCGCCGCCATGCAGGCCGGCCAGGCCTTCACGCGCCAGATCGACAAGCTGCCGCTGCCGTGCAAGTCCGCGCCCGGTTTCCTGGTGAACCGCGTGCTCTCGCCGTACCTGCTCGAGGCGATGCTGATGGTCGACGAAGGGATCCCGCCGGAAACCATCGACGCCGCCGCGAAGGATTTCGGCATGCCCATGGGCCCGATCGAGCTGGCCGACATGGTGGGCCTGGACATCGGCTGGGCGGTGGGACGCGAGCTGGCCACGCAGGGCACGCCGGTGCCGAAGAAGCTGCAGGCGCTGGTGGAAGGCAAGAAGTTCGGCATGAAAACCGGCCAGGGCTTCTACACCTGGGCCAACGGCAAGCCGCAGAAATCGCAGACCGGGCCGGGCACGGTCGACCTCAAGGCGCTGGCCGACCGCATGGTGGCGCCCGCGCTCAACGAGGCGGTGGCGTGCCTGCGCGAAGGCATCGTGGCCGACGCGGACCTGGTCGACGTCGGCATGATCTTCGGCACCGGCTTCGCGCCCCATCGCGGCGGGCCCATCGCCACCATCCGCCAGCGCGGCAAGCAGGACTGGATCCGCGTCATGAACGAGCTGAAGGAACACCACGGCCTGCGGTTCGAACCGGACAGCGGGTGGGACCTTGTCTGATCTGTCCCGTAAAAGAACCTGCCCCGGGAATCCCTGACCGGGGGATCCAGCCTGATGGCCAAAGCCCTCGAAACCTGGAATTTCCTCCAGGCCAAGCCATTCGGGAAATTCCTGTTCTCGAAAGCCGTCTGCTGGAAGGCCCCGTATTTCTCCACCATCGGCCCGCGCTTCGAGGAGCTCGCCGTCGGCCGGGCGCGTGTGTCCATGCGCAAGCGCCGCGCGGTGCAAAACCACATCGGCACCGTGCACGCCATCGCCATGTGCAACCTGGCGGAGCTGGCAGCCGGCACGCTGATGGAGGTCTCGATCCCCGCCTCGATGCGCTGGCTGCCCAAGGGCATGCAGGTGGAATACCTGCGCAAGGCCGAAACGGACCTCGAAGCCATCGCCACCGTGCCCGCGGTGGAAGAGGGTGCGGGACGCGACGTCCCGGTGGTGGTGGAGGTGCGCGATCGCAGCGGCGAGTTGGCCTGCCGCGCGACGATTACCATGTGGGTCACCGCCCGCCGGAAGTGACCCCATGAGCGAGATGCGCGCCGTTGCGATCGAGGCCACCGACTCGATCCCCGATTGTTTTGCCCGCAGGGTGAAGGCAACCCCCGACGCGGTGGCGTACCGCGATTTCGATGCCACATCGGGCATCTGGAAGGACTTCACCTGGCGCTCGGCGGCGGAGGTGGTGGATCACATCCGGGTGGCGCTGGCGGCCGAGGGCCTGGCGCCAGGCGACCGCGTGGCGATCATGAGCCGCAACTGCCGCGAGTGGGTGCTCTTCGACCAGGCGGCGCTTGCGCAGGGGCTGGTGGTGGTGCCGGTTTATGCCGACGACCGCCCCGACAACCTCGCCTACATCCTCAACGATTCCGGCGTGCGCGTGATGCTGGTGGAAGGCGCCGACCAGCTGGCCCGAATCGCGCCGGTGGCGCAGCGCCTTTCGGGCGTGCAGCGCATCGTCTGCGTGAAGGCCGTGCCGCAGGGCGCCGCCGCCAGGGCCGTGGCCCTTGCCGATTGGCTGGCCGCCGCGCAGGAGCCCGCGCCCCCCGCCGCGAAAATCGACGGCAACGCCCTCGCCACCATCGTCTATACCTCCGGCACCACGGGCAAGCCCAAGGGTGTGATGCTCTCGCACCAGAACATCCTGCAGGACGTGAAGGGCGGCCTCGCGGTCTACGAGATCCTCGCCAGCGACACGTTCCTCTCCTTCCTGCCGCTTTCGCACATGCTCGAGCGCACCGTCGGCGGATACCTCACGATGGTGGCGGGTGCCACCGTCGCCTTCGCGCGCTCGATCCCGCAGCTGGGCGAGGACTTCAAGTCGGTGCGGCCCACGATCATCGTGTCGGTGCCGCGCATCTTCGAGAAGCTGCACGGGCAGGTCACGGCGACACTCCTCTCCGCGCCGCAATTGAAGCGGCGCCTTTTCACGCTGGCCCATCACGTGGGCTGGGACCTGTTCGAGTGGCGCCAGGGTCGCGGGCCGTGGAAACCTTCGTTCGTGCTCTGGCCGCTGCTCAAGCCTCTCGTGGCCGACAAGCTGCTGGAGCGCCTGGGCGGGCGCCTGCGCCTGTGTATCAGCGGCGGCGCGGCGTTGAGCCCGCAGATCGCGCGCACCTTCATCGGGCTGGGGCTTCCGATCTGCCAGGGCTACGGGCTGACCGAGGCATCACCCGTGGTGAGCGTGAACCACCTCGATCGCAACGATCCGGCCAGCATTGGCATGCCGCTTCCCGGGGTCGAGGTCTCCTTCGGCGAGAATGATGTGCTGCGGGTGCGCGGGCCCAACGTGATGCTGGGCTACTGGAAAAATCCCGAGGCGACTGCGAAGGTGCTTGATGCGGAGGGCTGGCTCGACACCGGCGACCAGGCGCGCCTGAAGGACGGCTTCCTCTACATCACCGGGCGCTTGAAGGAGATCATCGTGCTCGGCAATGGCGAAAAGGTGCCGCCGGTCGACATGGAGCTCGCCATCCAACTCGATCCGCTGGTTGAACAGGCGATCGTGGTCGGCGAAGGCAAGGCCTTCCTCGCCGCGCTGGTGGTGCTGGACCCGAAGGAGGTCGCGCGCATCGGCAAGCCCGACGAGAAAGCGCTGGCCACGCGCCTGGCGGCGCAGCTGAAGGATTTTCCCGGCTACGCGCAGGTGCGCCGCGTCGCCGTGGTCGAGGAGCCCTGGACCGTGGACAACGGCATGTTGACGCCCACACTCAAGCTCAGGCGCGCACAGATACTGGAGCGGGACAAGGCCAAGTTGGAGGAGATCTACAAGGGAAAGTAGCAACCGGTAAAAAACTGGTGTCAGAGACGACTTTTGCGGTTGGGCCAGCAAGCCCACCAGCAAAAGTCGTCTCTGACACCAGTTTTTGCCAGCAAGCCCACCGGCAAAAGTCGTCTCTGACACCAGTTTCCTGTCCGTCCCATTTTTCCGAGCCATGAACATCAAAGACAAAATCGCAGTCATCACCGGGGCCGGGAGCGGCATCGGGCGCGCGCTCGCGCTGGCGTGTGCGCGTGAAGGGGCAAGCATCGTGCTGGCCGACATCGACGAGCGCGGCATGGCGGAGACTGCCGCGTTGATCTCGACACCCCATCACTCGCAGCGCTGCGACGTCTCGAAGCCCGGGGCGCTCGATGCACTTGCCGAGGCGACGTACGCCAGGTTCGGCGCCGCGCACCTGCTCTTCAACAACGCCGGTGTCGCGGTGGCCGGCCCGATGTGGACCGCGACACTCGACGACTGGAAGTGGGTGCTCGAAATCAACCTCATGGGTGTCGTCCACGGCATCCGCGCGTTTGTGCCGCGCATGCTGGCGCAGGGTGGCGAGGGGCACATCGTGAACACAGCCTCCATGGCCGGGTTGATCTCGGTGCCCGGCAGCGCCGTGTATTGCGTGAGCAAACATGGCGTGGTGACGCTGTCCGAATGCC
The DNA here is from genome assembly GCA_038203035.1 of Burkholderiales bacterium. Lineage (GTDB taxonomy): Bacteria > Pseudomonadota > Gammaproteobacteria > Burkholderiales > Usitatibacteraceae > Usitatibacter. Next base: position 21,909 of record JBBREI010000013.1, read on the forward strand.
TGCATCACGACCTCCAGGCCGCGAAGTCGAAGATCGGCGTCTCCGTGCTTTGCCCCGCGTTTGTGCCCACCGGCATCGCGGAATCGGCGCGCAACCGGCCGGCCGAGCTGGGCGCCACCAATCCGCTTGCCGCGCCCTACGAGGATTTTGTCCGCCAGGCGGTGGCGCGCGGCAGGCTCACGGCCGCAGACGTCGCCAACATCACCCTCGACGCCGTCAAGGCCAACCGTTTCTACGTGCTGCCCCACCAGAAGGCCAAGGTGGCGATCGATTCGCGCATGCGCGACATCCTCGACGAGCGGCAGCCCACCGACGTCATGAAAGGCCCCCGATGAAAAACCACCAGGTCCGACTCGCCGCCCGCCCCGTGGGCGAGATCAAACGCAGCGACTGGCAGCTCACCGAGGAAGATGTCGCGCAACCGAAGGACGGGGAGTTCGTCGTGAAGGTGGAATACATCTCGCTCGATCCCGCCATGCGCGGCTGGATGAACGACGCCCGGTCGTACATCCGCCCGGTTGCCATCGGCGAGGTGATGCGCGCCGGCGCCGGCGGCACCGTGATCGAGTCGAAACATGCGGATTTCAAGGAAGGCGACATTGTCACCGGGGCGTTGGGCGTGCAGGAATACGCGGTCACCGACGGCAAGGGCGTGCGCAAGGTGGACACGCGCATCGTCAAGCTGCCGACCTACCTGGGCACACTCGGCGCCCCGGGCATGACGGCGTATTTCGGGCTGCTGGAAGTGGGCAAGCCCCGAGCGGGCGAAACCGTTGTGGTCTCCGGCGCGGCGGGCGCGGTGGGATCCGTCGTGGGCCAGATCGCGAAGATCAAGGGTTGCCGCGTGGTGGGCATCGCGGGGGGCGCCGACAAGTGCAAGCTGCTGATCGACGAATTCGGCTTCGACGCGGCCATCGACTACAAAAACGAGGACGTGAAGGCGAAGCTCAAGGAATATTGCCCCAAGGGCATCGACGTCTATTTCGACAACGTCGGCGGCGAGATCCTGGATGCCGCGCTGGCCCGCATCGCGATGCACGCGCGCATCGTGATCTGCGGCGCGATCTCTCAATACAACGCCACGGCGCCGGTGAAGGGGCCCGCCAATTATCTTTCCTTGCTGGTCAATCGCGGCACGATGACGGGCATCGTGGTTTTCGACTACGTGGATCGCTACGGCGAGGCGGCGCGCGAGATGGCAGGCTGGATCGCCGAGGGGAAACTCAAGGCGAAGGAAGACGTGGTGCCCGGCGGCATCGCGGCTTTCCACGACACGCTGCAGAAACTATTCACTGGTGGCAATACCGGTAAGTTGGTGCTTCAGGTCCCATGAGCTTCGACAAGTTCACGGGCACGCGGCCGGTGGCGCCGCAGCACGCGTTCGATGCCGAACGGTTGGCGGCGTGGATGCGCGACCACGTCAACAACACGACGGGTGAGCTCGAAGTCTCGCAATTCAAGGGCGGCCAGTCCAATCCCACCTACCTGGTGAAAGCCGGCGCGAAGAGCTACGCGCTGCGGCGCAAGCCGCCCGGCAAGCTGCTGCCGTCGGCCCACGCCGTGGACCGCGAATACCGCGTGATGACGGCGCTTGGGAAGACCGATGTCCCGGTGCCGCGCACCTACGCGTTGTGTGAGGACGCCGAAGCGATCGGCACGCCTTTTTTCCTCATGGACTACGTCGCGGGCCGCGTGTTGTGGGACCCGACGCTTGGCGGGCTGGCCCACGATGAACGTGCCGCCCACTACCGCGAGCTCAACCGTGTCATCGCCGCGCTGCACCGCGTCGACTACAACGCCATCGGCCTGGGCGACTACGGCAAGCCCGGCAACTACCTCGCGCGGCAGATCGACCGCTGGGGCAAGCAGTACCGCGCCTCCGAAACCGAACGCATCGAGGCGATGGACCGGCTGATCGGGTGGTTGCCCGCCAACGTGCCGCCGGGCGAGGAGACCTCGATTGTCCACGGCGACTACCGCATCGACAACGTGGTTTTCCATCCCACGCAGCCGCGCATCCTCGCCGTGCTCGATTGGGAGCTGTCGACACTCGGCCACCCACTCGCGGATTTCGCCTACCACTGCATGACCTGGCGCATGCCGGAAGGCCCCCATGGCCGCGGCCTGGCGGGTGTTGATTGCGCTTCACTTGGCATTCCCACGGAGCGCGAATATGTCGCGATGTATTGCGGGCAGACCGGGCGCGACGGCATCGCGAACTTCGAGTATTACCTCGCCTTCAACATGTTCCGGCTCGCGGCGATCCTGCAGGGCGTGATGGCGCGGGCGCTGCAGGGTAACGCGGCAAGCGCCGATGCACTCGACGCGGGACGACGCACCCGGGCCATCGCCGAAGAGGGCTGGCGCCAGGTCGAAAGGATCAGATAGATGGATTTTTCGTATTCGCCGAAGACGAAGGAGCTGCAGGCGCAGCTCGCCACATTCATGCAGGACCACGTGTATCCGGCCGAGGCCGCGTATCACGCCGAGGTGGCGGCCAACCGAGCGGCGGGCAATCCGTGGAGGGCCACGCGAGTGGTGGAGGGGATGAAGGCCAAGGCAAAAGACGCGGGCCTCTGGAATCTTTTCATGAGCCTTTCCAACATCGATTACGCCCCGCTATGCGAGGTCATGGGGCGGTCGGTGATCGGGCCGGAATCGTTCAACTGCAACGCGCCCGACACCGGCAACATGGAAGTTCTGCACCGCTACGGCACGGCCGAGCAGAAGGCGCGGTGGCTGGAGCCGCTGATGGCGGGCGAGATCCGCTCGGCCTTTGCGATGACGGAACCGGCGGTTGCTTCATCGGATGCCACAAACATCGAGGCGCGCATCGAGCGCGACGGCGGCGACTACGTCATCAACGGCCGCAAGTGGTGGGCCACGGGCGCACCGGACCCGCGCTGCAAGGTGCTCATCTTCATGGGCAAGACGGATCCCTCCAATGCCAACCGCCACAAGCAGCAGTCGATGATCCTGGTGCCGATGGATGCACCGGGCGTGAAGCTGCTGCGCGCGCTCACGGTGTTTGGCGACGACGACGCGCCCCACGGCCATGGCGAGATCGATTTCACCAATGTGCGCGTGCCCGCCGCCAACATGCTGCTGGGCGAGGGCCGCGGCTTCGAGATCGCGCAGGGGCGCCTCGGGCCCGGCCGGATCCACCATTGCATGCGCGTGATCGGCATGGCGGAGCGCGCGCTGGAGATGATGTGTGCCCGCGTGAAATCGCGCGTGACGTTTGGCAAGCCCGTGGCCGAACGCACCGTGACCCTCGAGCGCATCGCCAACGCGCGCATCCTCATCGACCAGACGCGCCTGCTGGTGCTGAACGCGGCATGGATGATGGATACCGTCGGCAACAAGGTGGCGCGCAAGGAGATCGCGATGATCAAGGTGGCCGCGCCCAACATGGCGCTGCAGGTGATCGACTGGGCGATCCAGGCCCATGGCGCCGCGGGCGTCTCCGACGATTTCGCGCTCGCCTCGATGTACGCCAAGGTGCGCACGTTGCGCCTGGCCGATGGGCCGGACGAAGTGCATCGCAACCAGATCGGCGCGCTGGAGCTTGCGCGATGAAGGCCCTTCTGTGCAGCCAGCTCAGCGGCATTGACGCGCTCAAGGTCGGGGACCTTCCCGACCCCCATGCCGGTGCGGGCGAAGTGGTCATCGACGTGAAGGCCGCGGGCGTCAACTTTCCAGACGTGTTGCTGGTGCAGGGCAAGTACCAGTTCAAGGCGCCGCTGCCGTTTGCGCCGGGGTTCGAGCTGGCCGGCGTTGTCCGCGAGGCAGGTGAAGGCGTGAAGCACCTGGAGGCGGGCGACCCGGTGCTGGCGATTGTCTCCCACGGCGCCTTTGCCCAGCAGGCGCTGGTGCGCGCGGAGCGCGTGATGAAGCTGCCGCCCGGCACCGACCTCGAAGTGGCCGCCGCGATGTTGTTCACCTACGGGACATCCCTGCACGCCTTGAAGGATCGCGCGGACCTGAAGGCGGGTGAGACGCTTCTGGTGCTTGGCGCCGCGGGTGGCGTGGGGCTCGCCGCGGTGGAGCTCGGCAAAGTGATGGGCGCGCGTGTGATCGCCGCGGCGTCGAGCCCCGAAAAGCTCGAGGTGTGCCGCCGGCACGGAGCCGACGAAGTGATCAACTACGCGACGGAAGACCTGCGCGAACGCATCAAGGCGCTCACCGCGGGCAAGGGCGTCGATGTGGCGTGCGACCCCGTGGGCGGCGACTACACCGAGGCCGCGTTGCGCAGCCTCGCGTGGAAAGGGCGCCTGCTGATCGTCGGCTTCACCGCGGGCGACATCGCGAAGATCCCGATGAACCTGCCGCTGCTGAAAGGCGCTTCGGTCGTGGGCGTTTTCCTCGGCGGCTTCATGGAAAGGGAGCCCGCGGCCGCGGCCGCGAATGCAAAGAAGCTGATCGAATGGACAGCGAGCGGAAAAATCAAGCCACACATTTCGGGGCGTTACTCGCTGGAGGACGGGACGGAAGCCTTGCGCACCGTTGCCGAGCGCCGCGTGCTCGGCAAGGTGGTGATCATTCCGGGCTGAGACATCGGCCCGGTTCCCTTTGAATATTTCTTCACTCGCACGGGCCACGCAAGATCGCGACCTTCACGGGGGAAGAATTCGAGAAGCTGCCGCAGAAGCCTTCGCGGAGGCGATGACCACCGCGTTGGTCGACATCGGCATCGCGCCGGATATCATCCGGGTTGAACGTTATGGTGGATGACAAATGACCACGCTGCCCGATGACCAACCCGTGCTGCGCATCGTCCCGATGCCGGCGGATACCAACGCACACGGCACCATCTTCGGCGGCTGGGTGATGGCGCAGGTGGACATCGCCGGCAGCATCCCGGCGTGGGATCGCGCGGGTGGTCCGGTGGTGACGGTGGCGGTAAATTCCTTCGTGTTCAGGGAGCCGGTGTTTGTCGGCGACATCGTGAGTTTCTACGCACGCGTGCTGAAGGTCGGCCGCACGTCCGTCACCGTGGATGTGGAGGTCTATGCCCAGCGCGGCAAGACCGGCCGCTCCGAGGCGGTGAAGGTCACCGAGGCGCAGCTGACCTATGTGGCGGTGGACGACAAGCGCAAGCCACGCGCGATGCCGGCGCTTTAGCGGACCCCCGGGGAGTACCGGGCAGCGGCGATTTTCAGGCGCTTGCCGATCTCGTCGCGCAGCACCTTCGGCCCCACCACCTCCACCTCGGCGCCGTGTTTGAGGATGTCCATCGCCAGCTCCTTCTCGGAGGAATACGGCACCTCCAGCTGGTAGCTGCCGTCCCTGAGCCATTTCGCGCGCTGCTTCGGGTGCCACTCTTCCTGTGACACGTAGCGCGCCCGCTCCGGCGTGAAGCGCAGCACCGCCCATTGCACCTTGTCCCCGGAGAAGATGCCGTAGCCACTGGCCAGCACCTGGTCGAGGCGCGCTTCCGGAACGTCCTTTACCTTGGCGTCAACCGGCTGGGCGGCGCGGATGGCATCGAGCGCGAAGCTGCGGATGTCGTTGCGCAGGTGGCACCAGCCGTCCAGGTACCAGTTGGCGCGGTAGTAGGTGAGGCGTTGCGGGGAAACCTCGCGCTCGGTGGTTTCATCGCGCGTGCGGTTGAAGTAGGCGATCTTCACGCGCTTGCGGGAGAGCAGGGCCGAGGCCAGCAGCGAGAAATGCTTCGGCTCGTGCCGGCGCGATCCGAAGGCGATGATGCGGATGCGCCGCCGGACTTCATCGGCCGAATGGTCACCGGCCGAAAGCAGCGCCGTGAGCCGCGACTTCAACGGCTTCAGGTGCGCGCCGAGTAGCGACGGCTCGAGGCCTTCCAGCAGGTGTTCCAGCGTCAGCAGTGCCTGCGCCTCGGCCGGGCTGAACCACAACCCCGGCAGCTCGTAGCGCGGCCCGGCCGACCGGGAGGCCTCGAAGCGGTACCCGTTGGCATCGCGGTCCCAGACGATGGGCGCGTTGAGCCTCTCTCGCATGTATTCCAGGTCGCGCTTGAAGGTGGCGAGCGAGACGCCCAGCTCCCGCAGGAACACGTCGATGGGCACCACCCCCGGCGCGTTGGCCTGCAGCAGGTGGTCGATCTTGTAGAAGCGTTCGGTTCTGTCCATGAAAAGAAGGGTGCCGGGTGGCTCACCCCATGAGCTTACGGGGTCTTAGTCTGGCTTGCATGACCTCCCGCCTGCGCTGGAAAGACAACACCATCAACCTCACCGCTTCCCAACCCAGCGGCCCGCGCCGCCGTCACGCCCCCACTCGTGGCGGCGGCGCGGTGAGCCGCCACTCACACTCGTTCCCGGGGGTGCCGGTGTCTTTCCTGCGCTGGCTGCAGGCGCGGGGCAAGGCATGAAGGAAGGCCTCAAGGAAATCGTCGGCAAACGCATCGCCGGCGTGGTGTTGGCGGAAAGTGACCATGACCCGTCGCAGCAGGTTTTCCTGGTGTTTTCGGACGGCACCACGTTCGAGTTCCACGGCAGGCAATTCACCTGCTGCGCCGGGTTGGACCAAGCCGCGGCGCTGGCAGGCTACATCCAGTCGGGCGGCGCCCAGGTCAAGCGCATCTATCCGGCGGCCAGGGCCACGGTGTGCGCCGGCAACGAAGCAGGCCCGGCCACGCCGGCCGATGAGCCGCTGGAAAACCTGCTGAAGCGCGACCTGGATGCCTGGCAGGCCGCGAAGGCGTGGATCGAAAGCGCGCGGCGGCGGTAGCGGGCTTACATCAGCGGGCGCTTCAGCGCCGGCGCTTGACCCGCCCAGCCAGCCATTCAAGGTCTTCGGCCAATGCTGCCTTGGCCACCTCATGTTCGCGCTGGTCGAGGAAAGGCGTGGATCGGAAGCGGTGTTCGATTGTTGCGCCCGAAAGTATGGAGGCAACCATTCCCTCACGAATCCACTCCCGGTCCTTCAGCGCATTGCGTGCGTATTTCGAAACGGCGGCATCGTTCGGATCCAGAAACTTCACATGCACTCCAGATGGCAACGTCACCCTGATCAGGCGCTCCCGCCAGCCATCCGGCAGCGTAGGCAGGGTGGGCGATACCGGATCGAAGTAGTAGCCGTGTTTTTTCTCGAAAGGGGATCCCTGGCCAAATTTCGCGGCAATCGCGTCGCGGGCGTCGGGATCATTTTCGGGGTAGCCGTCGAGTTCGTTCGAGACCAGCATGCCATCCGGTATCGGGCGGGTGCTGCGCAGCCCCAGCACTGAAAGACCGCCTACGATCACGAAATCGTCGATGCCATGGACGTCGCGGATATCCGTCAGCAGCTTTTCAACCTGCTCCAGGTTCATGCCCTGGGGAACGCCCCGGAAAACGGGGTGTTCTGCAACATCGCATCCAGCCACTCGGATTCGATTTCGGAAACGCGCCGCGCCACTTGCGCCGGTGAGCCCTTGAGTATCCCCGTCCACTTCGAGATGTAGAAGGGACTGCAGGTGCGGGATTCCTTCCAGACCCGGACCATCTCGCGTGCGCCTTCCAGGGCGCGCAATGCGCGCGGCTCACCCAGGGAAAGCCGCAAGGCAAGGCGCATATGTGCTTCGCGGCGGGCGGAAAGCTTCAACGCTTCCTCGGCCCGCTCGCGCCTGCGATCGGAAAGGCCGTCAGATTCGCCCGCGATCGACATGGTGGCGCCCATGGCGTGTGCGATCGCAAGCGCGTTCGAAAGGCGGATGTCCTTGCGCCCCTGCTCAAGGTGAATGAGCGTGCTTCGGCCAACCCCCGCGGCGCGGGCGGCATCGACCTGCGACATGCCGGCAGTTTCACGGCGCCGGCGAAGGTCCAGGCCAAGGCGTTGAAGGGGGTTTTCAATTCCAGACATGTTTCATATGATACACATGCTTGGCCCTTCGACATTACAACAAGTTATAACATCTGCCGTTGACGCGCACGTGCCGGAAGCGCAGCGTATCCACCGCCCCTCCAACAACAAATTCCACGAGGACAACCCATGCCCGCCCTGATGCTCAACGGCAAGACCGTCAACGTCGACGCCCCGGAAGACACCCCGCTCCTCTGGGTCCTGCGCGACCACCTCAACATGAACGGCACCAAGTTCGGCTGCGGCGCGGCGCTTTGCGGCGCCTGCACGGTGCATGTAGACGGGGTGCCCACCCGCTCCTGCGTCACCGCCGTGAACGCCGTCGTCGGCAAGAAGATCACCACCATCGAGGCCATGGGCGGCGACAAGGTGGGCCGGGCCGTGCAGGCCGCCTGGGACAAGATCCAGGTGCCGCAGTGCGGCTACTGCCAGTCCGGCCAGGTGATGGCCGCGACGGCGCTGCTTAAGAAGACGCCCAAGCCCACCGACGCCCAGATCGACGATGCCATGCAGGGCAACATCTGCCGCTGTGGCACTTATGGCCGCATCCGTGCCGCCATCAAGGACGCCGCCGCAAACGTCGGGAGCAAGGCATGAACGCCCTCACGCGCCGCGAATTCCTCAAGGTCTGCGCGCTGGCCGGCGGGGGATTGGTCATCGGGCTTCGCCTGGGCATGCCGGGTGAAGCACAGGCTGCCGACGCCGCGCTGAAACCCAACGCGTGGGTCTCGGTGGCGCCCAACGGCACCATCACCGTGACTTGCCATCGCAACGAGATGGGGCAGGACGTGCACACCTCGCTCACCATGCTGGTCGCGGAGGAACTCGCCGTCGATCCGCGCAAGGTAAAAGTGGTGCAGGCCAGCGTCGATCCGATCTACATCAACAAGCTGCTCGGTGGGCAGATCACCGGCGGCAGCACCAGCGTGCGCGATGCGTGGGATCCGCTGCGGCAGGCCGGCGCCACCGCGCGCGTGATGCTGGTGGCCGCGGCTGCCGAGCAATGGAAGGTTTCGCCTTCCGACTGCACGGTCTCCGATGGCTGGGTGGTCAACGGCAAGCGGAAGGTGGCCTACGGCAAGCTGGCCAACGCCGCCGCAAAGATGCCGGTGCCCAAGGACGTGGCGCTGCGCAACAGCAACTTCAAGCTCATCGGCACCAACCTCCCGCGCCTGGATGGCGCCGACAAGGCGCGCGGCAAAACCGTCTTCGGTATCGATGTCGTGAAGCCCGGGATGCTCTACGCCTACCTGGTGGCCTCACCCGTCATCGGCGGCAAGGTAGCTTCCGTCGACTCCGCCGCGGCCGAAAAGATGAAGGGTGTGCGCAAGGTGGTGAACATCGGCGAAGGGGTGGCCGTCATCGCCGACCACTTCTGGACCGCGAAGAAGGCGGGTGACGCGATCAAGGTCACCTGGGAAAACGGCCCGAACGCCCGGGTGGACCAGGCTTCCATCATGGCCACCCTGGAAAAGGCAAAGGACCGCCCCGGCTTCATGGCGAAGAAGGTGGGGGATGTCGCCGGTGCCAAGGGCGGCGTGATGGAGGCCACCTACACCTGCCAGATGCTTTCGCACGCGACGCTGGAGCCGCAGAACTGCATGGCCATGGTGGGCAAGGATGGTGTGGATGTCTGGGCCAGCACGCAGTTTCCGCAGGGCTCGCAGGGGGGCGCCGCGGCGGCCGCGGGCGTGAAGCCGGAACAGGTGCGCATCCACCCGCAGTTCATCGGCGGGGGCTTCGGGCGCCGGCTGGAATTCGACTTCATCGTCCAGTCGGTGATGATCGCCAAGGCGATGCCCGGCATGCCGGTGAAGCTCATCTGGATGCGCCCCGACGACATGGCGCACGATTTCTACCGCCCGCCGTCATTACATGTGATGAAGGGCACGGTGGAGGCCGGCAAGGCGACATCGTTCACCTCGAAGATGGTTTCGCCCTCGGTCACCGCGCGCGCCTTCCCGCCCTTCGTGAGCAAGGAAGGAAACGACCCCTTCATGACCGAAGGCCTGGCCAACTTCACCTACGACATCCCCAACTACGAGCTGCGCACGGTGATTGAGGAAGTCGGTGTGCGGGTCGGGTACTGGAGGTCGGTGAGCAACGCGCTCAACTCCTTCGCCACCGAAAGTTTCATCGACGAGATGGCGCTGGCGGCGAAGCAGGATCCGCTGGCCTTCCGCCTGGCGATGCTCGAGAAGATGCCTTTGCAAGCGGCGGTGCTCAAACGCGCGGGTGAACTGGCGGGATATACCGCCACGCCGGCGAAGGGACGCGCCTTCGGCGTCGCCTCCATGGAGTGTTACGACACCCACATCGCAATTGTCTGCGAGGTGGCCTCGGCCGGCGCCAAGGTGAAGCTGGTGAAGATCACCGCGGTGGCCGATGCGGGGCTGGTTGTGCATCCGGACCAGGGCGTGGCCCAACTGGAAGGCGGCATCGTCACCGGGCTCATGGGGACGTTGCGAAGCAAGATCACCTTCAAGGATGGCCGCGTGGAGCAGTCCAACTTCCACGACTTCCAGTTGCCGCGTATCACGGACGTTCCGCCGATCGTGGTGGAGCTCTACGGCAAACGCGGCAAGCCGGGCGGGTTGGGAGAGGTAGGTGTGCCGCTGGTGGCGCCCGCGGTTGCGAATGCGGTCTACAACCTTACGGGTAAGCGGATTCGCGCGCTGCCGCTTGAAGACGGCGGCGTGACCTTCGCATAGCGGTCATTGCCGTGTAGACGGGAATGCAGCCCAGCGAACATGGAAAATCCCCGCTCAGGCGGGGATTTCCTTTTGGGCTACGCCGCCTCGGTCAGCGTCATCAGGATATCGGCGTACCACGCGCAATTCAGCCCCAGCACCTCATCGACCTGCGCATCGATGTTGCTGGCTTCCAGCCGCGCCGAGTGCACGCCAAGGAGCTTCCACGGCAGGTCGTCGGGGGCGGTGGCGCGATCGGTGATGCGCATCACCACCGGCGCGCCACTGGTGCCGCGATGGGTGCGCGCGTCGGTGAGGAAATACCCGTGCCCCTGGAAGCGCAGGCCGAAGGAGGACGCGATCACCGCCTGGCGCACCACCGGCATGTGGTGCAGCGTGTCGTGGAAGCCGAGCGGAAAACCCACCACCACGAGGGAGGTGCCCACCTCCACGTCGTCGTGCACATCCTGCAGGTGGCGCGGCGTGAAGGCGCGATAGACGGCGGTCGGGGGGAGCGCCGCGCGGTCGATTTCGATCGCCGCCACGTCGACACCGCCCGCGCCGTCACGGCCCTGGCGCCAGAGGCCCTCGCCGTCCTGGTAGAGCGGGATCGAAAACATCGCCGAGCGCGCCATGTTGTCCGCGTCGATGTGCAGCTCGATCTCGATGCGCGTCGGGAAATGCGCGCTCGGCTTGTCGATCATCACGTGGCGGCTGGTCACGAGGAAAAGCCGCCCGCCGCGCTCGAAGAAGAAACCGGTGGCGTTGGTGAGGCCGCGCGTGCCGTCGAAGGTGAGGACTCGGGTGGCGGTGAGGAGGATGGGTTCGATCACAACGGGTGCTCGCGAACCTATTTCTTCGGCGCTTCCTTCTTCACGCCTTCCTTCTCGACGCGCTCCATGCAGGCCTTCAGCGTTTCCTTGGGGGCGTCCGCCTTGTCCGACTGCTGCTGGCAGTAGCGCTTGATGTCGTCCTTGCTCATGCCGGACTTGTTCTGGGCCTCGGCGCCGAAGGCAACGGCCAGGCAGGTGGCGAACAGGGCGGGTAGCAGTTTGCGCATGATCTTCTCCTCGGATGTTGGGGGGTCGCACCGGGAATCCGGCGCGTGCGAAGGGAGATGATAGCCGCAGATTGGCGGGCGCGCGGGTGCTCGCCGCCCGGCTGGCCGCGTTTGCCCGCGCCCACCGCCAAACCCGGAGCGCGTGGTGGAATTCGAAAAGGCCAACGCCATCCCCGCCGCCATGGAAAGGCGCGTGGAGGCGTACCTCAAGAAGGTGCGCAAGAAGCGTTGACGTGCGCGCCTTCCTGGACGCCAATGTCCTCTTCAGCGCGGCGTACATGGATGCCGGCACGCCGCGGGCCTTGTTCCTGCTGGCCGAGGCGGGGGCGTGTGATCTGGTGACTTCCGCCTACGCCATCGAGGAGGCGCGCAGGAACCTGCTGGCCAAGCGCGGCGAGAGGGCGGGGGATCCGGCCTTGTTGATCAAGCACCTGGCCGTGCAGCCGGAGCCTTCGCCCGCCACGATTGCCTGGGCCGCCTCGATCGGGCTGCCCGCAAAGGACGCGCCGATCCTTGCGGCCGCGTTGGAGAGCCGTGCCAACCTGCTGGTTACCGGGGACGTCGCGCATTTCGGCGGGCTCTTCGGCAAACGCCATCGCGGGGTGGTCGTGCTGCGGCCGGCGGAAGCGATCGAGATCGTGATGGGGTAGGGCGTCCTGGGCGGCGCAACGAATCGGCGCTTCCTCGTCGAAGCCGCAGGGCGGGGACCAAGGTGTTACCATGGTGACACCTGCCACTCAAGCCCACAGCCATGGCCAACACGACCTCCCTGAAGCTGCCGGACGATCTCAAGGAAAGGATCGCCGAGCTCGCCATCGGTGTCGCCCAGACGCCGCACGCCTACATGGTGGAGGCGATCGCGCAGAAAGTTGCGCGGGACGAAAAGCGGCGCGATTTCCTCGAGGCCGGTCGGGAGTCCCTGGAAGAGTTTCAGCGCACCGGGGTCGCCTACGCCCATGACGACGTGTGGCGCCACATACGGGCGCGCCTTGAGGGCAAGCGGGCGGCAAAGCCACGCCCGCTCAAGCTTCGATCGGCCAAGCGCTGATCAGCTGTGGCCACGCTGGCCTATTCCAGGCGCGCGCTCGATGACCTGCTGCGGCTGACGGCGTTCCTCTACAAGGACGACGCACAGTCCGGGCTTGTAACCATCGGCTTGATTCAGGAAGCGCTCGCCATCTTGAAGGATCACCCGCTGGTCGGTCACAAGGCCGGTGCCGGCCCCGTCCGCGAGCTGGTCATCTCCCGTGGGCGCTCCGGCTATCTCGCCCAATACGCGTACGACCCGGAGGCGAACGTGGTGCTGGTGCTGGCCATTCGACACCAGCGCGAGGCGGGGTACGAAGAGACCTAATTCCCGGCCACATGCCCCACGGCAACAGCCGCCAGCGCATGGAGATCCTGGCCCACCTGCGCATTTCCCTTGCCCGCGATCTGGGTGAGCGCCCAGCCTTCCGGCACGCGCTTGAGCATGAACGTGGCGAGCCGCCGTCCCGAAAGCCGGTCGCGCACGGAAAAGGCCGCGAACCGGCCGGCGGCGCAACCATCGCTGAAGGTGTGCAGGCAATTGCGCATGGCGTCACCTTCCGCGTGCAGGTCTGCCCGGGTGGCGATCGGCGCCACGCGATAGGGCCCGTGGTCGAAGGGTGCGCATGGCACCGCCCAGGGCAGGGCGGCGCGTGCGTCTGTGGCCAGCCTGTGCTTTCTTGCCTGCACCGCGATCCAGCCCCATCCCGCGCGCTGCTGGTTTTCGTCGGGCCGGGGATCGCTTGCAAGCCACCCAACCGCGTCCACGTAATCCTGCGGGAAAGCATCTTCCAGGTGCTCTTCCGCCAGGAATTCGGTTTCGGCCAGCAGCGCCCGATGGAACCAATCCGGGGCCCGGGGCACGGCGCCACCCGCCAGCTGCGTGAACATGGCCGGCGGTGGTGCCATCACCTGTAGCCGGTCCAGCAGGTTGGCGTAGCGCGCGATGGATTGCACGACATCCTCCAGGAGATGGAACTGGCACACCTGTGCGAAGGGCGTGAAGCCCCAGCGCTCCAGCTTGGCGCGCGCGGAAGGCGACATGCCCGCATCCGCAACGAGGCGATCGAAAAACAACAGCGGCGAGGATTCGACGCCACGCGCCAACTGCAGGAAGGGCAGCAGGCGTGGATGATCGAGGCCCACCAACGCCAGCGCATTGCGTTGGCCGCACACCCAGTTGAAATCATCCAGCGTGGCGCGGGCGTCCTCGAAAGTTCGCCGCGTGAGCGCGTAGACCAGCGCATCCGGCCGCAGGAAGGCCAGCACCTGGCGGCGCAGGCGGTTCCATCCCACGTAGCGCCGGAAGGTGCGCTGGAGAGCTGCGCGCATCCAATCGCCCGTGGGCCCCGGCAACACCCGCGGGTCAAGGCCCGATTCGCGGCTGACCTGGCAGAGCAGCGGCATGAAGGCGCCGGCGAAGCCATAGGCGCTGAGGGGCCGGCGCAGATCCGCGCTGGCGGTGAAGCGGCCGGCATCCGGTTCGTAATTGAGGAAGCGGCAGCGGAAATCCGTGCCATCACACGCCACCGAGAGCTCCACCTGGCCCCAGAGGTGGACGCGCCGCTGCTCGCCATCGTCGAAACACCAGACCTCCCCACCCAGGGATCGCGCGACATCGATGCGCATGTTTTCCAGTACG
>JBBREI010000014.1:0-35156 GCA_038203035.1 Burkholderiales bacterium
GTCGCCTTCGACCGTCACCGTGCCGGGAAACTTGCCGTGTGTCGTGTCGTAGCGCGTGAGGTGCGCGTTGGTTTCCACGGGCCCCAGGTCGTTGATGGCGACGATCTGCAGGTCGTGCGACTTGTTGCTCTCGTAGTGCGAACGCAGGATGTTGCGGCCGATGCGGCCGTATCCGTTGATTGCGACTCTGACGGTCATTTTGCAATGCTCCGGAGGGGAAGAAAATACGCGGGTGAGGCTTATTTTAGCCGACGGCCACGAGCCCCGCGAGGTCGTGCCAGCCGTAGGCGACCTCGGCGAAGGAGTGCATGCCGAGCCGCTCGGTCTTTTCGCCCATTTCCTGGCCGCCGAGCGCCTCGTAGAACATGCGGGCGCGGTTGGCCTTCAGCACCCACAGGTAGAAGCCGAACTCGCCCTGGCGCACGAAATGGCGCGCGCAGGAGCGCACCAGGTCGCGCCCGACGCCGCGCCGCTGGTGGTCCTGCAGCACGTAAAGCGCGTAGATCTCGGATTCCAGGCCTTCCATCCGGTGGCGCGCGGCGCCGCACGAGGCGAAGCCGACGATGAGATCGCCACGCAGGGCCACAAACGTGCTGTCGCGCGCGGGGCCCGTGGAGAGCCTGGATTCCCACTGCTGCGGGGTGCGCCGGCCGGCCTGCGCGCTGATGAAATCGGCCGGCAGCATTCCCGAATAGGTCGTGCGCCAGCTTTCGCGGTGCACGTGTGCGATGCCGGCCGCGTCCGCCGGGGATGCCAGTCGCAGCGCGACTTCGGCGACGTCAGACAATGCGCTGGACAGCCGCCACGACGTGTTCGGCGTCGATGCCGAGGAATTTGTAGACATCGGCCGCGGGCGCTGATTCACCGAAGCGGTCGATGCCGACAACCTCGCCTTCGAGCCCCACGTATTTGCGCCAGAAGTCGCTTACGCCCGCCTCCACCGCCACGCGCGGCATGCCCCTGGGCAGCACCGCTTCGCGCCAGGCGGCGTCCTGCCGGTCGAATATGCTGGTGCACGGCATCGAGACCACGCGCACCGCGATGCCGGCTTCGGCGAGCTGCTTCTGCGCCGCAAGGGCCAGTTGCACTTCGGAGCCGGTGGCCAGGATCGCCGCCTTTGCTGCCGGCGCGTCGGCGAGGACGTAGCCGCCGCGCGCGATCGCCGCCACCACTTCGGGCGTGCGCTTCTGGAACGGCAGGTTCTGGCGCGACAGGGCGAGCGAGCTCGGGCCATCCTTGCGCTCGATCGCCGCCGCCCACGCAACCGCCGTTTCCACCGTATCGCAGGGGCGCCAGACATCCATGTGCGGGATCAGGCGCAGGCTCGAGACGTGCTCCACCGACTGGTGGGTCGGGCCGTCTTCGCCCAGGCCGATGGAATCGTGGGTGAAGACGAAGATGTTGCGCGCGCGCATGAGCGCGGCCATGCGCAGCGCGTTGCGCGAGTAATCCGAAAAGGTGAGGAAGGTGCCCGAATAGGGAATGAAGCCGCCGTGCAGCGCCAGGCCGTTGCCGATCGCGGCCATGCCGAATTCGCGCACGCCGAAATAGATGTAGTTGCCTTCCTGGTCGGCGGTGACACCTTTCGACCCGGACCAGTTGGTGAGGTTGGATCCGGTGAGGTCCGCGGAGCCGCCGAGCATTTCCGGCAGGTGCGGGCAAAGTGCTTCCAGCGCGATCTGCGAGGCCTTGCGGGTTGCGACGGTTTCGGCCTTTTCGTTTGCCCTGGCGAGCATCGCCTCGACGTCCCCGCGCCAGCTTGCGGGCAGCTCGCCGGCGATGCGGCGGCGGAAATCGCGCGCGAGGTCGGGATGTGCGTCCTCGTAGGCGGCGAAGCGGGTGTTCCAGGCGTTTTCCAGCTCGGCTCCCCTGGCGCGCGCGTCCCATTCGCGATAGACCGCCGCCGGGATCTCGAACGGCGCGTAGTTCCAGCCGATCGCCTGGCGCGTGGCGGCGACCTCCTTGTCGCCAAGCGCCGCGCCGTGCACCGAATCGGTCCCCTGCTTGTTGGGCGAGCCCTTGCCGATCACCGTCTTGCAGCAGATGAGTGTCGGGCGGCGCGTTTCCTCGCGCGCTTCGGCGATGGCCGCCTCGACGGCGCGCGGATCGTGGCCGTCCACGTTGGGGATCACGTGCCAGCCATAGGCCGCGAAGCGCATCGGCGTGTTGTCGCGGAACCACCCGTGAACTTTGCCGTCTATCGAGATGCCGTTGTCGTCGTAGAGCGCGACCAGCTTTCCCAGCCCCAGCACGCCCGCGAGCGAGCAGACCTCGTGGGAAATTCCTTCCATCAGGCAGCCGTCACCGAGGAAGACGTAGGTGAAATGGCCTACTACGTCGTGGCCCGGGCGATTGAAATGGGAAGCGAGCAGCTTTTCCGCAAGCGCGAAGCCCACCGCGTTGGCGAGCCCCTGTCCGAGCGGGCCGGTGGTGGTCTCAACGCCCGGCGTGCAGCCGACTTCCGGGTGGCCGGGCGTGCGGGAGTGCAGTTGGCGGAACTTGCGCAACTCCTCCATCGGCAGGTCGTAGCCGGTGAGGTGCAGCAAGGCGTACTGCAGCATCGAGCCGTGGCCGTTGGACAACACGAAGCGATCGCGATCCGGCCATGCGGGGTTCGCGGGGTTGTGCCGCAGGAAGCCGCGCCACAGCACTTCGGCGATTTCCGCCATGCCCATCGGCATCCCGGGGTGGCCCGAGTTGGCTTTCTGGACCGCGTCCATGGAAAGCGCGCGGATGGCGTTGACGATGTCGGCGTAGGTTGCCTGCTCGGAAGGGGTCTGGGGCATCTGGATGATTTCGTTTGAAAGGCGCGACAGGCGCGAAGTGGGGAAGAAAGCCTTGAAAAATCCGAGCGAAGCAAGATATATGCGATTATACTTGCGCACTTTTTCACCGCGATATTTTTCGCTTGGGTAAACCTCTGCAAGAAGGACAGCACCCGCCGCCTAGGGTTTGAGGGCGCCCCGCCCAAAGCGGGAGCGCCCGAGGTTGCGCGTGCAGTCCCCGGACTTGCGGATCTTTGCTTGGAAGGGGTATCACGATGAAGGGACTGCACATCATTGCCGATCTGTACAACTGCGCCAAAAGCGACTTGCTGTATTCATCGGACAAGCTGCGCGACATCTGCGTAGGCGCCTGCAGGGATGCGGGCCTCACCGTCCTCGGTGAACATTTCATCCAGTTCGACGGCGCCGACGGCACCCAGCAGGGAGGCTCGACCGGGGCGGTTGTGCTCGCGGAATCACACCTTGCCATCCACACCTGGCCCGAACGCAACGGCGCGACGCTCGATGTCTACGTCTGCAATTTCACCGCGGACAACACCGGCAAGGCCGAAGCGGTCTACAGGACGCTGGCGAAGGCGCTCAAGCCGGGCGACGTGATGATCGAACGCATCCAGCGCGGCCGCGACCTGCCGCTGAAAAAACGCGTGGCCTAGCCGCGCGCCTGCCGCCCCGGCGCGGGCCGGGGCACATTCCATGTCCGACAAGATCTTCGAGCGCCTGACCGACGCCGCGGGCGTCTATTTCGACGGCGAGCTCGTGATGCGGGCGCAAACGCCGTTCCAGCTTCTCGAGGTCTACGAGACGCCGCAGCTCGGGCGCGTCCTGAGGCTCGACGGCTTCAACATGACCTCGGAGCGCGACGAGTTCCTCTATCACGAAGCGCTGGTGCACCCGTGCGCGGTGGCCCACCCGCATCCGCGGCGCGCCCTGGTGATCGGCGGCGGGGACGGCGGATCCTCGGAAGAGCTGCTGAAGCACCCTTCGCTCGAGGTGGTGCACATGGTGGAGCTCGATCCCGACGTGATCCGGGTAAGCCGCGAGCGCTTCGCCGCCGTGCATCGCGGCGCGTTCGACAATCCGCGCCTCCAGGTCACCGTGGGCGACGGCCTTGTGTACCTGCGCGAAACCGCGCATCGCTACGACCTCGTCTTCATGGACCTCACCGACCCGGTGGGGCCGTCGCTCGAGCTTTATTCACCCGCCACCTTCGCGCTGGCCAAGGGGGTGATGAACGCCGGGGGCGCGCTCACGCTGCACATGGGTTCGCCTTTTTTCCATGGGGATCGCATCCGCCAGACCCTCGCGAACCTGCGGCAGGTTTTCCGCGTGGTGGTGCCGTATTTTTCCTACATCCCGCTGTATGGCTCGCTGTGGGGCTTCGCGTCGGCATCTGATACCCTCGACCCGCGCGCGCTCGGGCCGCAAGAGGTGGAGCGCGTGATCGCGGCGCGGGCGCTGGGTGAGTTGCGGCTCTACAACGGCGAGGTGCACCGGGCCCTCTTTGCGCTGCCGAACTACGTGAAGCCGCTGGTGGGTTAGGGAGGGGAGATGCTCAAGAAAGTGCGCAAGTCTTCCGGGCGCGTGACGCTTGTGCTCATCGGCCTGGCCGCGCTTACCGGCTGCGGCGACGACGACAAGCGCCGCGACGTCTACGCCTCGAAGGAGGATTGCCTCGCGGATTGGAGCAACAAGCCGGAGGACTGCACCCCCGCGACGGAGCCGAAACACCGAAGCTCGGGATTTTTCTACGGCCCGGCATACGGCTACCGCTCATCGGGAAGCGGATCGTCCTGGACCAGCCGCTCGTCGTCGTCGGGCAGCCGGTCGATCGGCAGCAGCGGCTCGGGTACCAGCCGCGGCGGCTTCGGCAGCTCCGCGCGCTCGTCGTCCGGGGGGTAGGCGATGCAACGCGAAGAGCGCGTCCCCCGCATCGACTGGGTGAAGAAGGTCGAGGAGCTGGGATTCCATTTCCACTCGATCGACGGCGTCTACTGGGACGAGCGCGCCTGCTACCGCTTCAGCGCCGCGGAGGTCGACAAGCTGGAGCTCGCCACGGGCGAGCTCCAGACGCGTTGCATCGAAGCCGTGCAGCACGTGATCGAACGCCGCGACTATGCCCGGTTCCAGATCCCGGAAGCCTTCCATGCCCTGATCGAGCGCTCGTGGGAAAACGACGAGAAGTCGCTCTTCGGCCGCTTCGACCTTTCCTGGGACGGCACTGGCGATCCCAGGATGCTCGAATACAACGCCGACACGCCCACCTCGCTCATCGAGGCGAGTGTGGTGCAGTGGTACTGGCTGCAGGATGTGTACCCGCAGCACGACCAGTTCAACTCGATCCACGAGAAGCTGATCGAGCGCTGGAAGGACATGCGCGCGCAGCTTCCGGCCGACGGTCGCGTCTACTTCAGCGCCGACAGCTCGAGCGCCGAAGACCAGGGCAACCTCGACTACCTGCGCGACACCGCGATGCAGGCGGGCCTGGACGCGCTCCCGATCGACATCGCCGACGTCGGCTGGGACGGCAAGCGCTTCGTCGACATGGACAACAAGGCGATCAATGCGCTCTTCAAGCTCTACCCGTGGGAATGGATGGTGCGCGAGGAATTCGGCACGCACCTGCTGGCGGGAACCACGCGCGTGATCGAGCCCGCGTGGAAGATGCTGCTGTCGAACAAGGCGATCCTGCCCGTGCTCTGGGAGATGTTCCCGGACCACCCCAACCTGCTCAAGGCCGCGTTCGAGCCCGGCAAGTTCGCCACCGACTACGTGAAGAAGCCGATCTACTCGCGCGAAGGCGCCAACGTCTCGATCAGCGCCGAAGGCGAGGTGATCGAGGCGCCGGGCGAATACGGCGAGGAGGGCTTCATCTGGCAGGCGTACCACCGGCTGCCTACGTTCGGCGCCAACCACACCGTGATCGGCTCGTGGATCATCGGCGAGGAGCCGGCCGGCATCGGCATCCGCGAAGACGAGAGCCCGATCACGAAAAACACCAGCCGCTTCGTCCCGCATTATTTCGTCTGAACAAGGAAAACACGCCATGAGACAGCTCTTCGACTCGTTCGCCGGCTTCGACGACTTCCTGCTCTACCTCGCCGTGGCGCTGGTGCTGCTGGTGCTGTTCGTGGCGATCTACATCCGCGTGACCCCCTATCGCGAGATCGCGCTGATCCGCGACGGCAACATGGCGGCCTCCTTCAGCCTGTCGGGCTCGCTGCTGGGCTTCATCGTGCCGCTGGCTTCGGCCATCCAGCACAGCGTGAGCCTGGCCGACATGGCGATCTGGGGAGTGATCGCCATGCTGGTGCAGATCCTGGCGTTTGTGGCGGCGAAGCTGCTCATCCCGTCGATCACGCAGGACATTCCGGCGAACAAGGGTGCACAAGGCTTTTTCCTCGGTTCGCTGTCGCTTGGCGTAGGGCTGCTCAACGCGGCGTGTATTAGCTACTGATCGCTACGGTTGCAATGGGGTCCGGAGTCGCTTTGTGAAACGACTCACAGCGGTGGGCCGTCCCATTGGGGACACTGGCCTCCATGGAATCGAGAACCCCCTTGCTGCATCGCATCAGCGCCACCTCGCTGCTCCTCCTCGTTCCCCTCCTCACCAGCGCGCAGGATGCCATCCGCACCGTGAACGTCACGCCCGGCGGCGGCGTGGAGCTCGTCCCGCTACTGGTGCGGCTGCTTCCCTGGGCCCCGCCCGGCGTGATTGCCGCCGCGGTCGCCATTGCCAACGCATCGCTGCTGCTGGTCCTCGCGGGCCTCGGGACCTCGGCCGCGTGGCGCGCGTTCCAGGGCTGGCAGCGCAGCAACGTGCCCGAGCGCCGGCCGGCCGCGATCCGCAAGGGCATCCGCCGCGCCGTCCCGCAGGACAAGGTGCGCGCCGCCGACCCGATCCGTCGCGCGCAGGCGGGCGACGACGAGGCGCGCCGCAAGCGAATCCGCGACCGCTTCGTCTACGTGCGCTTCGACGGCGCGCTCAAGGGCATCGCCGACTTCGGCTTGCCCGCCAAGGTCATCAAGGCCGCGCGCCTCTACTTCGAGGATAGCCGCGGCGACCGCGCCGACGAGCTGCTGGCCCTCGCGCTCAAGCACCAACCGGAAGAACACGCCTACTGGCTCGCGCGCCTGGAGATCCGCTTCCTGCTGGGCGACAGCGCGAGCTTCGTCGAGATCGCCGAAGCCTTCATGCGCGTCGCACCCGATGCCGCCGAATGGGACGAGATCAAGAGGCTCGGCGTGCGCATCGCGCCCGATTCGCCGCTTTTCGCCGGCCATGCGTCCAACGCGGCCGACAGCTACGGCCCCTGGCCAACCATGCCCAACTGGATCCAGAGCTCGTGGGACCTCACCGCGGAGGTGATCGCCTCCGAGTTCCACCATCACATGCGCGATCGTATCCAGGAAATGCGCGAGCGTTTCGCGCACAACGCCGCGCCGGCCACCCTATAGGGGGTCGCGCCGTGAGCTTCCAGCATCGGATGAGCGAGGAGCTCGGGCGCGAGGAGCTGCGCACGCGCCTGGGCGCATTGCGCGCCGCGCTTGCGCGGCGCGATATCGCGGCGGCCGGCGCCGTCTTCGAGGCCCTCGACCACGACCTGCACGACTTCGTCTCCGACGACCAGCAGGCGCTGCTCACCAAGATGCTCGCCTGGGACGACGACGACTTCGCGCTCGCCAGCCGCGTGCACGCGCTGCACTCGCGCATGCTTGAGGCGGCGCGCATGCTGGTGAGCTACAGCGGGCTCGACAAGCGCCTCGACTACATCGCCGCCGCGATCGCCTACTGGGCCGAGGCCGCCAAGTGGGAGCTCATCTCGATGAGCCACGAACCGCCGCAGCGGTTCACGCAGCTGCACGAGCTCTACCTGGAGGCGGTCGCGCTCGAAGGCGCCGCGCACGGCCGCCGGATGATGGCCAACGGCTCGTGGGCCAAGGTGGCGATCGAGCCGCTCTATGTGCGTGCGCTGGTGCTGCGGCGCCTGTCGGGCGGCCACCTCGGTCCGCGGCAGCTCGAGATCCTCGACAGCTGGCTGCTCGCCTGGGTCGATGCGATGGCCCTCAGCCCCGACGACCCCGCTCCCGCGCCGCGGCTGCTGGTCCAGCCCGACTCCTCGGCGGGGCTTTCGCTCAACGTCGACCCCGACCTCGGCGATCCGCTGTTCCTGCCGCTGGGACCCCTCAAGGCAGAGCTCGACCTCGTCTTCGATTTCCTGCAGCGCGGCGAGCTTTTCCCCGGCCGTGGCCCGTCGACCACGTTCCGCCTCGAGGACCATGTCTCGCTGCTCGACATCCTGCATCGCGAATTCACCCAGGCCGGCGCCGCGCCGATGACGCGGGATGCGCGCACCAATGCGGAAGGCGTCGAAGTCGACGTGTACCTCGGCCTGGGCGACATCATCCGCGGCGGGTTTTCGCCGCCCGCGGCACCCGGACAGTCGGAAGCGCCCACCAACCTGTTCGAACCGGTCACGACGGCACGGCGCCAGCGCCGCTTCCGGTTGCGCGACCACAACGATTCGGGCCTGGGCCTGCTGGCCCCGCGCGACGAGGCGGCCGCGCTGCACCCCGGCGACCTGATCGGCGTGCGCACCGATCCGTCGGCGCCGTGCCTGGTCTGCGAGGTGGTGCGCAAGGTCCACCCTGCCGATGACAGCGATACCCTGCTGGGCACACGCGTGGTCTCGCGCAACGCCCTGCCGCTGTCCCTGAAGCGCGAGGACGCCGCCGCGGCGTCCGCGCCCGACATCGACGTGTTGTACGTGCCGGGCACCGACTCGAGCGGACGCGCCGATTCGCTGCTGGTGAGCGACGCGGTGTTCCAGTCCGCCGGCGTGCTGACCAAGCACGATGCGGCGCAGACCTTCCGCCTGAGCCTGAACCGGGGCCGGCACCGCGGCCGCGGCTGGGTGCTCGCGGGCCTCGAATTCCTCGCCGAAGGCCAGGAGCCCGCCAAGGGCTCGGGCAAGAATCCCAAGCCGCCGGACGAGGGCCTTACCCTTTCACTCCTCGACTAGGCCCGCGTTCGCGCGGATCCACGCGCGCCATTCGTCGTGCAGGCTTGCGGTGCGTGCCGCGACCGCAGAACGCGTCCACGGCGGCGCGGACCAGAACTGGGGATGGTCGATCGTGCTGAGGGAGCCGCGCGCCTCTTCCAGGATCAGCGCGCCGGCGGCGTAGTCCCACATCTTCTGCCCGGAATGCAGCATCACGTCGATGCGCCCCGCCGCGAGGTGGCACCAGGAAAGCGCCGACGACCCGCTGGTGAGGCGGCGTGCATAGGGCGGATGGCGCTTGAGGACGCCGCGCAGCCTGGCGGTGTCCCGGCGCAGGCTGACTTCCGCCACGGCGCGTGCAAGCGTCGGGCCCGCCGC
Source organism: Burkholderiales bacterium (assembly GCA_038203035.1). Lineage (GTDB taxonomy): Bacteria > Pseudomonadota > Gammaproteobacteria > Burkholderiales > Usitatibacteraceae > Usitatibacter. Next base: position 9,164 of record JBBREI010000014.1, read on the forward strand.
GGGAACACGCAGCGGCTGGTGGTTGAGCCAGGAACCCGCGCCGCGCACGGCGTAGAAGGCCTCGTCGGCGATCGGATCGTAGACGGTGCCGAATAGCGGCTCGAGCCCGTCCATCAACGCCACGGAAACCGCGAAGAACGGCACGCCGGCGCTGAAGTTCCTGGTCCCGTCGAGTGGATCCACGCACCAGTAGCACCCGCCGCGCTCGAAGGTCGCGATCTGCTCGTGCGCGGGCATCTCCTCTGCGATCACCGGCAGCGCCTCCACCGCGCGCAGGCGGCGCACGAGCGCTTCCTGGGCCGCGAAGTCGGCGGCGGTGACGAGGCTGCCGTCGGGCTTGATCCGCGCGCTCACGCTGCGATAACGCGGCAGGATTTCCTCGAGGGCGACGCAGCGCACCGCTTCGATCGCGCGTGTGGCGAAGTGAACCGTGATGTCCACCTCCCTATGCTACATTCGATCAGGCCCTCCACCGCTGTCCCATGGCAATTCCCCGCATCTTTTGCGACCACAAGCTCGGACCCGGCGCGCAGTTCCCGCTTGCGCCCGAAAGCGCCCAACACGTCGCGAAGGCGCTGCGCCTGAAGGCCGGCGATGCGCTTGTGATGTTCGATGGCCTGGGAGGCGAATACGAGGCCACCATCCAGCGCATCGACAAGAGCCGCGTCGACGTGAAGCTGGGCGCGTGGAGCGAGCCCGGGCGCGAAACCCCGCTCGGCCTGGGCCTGGTACAGGGATTGCCCGAGGCCGACAAGATGGACTGGATCATCCAGAAGGCGACCGAGCTCGGCGTGGCGTGGATACAACCCATCGTGTGTGAGCGCAGCGTCGTGCGCCTTTCGGGCGAACGGGCAGAGCGGCGCGAGGCGCACTGGCGCCGCGTGGCCATCGCCGCCTGCGAGCAATCCGGACGAACCCTGGTCCCCGAGGTGCGCCCGACGCAGGCTTTCATCCACTGGATCGCCGCCCCGCAAGCCGTGCCGCGCTGGATGCTGGACCCGGGATCGGCGCCGCTGGCCGGCCGCGAGGCGCCACCCACGCCGCTCGAGCTGGTGGTGGGCCCGGAGGGCGGGTTTTCGGAGCGCGAACGCGACCTGGCGCTGGGCCGGGGATGTGTGCCGGTGGCGCTGGGGCCGCGGGTGCTTCGCGCCGAAACCGCCTCGATCGCGGCCCTGGCAGCGATTCATGCGTTGTGGGGCGACTTCCGCAGTTAGAATTCGCTCGGGGACGGACCCTGGTCCACGGGGTCCGTCCCGGTCCTCAATCCTCCAAATGCCCAAATCTCCCGCCCTCAAGACCGAAGCCTTCGTGAAGTGGTTCCGGTCGGCCACGCCCTACATCCACCAGTGGGGTGGGGCCACGTTTGTGATCGCCTTCGGCGGAGAGGTGCTCGCCGACGGCGAGTTCCAGCAGCTCACCCACGACATCAACGTGCTCGTGAGCCTGGAGGTGCGTGTGGTCCTGGTGCACGGCACGCGCCCGCAGATCGAGGAGCAGATGCGCCAGCACGGCGTCACGCCGCGCTACGTCGCCAACCGCCGCGTGACCGACGCCAAGGCGCTTTCCTGCGTGAAGGAGGCCAACGGCATCGTGCGCGTGGAAATGGAGGCGCTGCTGTCGATGGAGCTGGCCAACAGCCCCATGTGGGGCGCGGACATCCGCGTGTCCTCGGGCAACTTCGTCACCGCCAAACCCGTGGGCGTGCTCAACGGCGTGGACTTCATGCACACGGGCGAGGTGCGCAAGATCGACGCCGAGGGCATCCGCCGCCGCCTCGACGACAACGAGGTGGTACTGATCTCGCCGATCGGCTTCTCGCCCACGGGCGACGTCTTCAACTGCACGCTCGAGGACGTGGCCACGTCGACCGCGATTGCGCTGAAGGCCGACAAGCTGATCTTCCTCACGGAAACCGCCGGCGCCCCGGACGCGAAGGGCAGGCTGATCTCGGAGCTCACGGTGAAGCAGGCGCGCGAGCTGGCGGCGGCGAGCCACCTGCCCGAAGACATCCTCATCTACCTGCCACAGGCCATCAAGGCCTGCACCAGCGGGGTCAAGCGCGCGCACATGATCAGCCGCCATGTGGACGGCGCGTTGCTGATCGAGCTTTTCACGCACCACGGCATCGGCACGATGGTGGTGCCGGAATCGCCGGAGCGCATACGCAACGCCAGCCTCGACGACGTGCCCGGCATCCTGCAGATCCTCGAGCCGCTGGAACAGCAGGGGGTCCTCGTCAGGCGCGAGCGCGAATCGCTCGAGCACGAGATCGGCCACTTCTTCGTGCTCGAAAGCGAAGGCAACATCCTGGGCTGCGCGGCGCTTTATCCGTTCCCCGAGCAGAAGACGGCGGAACTGGCCGCGGTGGCGGTGAACCCGTTCTACCGCGACGGCGGCCGCGGGGAAAGGCTGCTCGACCACGCCATCGGCAAGGCGCGCGGCATGGGGCTGGAGACCGTCTTCGTGTTGTCCACGCGCACCACACACTGGTTCATCGAACGCGGCTTCGCCGAAACCGAAACCGTCTGGCTGCCGGAGAGCAAGGCGGCGCTGTACAACTACGACCGCAGGTCGAAGATCTTCGTGAAGGAGATCTGACTTGCGACTTATGGAGGCACGCACATGACGCGCATGGTGAATTGCATCAAGCTCAAGAAGGAGGCCGAAGGCCTCGACTTGCCCCCGTACCCGGGCGAACTCGGCAAGAAGCTGTGGGAATCCGTCTCGAAGGAGGCGTGGAAGGGCTGGCTCGAACACCAGAAGATGCTGGTGAACGAAAACCGCCTCAACCTTTCGGACCCGAAGGCGCGCAAGTACCTCGAGGAGCAGATGCGCAAGCATTTCTTCGGCGAAGGTGCCGACGCCGCGCAGGGCTACGTGCCCAAGACGTAGTTCCCGGGGGGGTGTTCCGAAGGTTCAATGACCGCATCACTTCCTACCGTGGGCGCTCGAGGGTCTTGACGCCGTCGGGCGTGGCGAGCAGCAGGATGTCGGCGGGCCGGCGCGCGAAGATGCCGCAGGTGACCACGCCGGCGATCCGCGTGATCTCGTCTTCGAGTTCCATCGGCCTCATGATGGTCAAACCGCGCACGTCGAGGATGACGTTGCCGTTGTCGGTGGTCACGCCCTGGCGCAACTCCGGAATGCCGCCGAGCTTCACCAGCTGGCGCGCGACGAAGCTGCGCGCCATCGGGATCACCTCCACCGGCAGCGGGAATTTCCCCAGCACCGGCACCAGCTTCGAACCATCGCAGATGCACACGAAGGTCCTGCTGGCGGCGGCGACGATTTTTTCGCGTGTGAGCGCGGCACCCCCACCCTTGATCATCGCCAGGTGTTCGGTCACCTCGTCGGCGCCGTCGACGTAGACGTCGCAGCCGTCGGTATCGTTGAGCTCGCGCACCGGGATGTGCAGCGCGCGCAGGCGCTCGGCGCTGGCTTGCGAGCTCGCCACCGTAGCCTCGATGCGTGCCTTGCGCGAGGCAAGGGCGTCGATGAAGAAGTTGACGGTCGATCCGGTGCCGACACCCACGACGGTGTCGTCCTTCACGTATTGCAGCGCCGCTTCCGCGGCGGCTTTCTTGAGTGCGTTGGCGTCCATGGCCGCAAGCATAAGCTATGCTTGCGCCCTATGCGCGACGACGGTTACCTGGAGGCGATCCTCACCGCCAAGGTCTATGACGTGGCGATCGAGAGCCCGCTCGATTCCGCGCCCGCGCTTTCGCGCCGCCTCGGCAACAAGGTGCTGCTCAAGCGCGAGGACAAGCAGCCGGTTTTCTCCTTCAAGCTGCGCGGCGCGTACAACAAGATGGCGCACCTCAAGCCCGCGCAGCTCGCGCGCGGCGTGATCTGCGCCTCCGCGGGCAACCACGCGCAGGGCGTGGCACTGGCGGCGCAGCGCCTGGGCGCGCAGGCCACGATCGTGATGCCGGTGACCACGCCGCGCATCAAGGTCTCCGCGGTGGCGGCGCGCGGGGCGAAAGTGGTGCTTCACGGGGACAGCTACCACGAAGCCGCGCTGCACGCGAAGAAGCTGGCGAAGAAACACCGGCTCTCGTTTGTGCACCCCTACGACGACCCGCTGGTGATCGCGGGGCAGGGCACGATCGGCCTCGAGATCCTGCGTCAGCACCCGCACCCGATCGATGCGATTTTCATCCCGGTGGGCGGCGGCGGGCTCATCGCCGGCATCGCCTCGTACGTGAAGCGCATCTCGCCGAAGACCCGCATCGTGGGCGTGGAGCCGGTGGACTCGAACGCGATGCAGGCCTCGCTCAAGGCGGGCCGGCGGGTGACGCTGCCGCACGTCAACATCTTCGCCGACGGCGTCGCGGTCAAGCAGGTCGGCAAGGAAACCTTCCGCATCGCGCGCGAGCTGGTCGACGAGATGGTGCTGGTCGACACCGACGAGATCTGCGCCGCGATCAAGGACATCTTCGAGGAGACGCGCACGGTGGTTGAACCCTCGGGCGCGCTCGCGGTGGCGGGCCTCAAGCGCTGGGTGGAACGCCGCCACGCCGCGGGCAAGACGCTGGTGGCCATCGCGTGTGGCGCCAACATGAATTTCGACCGCCTGCGCTTCGTCGCCGAACGCGCCGAGCTGGGTGAACATCGCGAAGCGGTGCTGGCGGTCACGATCCCCGAGCGCCCTGGCAGCTTCCGCGCGCTGTGCGCGTTGCTCGGCAAGCGCAGCGTCACCGAATTCAACTACCGCCATGCGCCCGGCGGCGAAGCACACGTCTTCCTGGGCGTTTCGGTGGCCGGCCGCGAGGAGACCCAGCGCCTCGTGGCGCAGCTGGAAAAGAAGGGCATGCGCGCCGCCGACCTCTCCGACAACGAACTCGCCAAGACACACGTGCGCCACCTCGTCGGCGGGCGCGTGGGCGAGCTTGCGGGCGAGATGCTCTACCGCTTCGAGTTTCCGGAACGTCCCGGCGCGCTGATGAATTTCCTCAACGGCATGGGCTCGGACTGGAACATCACGCTGTTCCACTACCGCAACCACGGCGCCGACGTGGGGCGCGTGCTGGTGGGCCTGCAGGTGCCCGCGCGCGAGCGCGCCGCCTTCCGCCGCTTCCTGCGCGAACTCGGCTACGACTACGCCGACGAGTCGCGCAACCCGGCGTATCGCCTGTTCCTGAGGTGAGCCCCGAAGACCTGGCGGCGCTGCTGCGCCGTGCCCAGGAACACCTGGGCCACGGGCGGCTGGTGCTGGCCGAACGCGATTACCTCCAGGCCGCGCAGGCGCGGCCCGCGATTGCGGAAGTCCATTTCAACCTCGGCATCGTGCGCTACGCGCAAGGCGCCTTCGAGGGCGCCGTGGAAAGCCACCGCCGCGCGCTGGGCCTGAAGCCGGTTTTTCCGCAGGCGCTTGGCAGCCTGGGCAGCGCGTTGGCGGCGCTCGGGCGCTGGGACGAGGCGCGCGCCGCGTTCGAACGCGCCGTCGAACAACACCCCACGTACGCCGATGCCCACAGCAACCTCGGCCTGATCCACGAGGAGCAGGGGCGCGCGGGCGAAGCGCGCGCCAGCTTCGAGCGCGCGCTGGCCATCGATCCCACCCACGGCGAGGCGATCCACAACCTCGGGTTCCTGCTCGATGCGCAGGGCCGTACCCCCGACGCAATCGCGATTTATCAACGCGCGCTGGCGGCCAACCCCCGCATGCCCCGCACGGCGTACAGCCTGGGACTCGCACACCTGCGCTTGCAGGATTTCGGGCGTGGTTGGCCGCTCGCCGAGGCGCGCTTCGACACCGTGCCGCCGATGACGCCGCGCCGCGACCTCGACCTGCCGGTGTTTGTCGTCGCGGACTGGAACCGCGGCCACCGCGTGGCGTTGTGGGCCGAACAGGGCCTGGGCGACCAGCTGTTGTATTCCACGCTGCTGCCGGATCTCGCGGCGCGCGGCCAGGATTTTGTGGTCGAGGTGGATGCGCGCCTCGCCGGGGCCTTCCGGCGCGCGCACCCGCAATGGAAAATTGCGACGCCCGCGCAAGCCGCGCAGGCCTTTGTTTCCTGTGACCGGCAACTCGCGCTGGGATCACTCGCGGGATTGCTGCGCACCGACATTGCAAGCTTCAAGGCGCAGCCCCGTGCACTGCTCGCGGCCGATCCGGCGCGTGTCGAAACGTACCGGCGGCGTGTGGGTGAGGGGTCCGTGATGGGCATCTCGTGGCGCAGCTTCCAATCACGCACGCGCGGGCGCGTCGCGTGCGACAAGTCCGCGCCGCTTGCCGCTTTCGCGCCGCTTTCGCGCCGGGTGGCGCTGCTCGACCTCCAGTACGGCGACACCGCGGACGAGCGCGCCGCGTTCGCACGCGCCGGCGGCAGCCTGCGCCGCCTCGACGAGCTCGACCTCTTCAACGATCTCGATGGCGTCCTGGCGGCTATCGAGGTTTGCACGCGCGTCGTGACCACCAGTAACGTCACCGCGCACTTCGCGGGCGCCCTCGGCAAGCCGACGCTGCTGTTATACGTGGGCACCGCGCCGTTCCACTACTGGGTACCGGGCGCCGACGGAAATTCGCTCTGGTACCCGTCGGTGCAGGTGGCCGCGCCGCGCGGATTCGCGAGCTGGGAGCAGGCCCTGGAGAAGGTGGATGAGCTCATCGGGCGCTGAAAACGAGGCCTTCGCCCTGTTCCGGGCCGGGCGCCTTGGGGATGCCGAGTCCGCGTACCGCCGGATCGTGGCGCGCGAGCCCGGCAATGCCGGCGCGCTGCACCTTCTCGGGTTCATCCTCGCAACCACCGGGCGCCGTGACGAAGGCATGCCGTTGCTCGACCGCTCGATTGCGGCCGCGCCGCGCAACGCGGCGTTCCTGGACAACCGCGCGCAGGTGCTGATGCAGGCCGGGCGCGACGCGGAGGCGCTGCGCGACCTCCAGCTTGCCACCGGTGTGGACGGTGGTTCCGCGACGATGTGGCTGCACCTGTCGCAGGCGGCGCGCCGCGTGGGCGACCGTGCCGCGGCCGGCGGCGCCATTGCCCGCGCGCTCGCCATCGATCCGGCCAACGGCGCGGCGGCGTACCACGACGGGCTGCTGCGCCTCGAAGGCGGCGACTACGCGGGGGCGGAGGCGAGCCTGCGCGCGCTGTTGGCGCGCGATCCGCGCAACGTGCCGGCCTTGAACAACCTGGGCGTGGTGCTGCGCGAGACCGGCCGCGCCGACGAGGCGATGGCCTCCTTCCAGCGCGCCGCGGCGACCGACCCGTCCAACGCGGAGGTGCTGAACAACCTCGGACTCGCGATCCACCACGACGGACAGGAGCGCGACGCGATCCGCCTCTTCAAGCGCGCGCTGCAACTGCGTCCCGGCTTCGGCCAGGCGCTGCTCAACTGGGGCAACGTCCTGCGCGACGGCAGCGACCTCGACGGCGCGAGCACCCGCTACCGGGAGGCGCTGGCCGCCGACGCGGCCTTTGTTCCCGCGCGCGTCAACCTGGCCAGCGTGCTGCTTGAAAGCGAGCGGCTCGACGAGGCGCGCGCGCAATACGAGCTTGCCCTCGCGGCCCGCCCCGATTTCGCCGACGCGCAGGCGGGGCTGGCCCAGGTGCGCCTGCGCGAGCGGCAATTCGCGGACGGCTGGTCCCTGTACGAGCGGCGCTTCGATACCGATCCGCCCGCGGCGCGCGCGCGCCCGCTTTCGATCCCGCGCCTGTCGCCTTCCACGCTCGGCGCCGCGCGCCGCGTCGCGGTCTGGACCGAACAGGGCGTGGGTGACCAGATCCTTTTTTCCACGCTGCTGCCGGAGCTCACCGCGCGCGGCATCGAGGTGGTCGCGGAAGCTGATCCCCGGCTGCTCGCGCTCTTCCGGCGCGGCATGCCGGAAGTGACTTTTGTCACACCCGCGCAATCGCAGGAGGCTTTTGCGTCTTGCGACCACCAGGTGCCGCTGGGATCGCTGCCGGGGCTTTTCCGTCCCGATGTGGCCAGCTTCCGCGCGCAGCCGGCCTCGATCCTTGTGGCGGACCCCGACCGCGTGCACCGATATCGCGATGCGCTGGGACCCGGCCCGACAATTGCAATCTCGTGGCGCAGCCTTCAGAAAGGGGGCCGGCGCGGCCTGGGCGAGCGCAAATCGATCCCGCTGGAACATTTTGCCGCGCTGGCCGCGCGCACCGGTGCCCGCCTGTTGGACCTCCAGTACGGGGATGTGGACACGGAGCGGGCGAGCTTCCGGGTGCGCCACCCGGGTGTGCTGGTGGCCCTGGAGGATCTCGACCCGTTCCACGACCTGGAAGGCGTGGCCGCGGCGCTGGTGGCCTGCGGGCGCCTGGTCACATCGTCGAACGTGACCGCCCACCTGGCCGGCGCATTGGGCGTTGCCACGGACCTGCTGTACCTGAGGGGGTGGCCGCCTTTTTCCTACTGGGTGCCGGGGCCGGAGGGGCTTTCGACGTGGTATCCGTCGGTCCGGGTGCCGGTTGCCGCGCACCGGGATTGGGAAGAAGCTTTCGAGGTGCCCCGATGACGCGGGGGAAGACTGGTGCTGTTGAGAGGAGTCGAACCTCCGACCTACTGATTACGAATCAGTTGCTCTACCAACTGAGCTACAACAGCACGGTCTCGAATTATACCGTGTCGCCTCGCCGGGAGCCACTTCCGGGATGGCCCGTGCTGCGAGGGTCGCGTCCGTCGGCCGCCCGCCGCCGCCCATCGGGGCCGGGTCGCCGCATGTCGGAATTGGCTTCCTGTCACGCCCCGGTATCTTTAAATTCACCCACAACCAAGAAAAGGAGCGCTCCATGGTTCGCAAGCAACAGGGTTTCACGCTGATCGAGGTCATGATCGTGGTCGCGATCATCGGCATCCTTGCCGCCATCGCCATCCCGAGCTACACGGACTACGTCACCCGCAGCCGGGTGATCGAGGCGACCAGCGGCCTGGGTGACGCGCGCAACAAGATGGAGCAATACTTCCAGGACAACCGCGCCTACCCGGCCGGATGTGTCGTCCAGCCCGCCGCGCCCTCGGCCACCCAGGTCCAGGTGCAGAAGCTGCAGAGCTTCGACATCACCTGCGGCGGCCTGGCAGCCACCACCTACACCCTTACCGCCACCGGCACCGGTCCGATGGTTGGCTTCACCTACACCATCAACGAACAGAACACGCGCACCTCCGCCTTCACCGGCTCGGGCGCCAGCAAGGGCTGGACCGCCGCCGCCCCGAACACCTGCTGGGTGATCCGCAAGGGTGCGCTGTGCTGAACCGTCACGCTCAGCGCGGCATGTCGCTGATCGAAATCGTCGTGGTGTTCGCCATCATCGGCATCGTGATGGCCTTCGTCGGGCCGTCGGCCGGCGTCTGGATCCAGAACACCCAGCTGCGCAACGCGGCGGATTCCGTCCTGTCCGGCGTGCAGCAGGCGCGCCTGGAGGCGATCAAGCGCAACAAGCCGGTGATGGTGCGGCTGACCGACGTGAATTCGACCGCCTGGGAAATCTGCATCTACGACCCGCTCACCGACACGTGTTCCGCGGCTGCCGGCTCGACGCTCGCCAACAAGAGCGCGAGCGAGGGTTCGCAGAACGCCCGCCTGTCCACGGAAACCACCGTGCCGCCGTTGCCTGCCACCCCGCTCGGCATGGGCTCGGGCATGCCGGCGACGCTCACCTTCGATTCCTTCGGGCGCATGGTGGCCACCGCCAGCAGCAATTTCACGCGCGTGGACGTGCGCAATTCGGTGATGCCCGCGGCCGACGAACGCCGCCTCGTGATCCTCGTAACCGTCGGCGGCCAGGTCCGCATGTGTGACCCGAAGCTCGTCAAGGCGACCAATCCCCAGGGGTGCGAATGAAAATGACCTCCATTAAATCGGTCTCGGCCAAGGCGCAGGAAGGCGTGATGCTGCTCGAGGCGCTGATCGCGATCCTGCTGTTCTCCATCGGCATCGTGGCCGTGATGGGCATGCAGGCCGCCTCGATCGCGATGGTGACGCAGTCCAAGTTCCGCACCGACGCGAGCTACCTCGCCAACCAGATCATCGGGCGCATGTGGGTCGACCAGCCCAACCTCAATGCGTATACCAGCGCGGGATCGGCCGGGCGCATCGGGTGGGACGCGACGGTGGCGCAGACGCTGCCGCTGGGCACCGGCGTGATCACGAAGGTCGGCAACCAGATGACGGTCGCGGTCCGCTGGCGCCTGCCGGAAGAGACGGTGATGCACCAGTTCGTCGCCGTCGCGAACATCAACCCGAGCTGAAGAACATGTCAAACAACCATTGCCTTCCCTCCCCGCGCCAGGCCGGCTTCACGCTGGTCGAGGTGATGATCGCCATGCTGATCGGCGTGATCGGCATCGTGGTGATGATGCAGACCTTCGCCGTGTCGGAAGGCTTCAAGCGCACCACCACCAGCGGCACCGATTCCCAGATCAATGGCGGCGTCGCCCTGTACATGCTGGAGCGTGAGATCCGCCTGGCCGGATACGGGATGAACTCGATGCTGCCCCAGGGCTGCACCTCCGTCCGGGTGTGGAACGACAACAGCGGAACGGGCGTCGACATGCGCATGGTGCCCTTCGAGATCAACCCGCCCGGTATTCCGGCGGGTGATGCCAACAGCGATGTGATCCTCGTCGCGTACGGCGCCTCGGACAACTTCGTGACCGGCGTGGCCGCGGACCAGCCTTCGGGCGCCGCCTCCAACTTCAAGGTGACGGACAACCGCGACGCGTTCCGCGCCGGGGACCTGGTGGTCGCCGTCCAGCCGGGCGCGGGCCCCGGGGGCACCACCAGCTGCGTCATGCACGAGCTCACCGGCGTGCCCGGCGGCGGCGGCAACTGCGGCGCGCCCGCCACGGGCGGCAGCGATGTTCTCAACCACAACACCGGTAACTACAAGAATCCGAACGCCGCCTGCCAGATGACCAAGGCCACGTACAACAACGCCAGCGGCATCAAGGATTCGACGGGCGCCACGGTGCCCGCGCTCAACCGGACCAACGGCGGCCAGCTCTTCAACCTCGGCGCGCTACCGCAGGTGAAGGTCTACGCGATCCGCGGCGGCAACCTGACCGTCTGCAACATGATGAGCCAGGATTGCACCAATGCCGCGAACTACCAGGTCATGGTCAACGACATCGTGAGCATGCGGGGTGTGTACGGCAAGGACTTCGATGGCAACCCCACGCCCACGACGCCGGCGGGCGACGGGGTGGTTGACAGCTGGAGCCGTGCGGCGCTCGCCACATCCAACCAGATCACGCGCGTGCTCGCCGCGACCGTGCAGATCACCGCGCGCAGCGCAGTGAAGGAAAAACCGACCACGGGCACTACCTGCAACGCCACGGCGAGCGCCTCGCGTCCCGATCGCTCGCAGGACTGGATGGGGCTGTCGCTGACGCCCAACGACGGAACGCTTGGCGGCGGCCAGATCGACCTCACCGCCTCGTCGGTCGATTGGGCGTGTTACCGCTACAAGCTGTTCCAGACCAGCGTCCCCTTGCGCAACATGATCTGGAGGCCTTGAGAATGACGATTGCCCGCAACACACACCGTCGCGTCCGCGCCAGGCAAGAAGGCGTGGTACTGCTGGTCGCGCTCATCGTGCTGGTCGCGATGACCCTGGCCGGCATCGGCATCATGCGATCGGTTGATACCGGCACGCTGGTGGCCGGCAACATCGGCTTCCGCCAGGCCGCCGTGGCCTCCGGCGACAGCGGCATCGAGGCCGCGCGCACCTGGCTCATTGTCAACCGCGACACCCTCGATACGGACCAGACGGGGCAGGGCTACTACTCCACGCGCCAGGATTCGCTCGACCTCACCGGCAACAAGACCGAGGGCGGCTCCGACGGCGTCGACTGGGACGGCAGCAACCCCAGCCAGCCGGTGAAGGCGAAAAACCTCGGCGACCTCGATTCCAGCGGCAACACCATCTATTACCTGATCCACCGCCTGTGCTCGATCCCGGGTAGCAGCAACCTGCCGGCGCAGAGCTGCGCAAAAGCCACGACCACGGGCGCCGGAAGCTCGCAGGGCGACGTGACCTACTCCGATTACGCACTGACGAAGAAGAACCAGATCTATTACCGCGTGACCGCGCGCGTCAACGGCGCAAAAGACACTGTCAGCTACATCCAGGCCGTGATCCTGCTCTAGGCGAGCGGACGGCCTTCCAAGGAGATCGACATGAAACGCATTGGTTCCCTCAACCCTGCCTCGCGCATCCTCACGGCGGCCGTGGCGCTTGCCGTGGGCGCGGTGCCCGGCCTGGCAACGGCGGCGCTGACCGACATCGCGTCGGCCCCGCTCGCCACGAGCCCCAGCACGCAGGTGAAGCCGAACGTGAGCTTCGTGCTCGATACCTCGGGCTCGATGGCGTCGCTGCACGCGCCCGACGAGGCGTCGCCCTTCAATGACGCCTACGGCTACAAGTCGTCGCAGTGCAACAGCATCTACTACAACCCGACCATCGTGTACGCGCCGCCCAAGAACTCCGACGGCACCGATTTCGCCAACGCCAGCTTCACCGGCGCCTGGACCGACGGCTACTCGACCAGCGACGGCACCGTGAATGTGTCGACCGCGTTCAAGGCGTACAGCGGCGACACCGCGCAGGCCGCGTACTACTACAAATACACCGGGTCGGCGACCGCCAACTTCCTGAACACCACCAACCTGTTCTATCGGGAGTGCAACAGCAACATCGGCAAAACCCCGGGCAAGAACGTGTTCACCTACGTGAAGGTGACCGCCTCCTCGGGCCCCGGCGCCACCGACGAGCGCGTCAACTTCGCCAACTGGTATTCGTATTACCGCTCGCGCATGCTCCTGATGAAAACGGGCGCGGGGCGCGCGTTTTCGACCATCGGGGCCAACTACCGCATCGGGTTCATGACCATCTACGCGACCCCGAGCAACAGCACCACCGACAACAGCTACCTCAAGATCTCGGATTTCGACCAGACGCAGAAGGACGCTTTCTACAATCGCTTCTACAGCCAGGATCCGAGCGGCAATACACCCCTCAAGAGGGCATTGTCGGTGGCGGCTCGCAATATCGCGGGCGTTCTGGGACCCGACCCAGTCCAGTATTCGTGCCAGCAGAACTTCACCATCCTGACGACGGACGGCTATTGGAACAACGGCACCGCGAACGGTGTGAAGCTCGACGGCAGCTCCAGCATCGGCAACCAGGACAACAACGCCTCCAGCACGCCGGCGCCGATGTTCGACGGCAACCTCAGCGGCTCCAGCAACACGCTGGCCGACGTCGCCGCCTACTACTACAACACCGACCTGCGCCCCACCGGCGGCACGTGCAACACCGGCGTTGCCGGCGCCGATGTCTGCAAGGACAACGTGCCGACCTCGAACCAGGACCCGGCGCCCCACCAGCACATGACGACGTTCACCCTGGGCCTGGGCGTGAACGGCCAGCTGAGCTTCGATGACGACTACCTCAACGGCAAGTCGGCGGACTACAACGCCATCGTGAGCGGCTCGAAGAACTGGCCGGTGCCCGTGGGCGACAAGCTGACCACCATCGACGACCTCTGGCACACCGCGGTCAACGGACGCGGCCAGTACTTCAGCGCGAAGGATCCCGACAGCCTCGTGGCGGGCCTGCGCACGGCGCTTGCGGGTGTCTCGGCGCGTGAAGCCGCGGGCTCCGCCGCGGCCACCTCGAACCTCGAGCCGGTGACGGGCGACAACTTCGTGTTCCTCGCGAACTACCGCACCGCCAAGTGGGACGGCGACGTCCAGGCGCGCCTGATCAACCCCACCACGGGCGCGATCTCGACCACGTCGCTGTGGTCGGCCCAGACGACGCTCGATGGCAAGGTGACGGACGTGAGCGACACGCGCACGATCTTCACCTTCCTCAACAACGCCAAGACCAGCTTCATCCCGGCGAGCTTCACCGCCGCGCAGAAGGCGTCGTGGTTCACGCCGGGCAATGGTCCCATCCTCAGCCAGTTCGCCGGCTGGACGGTGCCGCAGAAGACGGCTGCCACACCCGACACGGTGATCAACTACCTGCGGGGCTGGACCGGCCTGGAGCAGCGCGGCGCCAACACGGTGTTGCTCTACCGTGCGCGCGAGCATGTGCTGGGCGACATCATCTCGGGCACGCCGGTCTACGGCAAGGTGCCGCCCTTCAAATACACGGAAAACAGCTACCAGTCGTTCAGGAACGGCCTGTCCGGGCGCCAGGGCGTGGTCTACGTTGCCGCCAACGACGGCATGCTGCATGCCTTCGCCGCGGATACCGGCAACGAGCTGTGGGCTTACATCCCCTCCTTCGTCCTTCCGAAACTGAAGGCGCTGGCGGACGAGGCGTACGGCACCAACCACCAGTTCTACGTGGATGGCTCGCCGATCCTCACCGATATCTGGAACGGCAGCGCCTGGCGCACCATCCTGGTCGGCGGCCTGAATGCCGGCGGCAAGGGCTACTACGCGCTCGACGTGACGGCGCCCGGCTCGCCCACCGTGCTCTGGGAGTACACCCATGCCCAGATGGGCTTCACCTTCGGCAACCCGGTGATTGGCAAGCTCACCGACGGCAGCTGGAACGTGTTCCTGTCCTCGGGCTACAACAACGCCGACGGCCTGGGCCGGCTCTTCGTGCTCAACGCCCTGACGGGCGCGCTCAAGTTCACGCTCTCGACCGGTGTGGGTGACGCGACGACACCTTCCGGCGTCGGCAAGATCGTCGGGTGGACCGACGACGGCCTGGCGGACAACACCGTCCAGCGCCTCTATGGCGGCGACCTGCTGGGTAACCTGTGGCGCTTCGACGTGAACGACCTGATCGCACCCGGCGGCAAGGAAGCCACGCGGCTGGCGATCTTCAAGTCGGGCGCGTACCTGCAGCCGGTCACGACCAAGCCGGAGCTAGGCCTGATCCAGAACAAGCCGGTTGTGTTTGTCGGCACCGGCAAGTACCTCGGGGCCAGCGACCTGACCGACGTCGGCCAGCAGACGCTGTATGCGATCCGCGACGAACTGAAGGCAACCGGCGTGGGCGACGTCCGCAACTCCCCCTCCGCGCCGTGTGTGTTCGTCAAGCAGACCCTCGGCGTGGTGAGCGCGACCAGCCGCTCGGCCAGCAACAACCCCGTCGACTTCTCGATTGCCTCGGGTTGCGGCTGGTACGTGGACTTCAACCCGGCGAACAGCACACCGGGTGAGCGCCTGGTGGCAGGCCTGGCCTTGCAGCTCGGTGTCCTCACGGTGGCCACAACGATCCCGGAGAAAAGCGTCTGCACCCTGGGCGGCACCGGCTTCGTGTATTTCTTCGACTACGCCAAGGGCGGCCCGGTCAGCACGGTCCCCGGCGGCATCGTCGGCACCGGTGTTCCGCAGCCCCCGGTCGGCCCGCCGAAGATCACCGCGACGGACGACGGCAAGACGGTGGCGATCGTGACGACCGCCGACGACGAGCGCCGGGTGTTCGCGGTGCCCGACAATCCGCTGGTCGGCGCCACCGGCAAGCGCGTGATGTGGCGTGAACTGCTGAACTGATCCAGCGGCGGTAACAAAACGCGCCCGGCCAACCCGGGCGCGTTTCATTTGCGGGAGGCGTTCGTGGTCCGAAAGGCGCTGGGCGTGGCATTGATCGCCGCGGGAATCGCAGGCTGTGCCTGGCTGGCGATGGAGGAGCTTCGCTACCTCGAGGCCGCCGAGCTCGACCGCAAGGCCTATCCGCTGCGCCTCGTCGACCTCGACCCGATCGCGCCGCGCGGCGGGGTCGAATACTTCGGCAAGCTCAAGCTGCGGATCTACATCCGCGGGAGCGGCGTCGTCGACCACATCGACGTCGTGCAGTCGACGCTTCCGGCGTCCGCGATGGAGCATGCGGTGAAGGCTTTCGCCGAGACGCGCTGGGAACCGGGAATGAAGGCAGGCCGCGGGCGGCGCAGCGTCAAGGTGGTCGAGGTTGACTTCGAGGCACCCTTGCGGGGGCTCGACCGCCCGCTCAGCTCGCCGGCGAGCTGATGCCCTTGGGCAGGGGAAAGGTGACGTGCTCTTCGATGCCGTCGAGCTCGCGCACCCTGCGCACGCCCATCGACTGGACCTTCAGGATGACCTCTTGCACCAGCACTTCGGGCGCGGATGCGCCGGCGGTCACGCCGACGCGGTTCTTGCCCTCCAGCCACTCGGGCCTGATCTCGTCGGCGTTGTCCACCAGGTAGGCCTCGCGCCCGAGGTTCTGCGCCACTTCGCGCAGGCGGTTCGAGTTCGAGCTGTTCGGTGAGCCCACGACGATCACCACGTCCACCTGCGGCGCCATGAACTTCACCGCGTCCTGGCGGTTCTGCGTGGCATAGCAGATGTCGTCTTTCTTCGGGCCCACGATGCTGGGGAATCGCGCCTTGAGCGCGCCGATGAGGCGCGCGCAATCGTCGATCGAAAGCGTGGTCTGGGTCACGTAGGCCAGCTTGTCGGGATCGGCAACCTTCAGGCTGGCCACGTCCTGCTCGCTTTCCACCAGGTACATGCCCGCTTCAGACTGGCCCATGGTGCCTTCGGCTTCGGGGTGGCCCTCGTGGCCGATCATGATCACCTCGCGCCCCTGTTCGCGCATGCGCGCCACCTCGACGTGCACCTTGGTCACCAGCGGGCAGGTGGCGTCGAAGACCTTCAGGCCGCGCTCATCGGCTTCGCGCCGGACTTCCTGCGCCACACCGTGGGCCGAAAAGATCACCGTGGCGCCCGCGGGCACTTCCGCCAGTTCCTCGACGAAGATCGCGCCCTTGGCGCGCAGGTCCTCGACCACGAACTTGTTGTGCACGATCTCGTGGCGCACGTAGATCGGCGCGCCGTAGAGGGTGAGCGCGCGTTCCACGATCTCGATCGCGCGGTCGACGCCGGCGCAGAAGCCGCGCGGCTTGGCGAGCAGTACTTCGGCCGATTCGATCATGTCTTCTCCTGCGCGGCGGTGTCCGTGCCAGACGATCGCCCGCTGCCGAACACGCTGTCCCAGATGAGCACCGCGACCCCGGCCGTGATGGCGGAGTCGGCGACGTTGAAGGCGGGGAAGTAGTAGCCGCCCGCGTGCAGCTGCACGAAATCGACGACGTAGCCCAGCGTGAGGCGGTCGTAGAGGTTGCCGAGCGCGCCGCCCAGCACCAGGGCAAGCGCGACCGCAAACAGCCGGTTTTCCGGTTGCCGCTTCATCATCACCAGGATCGCAATCGAGATCACAACGGTGACGGTGGCGAAGAACCAGCGCTGCCAGCCCCCGGCGCCGGCGAGGAAGCTGAACGCGGCCCCGGTGTTGTGCGCCAGCACGAGGTTGAAAAACGGCAGCACCGGGCGGACCTCGCCGTACTGGAAGGCGGCGCTGGCCATCGCCTTGGTGGCGAGGTCGAGGACCACAACGATGGCGCTCAGCCCGAGCCAGCGCCACCAGGCGGTTGCGAGGCTAGGCATGCACCCGCCTTTCACCCGCGCCCACGAGGTTCGCGACGCAACGCCCGCAGATGGTGGGGTGCAGCCGGTCGCTGCCCACGTCGGATCGCCAGTGCCAGCAGCGTTCACATTTGGGTTGCGTGCTCGGCGTGACGTCCACCGAGACCTCGCCGGAAGGCCCGCCCGCGCGCACGGCGGCCGCGGAGGTGATGAACACGAACTTGAGGTCGTCGCCGAGGGACTGCAACAGGTCGACATCGGGCCCTTCCACCAGCACCGAAGCTTCGGCCTGCAGCGAGGAGCCGATCCGGCCCGCGGCGCGCACTTCCTCGAGCTTGCGGGTGACGGCGGCGCGCACTTCGCGGATGCGTTTCCAGCGCGCCAGCAGTTGCGCTTCGCCTTCCTGCTGCGGCAACACGTCCTTCCAGGTGTGGAAGAAGACGCTGTCGCGGGGCTGGCCGGCGGACGGCGGGTTCAGTACCTCCCAGGCCTCCTCGGCGGTGAAGGAGAGGATTGGCGCCATCAGGCGCAGCAGCAATTGCGTGACGAGGTGCAGCGCGCTTTGCGCGGAACGGCGCGCGTGTGAATCCGCCGCCGCGGTGTAGAGGCGATCCTTGAGGATGTCGAGCCAGAACCCGCCCAGGTCCTCGGAGCAGAAATGCTGCAGGCGCTGCGCCACGGTGTGGAACTCGAACTTCGCATAATCCGCCGTGCAGGCCGCCGCCATCTCGCGCGTCATGGCGAGCGCGTAGCGGTCGACCTCGAGCCACTTGTCCACCGGCAACAGGTCCTTCGCGGCATCGAAATCCGAGGTGTTGGCCAGCAGGAAACGCAGGGTGTTGCGGATGCGCCGGTAACTTTCCACCACGCGCTTGAGGATCTCGTCGGAGATGTTGAGCTCGCCGGAGTAGTCCGTGGACGCGACCCACAGCCGCAGGATCTCCGCTCCCAGGGAGTCCGAGATCTTCTGGGGGGCCAGCACGTTGCCGAGCGACTTCGACATCTTGCGGCCCTGGCCGTCGACCACGAAGCCGTGCGTGAGCAGCGAGTCGTACGGCGCCCGCCCGTCCATGGCGCAGCCCGTGAGCAGGCTCGACTGGAACCAGCCGCGGTGCTGGTCGCTGCCCTCCAGGTACATGTTGGCGGGATACTTCTGGTCCGTGAGCTGGCGCAGCACCGTGAAGTGCGTCGAGCCCGAGTCGAACCAGACGTCCACGGTGTCGGTGATCTTGCGGTACTTCGCGGAATCGACGCCGAAGTCCTCGCAGCTTGCCGCGAACCATGCCTCGATGCCGCCCTTCGAGACCACATCGGCCGCCTTCTCCAGCAGCGCCCCGGTATCCGGATGCAGCTCGTCGGTCTGGCGGTCGAGGAAAAACGGCAGCGGCGTGCCCCAGTTGCGCTGGCGCGAAAGTGTCCAGTCCGGGCGGTTGTCGATCATCGCGGTGATGCGCGAGCGCCCCCACTCCGGGTAGAAGCGCGTGTTGTTGATCGCGTGTTTCGCAAGCTCGCGCAGCGTGCGTCCCTCGGTGCCGGGCATGCCCACGTTCGCGGGACGGTCCATGCCGATGAACCACTGGACCGTCGCGCGGAAGATGATCGGCGTCTTGTGGCGCCAGCAGTGCGGGTAGCTGTGGCGGAACGGTTCGCTCCTGAGCAGCAGCTTGTTGGTCTCCAGCAGGTCGAGGATCGGCTTTTCCGCGTCGCGCACCGACATGCCGGGGAAGTTCGGGACGTTCTGCTTGTAGCGCCCGGCGTCGTCCACCGGCTGGTCGAGCGGCAGGTTGTAGCGCACGCCGACCTGGAAGTCGTCCACGCCATGGGCGGGCGCGGTATGCACGAGGCCCGTGCCCGCCTCGAGCGTCACGTGGTCGGCCAGCACCACCGGCACCAGGCGGTCCTCGAACGGATGGCGCAGCTTCATGCCCTCGAGCGCGCTGCCCGGTGCGCGGGCGAGCACCTTGCCCTCGAGGCCGTAGCGCTTGAGCGCGGCTTCCACCAGGTCGGCTGCCAGGATCAGGTTTCCGCGGGGCGTGGACACCAGCGCATATTCGATGTCGGCGCCGACGGCGACCGCGCGGTTGCCCGGTAGCGTCCACGGCGTGGTGGTCCAGATCACGGCGAACTGGGGATGCATCGGGATGCCGACGTTGAAGGCTTCCGCGAGGTGCTCGCTTTCCATCACCGGGAAGGCGACGTCGATCGCGGGCGAGGTCTTGTCTTCGTATTCGACCTCGGCCTCGGCCAGCGCCGAGCCGCAGTCGATGCACCAGTTGACGGGCTTCAGGCCCCGGTAGAGCAGGCCCGTCTTCCAGATCCGCCCGATGGCACGGATCTCGGCGCCTTCGGTCCGCGGGTCCATGGTCTTGTAGGGATGGTCCCAGTCGCCCAGGACGCCCAGGCGCTGGAAATCCACCTTCTGGCGCTCGATCTGTTCGGCCGCGTAGGCGCGGCAGAGCGCGCGCTGGTGGTTTGGTTCCAGGTTGCGGCCGTGTTTCTTCTCGATCATGTGTTCGATCGGCAGGCCGTGGCAGTCCCAGCCCGGCGTGTACGGCGCGTCGAAGCCATCCATGGTCTTCGACTTGACGACCATGTCCTTGAGGATCTTGTTGACCGCGTGGCCGATGTGGATGTCGCCGTTGGCGTACGGCGGGCCGTCGTGCAGCACCCATTTGCGCCGGCCCTTGCACGCTTCGCGAATGCGTTCGTAGAGCTTGCCCTCGAGTGCGCGCTTGACCCAGACGGGCTCGCGTTTCGCCAGGTCCCCGCGCATCGGGAACGGCGTTTCGGTGAGATTGAGCGTCTTCTTGTAGTCGACCTTCGTATCGTTCGGCATCAGGACCCCGTCACCCGAAGCGCTTCACGCGCCATGTCGCAATCGCGGCGGATCTGCGCCGCCAGCTCGTCGAGCGAGGCGAAACGAGCCTCGTCGCGCAGCTTCTTCACGAACTCGATGGTGAGGCGGCGCCCGTAGAGGTCGCCGGAAAAATCGAAGAGGAATGCTTCGAGAGTCGCCGGGCCGCCAGTTGCTACGGCCGGGTTGATTCCGAGGCTCGCCACTCCCTCGAGTCCGCGAGTTGCTGCACCACGGCATTTTACCGCAAAGATCCCCTGCAACGCGGGCCTGGGACGCGCCAGCCGGACGTTTGCCGTGGGGAAGCCCAGGGTTCGCCCGCGCTTGGCGCCGTGCACCACGTGGCCCGTGATCGCGTAGCGGCGCCCGAGCATCCGGGCGGCGGCGTCGAAGTCGCCGCGCGCGAGGGCCTGGCGCACCGCGGTGCTGGAGATGCGTTCGCTGCCCACGCAGACGGCCGGCAGCACCTCGACCTCGAAGCCGAGCCTGCGCCCGGATTCGGCCAGCGTGGCGGCGTCGCCCAGGCGCCGCGAGCCGTAGCGGAAGTCCTCGCCGATCACGACATGGCGGCAGCCGTGGCGCGCGTGCAGGCGCTGCGCGAAGGCATCCGGCGCGAGGTTCGCGAACGCCGCGTCGAAGCGCTGCACAAACGCCGTCGCCACGCCGAGCCGCGTGAACTCGTCGAGGCGCTCGCGCAGCGAGGTGATGCGCCCGGGCGCCGATTCGGGCATGAAAAATTCGCGCGGCAGCGGTTCGAAGGTGAGCAGGGCCGCTTGCAGGCCGCGTTCGCCGGCGCGTTGGCGCACCCGCTCGATCAGCGCCGCGTGGCCGCGGTGCACGCCGTCGAAGCTGCCGACGGCAAGGACGGTTTCGGGCCGCCCCGATCCGGGATGGCGGACGATGCGCACGGCGTCAGCCGTGGCGCGCGAAATCGCGCGTGCGAAATCCCAGCATCGCCAGGCAGGCGAAGTAGGTCACCGTACCGGCCGCGATCACCAGCGCCAGCTTGCCCGCCCGCAGGCCCGCGGAAAGCTCGAACCACGAGCTCTCGCGCCCCATGGCGAACCAGAGGGCGCCGCCCATGAGGTAAAGCGCGATCGTGAGCCTGAGCAGGAATGCGCCCCAGCCGGGCTGGGGCGCGTAGCCACCCGAGCGGCTGATCAGGTACCAGAGCCAGCCCGCGTTGAAACACGCGCCCATCGCGATTGCGGCGGCAAGGCCCGCGTGCCCCAGCCACGGCACGAAGGCGAGGTTGAGCAGCTGCGTGACCACCAGCGTGACGATTGCGACCTTCACCGGCGTGCGGATGTTCTGGCGCGCGTAGAAGCCGGGGGCGAGCACCTTCACCAGGATGATCCCGCCCAGCCCGGTTGAATACGCGATGAGCGCGGCGCGCGTCATCATCACGTCGTGGCGCGTGAACATCTCGCCGTGCCAGAACAGCGTCGAGACGAGCGGAACGGCGAGCAGGCCCAGCGCCAGCGCGGCGGGCAGGGCGAGCAGCAGGGTGATGCGCAGTCCCCAGTCGAGCAGTCTCGAGTAGGCATCGGTATCGAGGGCCTGGTGGTGGCGCACCAGCGAGGGCAGCAACACCGTGCCGAGCGCGACGCCCAGCATCGCCGAGGGGAATTCCATCAGCCGGTCGGCGTAGTAGAGCCACGACACCGGACCGTTGCCGAGGTTGGAGGCGATCTGGGTGTTGATCAGCAGGCTGATCTGCGCCACCGAGACGCCGAGCGCGGCGGGCGCCATCAGCTTGAGGATGCGGATCACGCCCTCGTCGCGCGGATCCCACTTCGGCCTCGGCAACATGCCGATGTGCTTGAGGAACGGGATCTGGAACAGCAGCTGCGCGATGCCCCCGAAAAACACCCCCCAGGCAACGGCCAGCACCGGGCGCTCCATCTGCGGGGCGACCAGCAGCGCGAAGGTGATGATCGACAGGTTGAGCAGCACCGGCGTGAACGCGGGGCCCTTGAACGCGCCGTAGGTGTTCAGCAGCCCGGCCGCAAACGAGACCAGCGAGATGAAGAGGATGTAGGGGAAGCAGATGCGCACCATGGTCACGGTGAGCGCGAACTTGTCGGCATCCTTCGCGAAGCCCGAGGCGCTGAGGTAGACCACCGCGGGCGCCGCGACGATGCCGGCCAGGGTGATGACGAAGAGCACCACCGCCAGGATCGTGACCACCTTGCCCGCAAGCTCCCGAGTCGCTTCCTCTCCGCGGCGCTGCCGGTATTCGCCCAGCACCGGCACGAAGGCCTGCGAAAACGCGCCTTCCGCGAAGAGGCGCCGCAGCAGGTTGGGGATCCTGAAGGCGACCACGAAGGCGTCCATCGCGATGCCGGCGCCGAAGAGAACCGCCAGCAAGGTGTCGCGTACGAAGCCCGTGATCCGCGATAGCAGCGTCATGCCGCTCACGGATGCAGCGGCCCTGAGCAGATTCAATCTAGGGCTTTGTTTTGTATGGACAAGTGGTGTATGATAACAGGCTTCATTTGGTTCTTAAGCCCAACTTTCAAGGACATCAGGTACTTCCATGGCCAATACCAAGCAGGCCGCCAAGCGCGCGGCGAAATCCACCGAGCTGCGCGCAACGAACATGAGCCTTCGCACCAGGCTGCGCGGCTCGATCAAGAAGGTGCAGAAGGCGATCGAAGGTGGCGAAATGGCCGCCGCGAAGACCTCGATGCAGGCCGAGCAGTCGACCATCGACTCGATCGCGCGCAAGGGCATCATCCACAAGAACAAGGCCGCGCGTCACAAGAGCCGCCTGGCGAAGGCGATCAAGGCGCTGGGCACGCGCGCTGCCTGAGGCATAATCGCCGTTCCCCAACGGCGGCTCGAGCCGCCGTTTTCTTTTGGGAAGGGGATCACCGGCTCGAAGCCGGATGTGCCCCGGTCCCCCAGGAGCCCTTGATGACAGCCGCCCACCTGATGCAAACCTATGCTCCGCAACCGGTCGCCTTCGAGCGCGGCGAGGGGGCATGGCTGTGGGACACCGAGGGCAGGAAATACCTCGACGCCCTGGCGGGCATCGCCGTCAACGGCCTGGGCCACGCCCATCCCGTGCTCACGCGCGCGATCGCCGACCAGGCCGCGAAGCTGATCCACACCTCGAACCTCTTCCGCGTGCCGGAACAGGAGCGCCTGGCCGAAAAGCTTTGCGCAGTCTCGGGCATGGACAACGCGTTTTTCGCCAATTCCGGCGCCGAGGCGAACGAATGCGCCATCAAGCTGGCGCGCCTGCATGGCCACCAGCGCGGCATCGAGAACTCGCAGATCATCGTGATGGAAAAGGCGTGGCACGGGCGCACGCTGGCCACCCTTTCGGCGACGGGTTCGCGCAAGGCGCAGGCCGGCTTCGAACCGCTGATGGGCGGGTTCATCCGCGTCCCGTACAACGATCTCGGCGCCATCGAGCGTGTGGCCGACAATCCGTCGATCGTCGCGGTGCTGATGGAAGTGCTGCAGGGCGAGGGCGGCATCAACGTGGCCGATTTCGAATACATGCGCAAGCTGCGCGCGATCTGCGACAGCAAGCAGTGGTTCCTGATGATCGACGAAGTCCAGAGCGGCATGGGGCGCACCGGCAAGTGGCTTGCCCACCAGTGGACCGGCGTCGTGCCCGACGTGATCACGCTGGCCAAGGGCCTGGCCTCGGGCGTGCCGGTCGGCGCGTGCCTGGCGCGTGGCGTGGCCTCGAAGGTCTTCAAGCCCGGCAACCACGGCACGACGTTCGGCGGCGGCCCCCTGGTATCGGTCGCCGCGCTCACGACCCTCGAGGTGATCGAGAAGGACGGGTTGCTCGAGCACGCTGGCGAGATGGGCGCGCTGCTGATGTCCGATCTGAAAGCCGGACTCGCCGGCGTGGCGGGTGTGCGCGATATCCGTGGCGAGGGCCTGATGGTGGGCATCGAGCTCGACCGCCCCTGCGGCGATATCGTGAAGCGCGCCCTCGCCGCGGGCCTGGTCACCAACGTGACGGCCGACAAGGTGATCCGCCTGCTGCCGGCGCTGGTGATCAGGGAATCGGAAGTCCGGCAGCTGGCGGCCATGCTGGTCACGCTGGTGAAGGATTTCCTGGCGCAGGCGCCCGCGGCCGCGGCCGCGTGAAACACTTCCTGCAGTTCCGCGATCTCGACCGCGGCGAGATCGACCACCTGTTCAAGCGCACCCGGATCATCAAGGAACGCTTCAAGAACTACGTGGCCTACCAGCCGCTCGTCGACCGCATGCTGGCGATGGTTTTCGAAAAGAGCTCGACGCGCACACGCGTCTCCTTCGAAGCCGGCATCTACCAGCTCGGCGGTTCTTCCATCGTGCTCAACATGGGCGAGACGCAGCTCGGCCGGGGCGAATCGATCGAAGACGTGGCGCGCGTGGTCACGCGCATGGTCGACATCGTGATGATCCGCACCTTCGAGCACTCGAACATCGAGCGCTTCGCTTCCGAATCGCGCGTGCCGGTGATCAACGGCCTGACCAACGACTACCACCCCTGCCAGGTGCTGGCCGATATCTACACGTTCATGGAGCATCGCGGCGCGATCTCGGGCCGGACCGTGGCGTGGATCGGCGACGGCAACAACATGCTGAACACCTGGATCCAGGCCGCGGAGATGTTCGCCTTCAAGCTCAACGTCGCCACGCCCGCCGGTTATGGCGTCGATCCTTCGCGGCTTGCGGGCGCCGGCCACGTCGAGATATTCGGCAATCCGCTCGCGGCCTGCGCCGGCGCGCACCTGCTCACCACCGATGTCTGGACCAGCATGGGTTTCGAGGCCGAGGCGGCGGCCCGCGCCGAGGCCTTCAGGGGCTTCATGGTGGATGCGCGAATGATGGCGGCCGCGGACCCGAAGGCGATTTTCATGCATTGCCTGCCGGCCCATCGCGGCGAGGAAGTTTCCGCCGATGTCCTCGATGGCCCGCAAAGCGTGGTCTGGGAAGAGGCGGAGAACCGCCTGCATGTCCAGAAGGCGCTGATGGAATACCTGCTGCTGGGAAAAATCGAGGCCTAGCGCGGCCCCGTCCGGGGCAGCTGCCTACCGGTCCGGATCGTCGCCGAGCAGCGGCACCCCGCCGCCGCCGCCGATCAGGCCGGTTTCCGAATAGACGCGCAGCTTGTCGCGCGTATCGATGATGTCCAGGTTACGCATCGTGAGCTGCCCGATGCGGTCGGCGGGCGTGAAAAACGCCTCGCCCTTTTCCATGGTGAGGCGCTCGGGATTGTAGGTGAGGTTGGGGCTTTTCGTGTCGAGGATCGAATAGTCGTTGCCGCGGCGCAGATCCACCGTGACTTCGCCCGTCACCGCCCGCGCGATCCAGCGCTGCCCGGACTCGCGCAGCATCATCGCCTGCGGGTCGAACCAGCGGCCCTGGTAGAGCAGGCGCCCGAGCCGGCGGCCGTTGTTGCGGTATTGCTCGATCGTGTCCTCGTTGTGGATGCCGGTGACAAGGCGCTCATAAGCGAGGTGCAGAAGCGCCATGCCCGGAGCTTCATAGATTCCCCGGCTCTTGGCCTCGATGATGCGGTTCTCGATCTGGTCGCTCATTCCCAGGCCATGGCGCCCGCCGATGGCGTTGGCTTCGGTGAGCAGCGCCACGGTGTCCTTGAAGGTCTGGCCGTTCAGCGCGACGGGCATTCCCTCTTCGAAGCGCACCGATACGCGTTCGGCCCTCACCGCCACGTCGTCGCGCCAGAACGCCACACCCATGATCGGCTGGACGATGTGCATGCCGGCGTTCAAGAACTCCAGGTCCTTGGCCTC
>JBBREI010000015.1:0-34994 GCA_038203035.1 Burkholderiales bacterium
CCGCCCCCGCCGCCCGCCGCTCCTGCGCCGGCGCCCGCCCCCGCGCCGGCGCCCGTCGCCGTCACGGTCGCCCACCTGGGCAGCGCCATCGGCGCCGACAAGAAGGTCACCGCCGCCACCGAATCCTTCGCACCGAAGGACACGGTCTACGTCTCGGTGGAGACGACCGGCACCGGCACCGCGACCCTCAAGGCCCGCTTCACCTACATCGCGAAGGACGGCAAGCTCGTCCCGGTGAAGGAGGAGACGATGCAGATCCAGGCCAGCGGCCCGGCCGTGAACGAGTTGCACATCAGCAAGCCGGACGGCTGGCCCGCGGGCAATTACCAGGCGGAGGTCCTGCTGAACGACCAGGTGGTGCAGACGCGGAAGTACGCGGTCAAGTAACCCGCCTTCGTTCGACCCGCAGGGGGCGCGTGATGCGCCCCCTTTTTCATTCCGGCGGCGCCGGGCCACCCAAATCCCCGGCCATCATGAGCTGGCGCGACCAGCGAGAGCGCCGCCACCGAGGCGCGTTGAGCCGACGTTCGACGCATGTTCTGCTGCCGCGGCTGATTCACGCATTCCAGCGCAGCAGCGTCACGAGGAGTACGACGAGGCCGAGGCCCAGGTTCACTGCCGTCCATCTTCGGATCTGCGCAAGTGCCGTACCGCCGGCAGTCCAGTCGGATGCCGTGACTGCGCTCACGAGACGCTTGTGCAGAACGAACCGGATGTACATGAAGATGGTCACCATCGCGACACCAAGCGCAGCCATGACGATCCAGGCCAGAGGCATCTCGAAGCTGCCGCCGGACTGCACTGCCTGCCTGGCCACGCGGCCCAGCATCCACACGCCGCTGGCCAGTGTCAACAACGAAGCAACGACCACCGACTGGAAGTAGCGGCTGAGGATGTCACTTATCAGGCGCAGCCTCACCGGGGCGTCGAGACGTGTCGCAGCGGGGTGCAAGAAGAAGTGCGTGAACACCATGCCGCCGATCCACACGATGATGGATAGAACATGCACGGTCTTGAGAGCGAGATAGATCATCAGGATGTCCTGGCTGAGTGCGGTGCTGCACGTTGTAGCGCCAATGGCGTGCGAAGGCAAAGCGCCGCCATCGGAAGCAGAAAGGTTCCCTGCGTCGCGGAGCCGTGAGCCTGCGCCAGGGACTGCAGCGACACGCGCTCGGAGGGCAAGTCCGCGGCAGCCTGGCGCAACCGCTGCGCGATCGACCTCGTCACGTGCGCTCCAGCACAACACCTTCCCCGCGGGTCTTCCACAGCGACACCAGCACGCCACCCGCGATCAGCCCGAAGGTCACAGACAGCGATATCACCGCTGGAATCTTGCCAATGATGCCGACCAGGAAGATCTTCGAGCCGATGAACACCAGCACCAGGGCCAGCGCGTACTTCAGGTAGTTGAAGCGGTGGATCATGGCTGCCAGGGCGAAGTACAGCGCACGCAGCCCCAGGATGGCGAAGATGTTGCTGGTGTAGACGATGAACGGGTCGGTGGTGATCGCAAAGATCGCCGGCACCGAATCGACCGCGAACACCAGGTCGACGAACTCGATCAAGACCAGCGCGAGGAACAGCGGTGTGGCAAAGCGCACCAGCTTGCCCGTGGCGGGGTCGGGTTCGCGCACCCAGAAGGCATTGCCGCGCAGCCCATCGGTCACGCGCATGTGCTTCTTCATGAACTTCAGCAACGGGTTGTTCTCGATGTCGGGCATGTGGTCGGCAATGATCCACATCTTGATGCCCGTGAAGATCAGGAACGCACCGAACAGATACAGCACCCAGCTGAACTGGCTGACCAAGGTGGCACCCAGGCCGATCATGATGGCGCGCAGCACGATCACGCCCAGGATGCCCCAGAACAGCACCCGGTGCTGATACTGCCGCGGGATGGCGAAGAAACTGAAGATCAGCGCGATGACGAAGACGTTGTCCATCGACAATGACTTCTCGATCATGAAGCCGGTGTAATAGTCCATGCCGCTTTGCGCGCCCAGGAACCACCAGACCCAGGCCCCGAACAGCAACGCCACGCTGATGTAGCCGCCCGAGAGCAGCAGGCTTTCGCGCACGCCGATTTCGCTGTCGCCCTTGTGCAGGACGCCGAGGTCGAAGGCCAGCAAAGACACGACGATGCCGATGAAAACGAGCCAGATCCAGGCCGCTTTGCCCAGGAAATCCACCGTGAGGTGGGAAAGAAGGATATCCATGTGCTGGATCTTCGGCAGTTCCGGAGCCCGGAAGAATCAGCGATACACTGAGCCCAAGTTCGGTTTTACCGATATGGGCTGCAACATGTTGAACTACCGCCATCTGTACTACTTCTGGGTTGTCACGAAGGAAGGCGGCTTTGCCCGCGCGGCCGAGCGGCTGGACATGGCGGTGCAGACCATCAGCGCCCAGGTTCGCGAGCTGGAGAAGGCGCTGGGTCACCAACTTCTCAAGCCCGCCGGGCGCGGCGTGGCGATGACCGAGGCGGGTCAGGCGGCCTTTGCTCGCGCCGAGGAAATCTTCCAGCTCGGGCAGCTCATTGCGGAAGAAGTTCGCGAGGCAGCCAGCGGCAAGGTCGCACGCCTGGCCGTCGGGCTGTCGGACGGCATTTCCAAACTGGCGGCGCATGCGCTGCTGGCGCCGGTGTTGGCAACACCGACGCTGCGGCTGCTCTGCCACGAGGGCGAGTTCACGCAACTGCTGGCGGAGCTGGCGATGCACCATCTGGATCTGGTGTTGGCGGGGCAACCCGCGCCCCACAACCCGAATCTGCGTTTGACAAGTGAACGGCTGGTCGAGTCGCCGATGGAGTGGTACGGGCCCTCGGCGCTGGTGCACAAGGCCGAAGTGGCTGGGTTTCCGCAGTCGCTGGCAAGGCTGCCCGTGCTGCTGCCTACCGGGCATTCGGCGTTGCGGCCCCGGCTGGACCGCTGGTTCGAAGCCCAGGGCCTGCGGCCGCACATTGTCGGCGAGTTCGAGGACAGCGCCCTGATGGCGGTGTTCGCCGCCAGAGGCCTCGGTGTGTTCCCGGTCAGCCGGTTCGGTGCCGCCGACGTGGCGCTGATGCGCGGCCTGCGCCTGCTGGGCCGGTGCGACGACGTGATGGAGGAGATCCACGCCATCCGCTCACGCCGCGGCCAGCACCACCCGCTGGTGCTCCAGGTGGTGGCTGCGGCGCGGGCTTGAACGAGCCCGATCGGCTGAACTCAGGCCGCATTCCGGCGCGCCGATGTCGGGGCGCCCGCCTCGTCGCCATCGGCCGGGCGCCAATGGTGCCGGGCCGCCTGCAGAACCACGGTTTCGCCGTCGGCCAGGTGGCCGTCCGCGAGGGCGGCGGCCAGGGACAGACGCAGGACAGTCCGTTGCAGCGCCGGATCCGACACCTCGGCCATCAGCGACGCCAGGGTGCTGTCATCGACGTTCGCCAACAGCGAACCCGTCGCGTACCCGCCCATCAGCAGCTCTTCGCATAGCGTTTGAACGATTTGCGGCAGGAGATGGGGCTCAAGGCCCAGTTCATGCTCAGCGCCGAGCTGTTTGAGGATGTCGAACTCGGAGCTGCACACATGACCATCAGAAATGAGCACGAGCGCGACGATGCGCGCGGCGGCTTCGGGGCTGTTGCGGGGGTAGCTGCGCATCGGGAAGCACCTTCATGGTTGAGGTTGTGATGGAGAGGCAGGACGTGGATGGCGCCAGCGCCGCGGGCTGATCCTGAACCAGCGTCGCTCGGTGCAGTTGCATGACAACCCGTTGCCGTACCCGGGACGCCACCGCCTCGACCGAGTCCTGCCACGATCGGGCGGTGGCAGTGACCGCCACGGGGCTGCCCCCTCGAAAAAGGACCTCGACGCTGCAGCGTTTGTCGACGCCGCCCGCAGGCCCGTTGATGTCGTCAAGCCTGACCGTGATGCGCGCCACCAGCCCGTGCAGGCGCCGCAGCGCGTGGCGCAGCCTGTCCGCAGCGCGCTGCTGCCAGAGCTTGCCTTCAAGGTCGTTGGAGCGAAAGTGAAGCTTCATGATCAAGTCCCTGAAAAGTTGCGACCGCTGCACTGTGGCGCTGATGCGGACCCGGAAAAAGCAGATTCGCTGTGAGTCCGAGTTCGGAAACTGCGAAGTCTCCGAGTTCGCGTCGACCCGGGACGGCACACGGCTTTCTGCATTCAGGTTTATCCGATGTCAAGACTCGCTGAAACCTGCTTTTTCAAGATTGCTGCGGGTCCTATGGTTCAGCAGTACTCAAACCCAAGGAGAGCCCTGGTGCAATTCTTCTTCAAGTCGCGTGATGCGCAAGCAGCCGATCTGCTCGATCTGAGCCAGCGCCGCACGCGCTTCGTGCTCCGGCGTCTCGCCTGGCTGGTGCCACAAGCGACTGTCAGCATGTCGGACGTCAACGGCCCGCGTGGCGGCATCGACAAGCGATGCCAGGTCGAGCTCAAGACCGACTTCGCAGGCACCGTCGTTGTGACCTCGGTGGCGAGTGACTGGCGCAGCGCGCTGGACAAGGCCCTGGCACGCGCCGCGCGGTCCTTGCTTCGCCTGGTGAGACGCGTCAGTGAGTCCAGGCGATTGCGTCAACGCTCCATCACGCTCGACTGATGAAGGCTGGCGGGAGTGCACCAGCGCGCTCGCGATCCGACTTTGCGGACTCCGGCCATGGCCACGTCCATGCCGACGGACCAAGGTTGCATGGCCCGCGCGGGAGCAACACCGCCATGCGCCACTACCCTCGAACACGGGCGCTCAAGTGAACAACAAGGGAGGCCTCATGAAAATTGCTGTCTGGGCTGTGTGTCTCCTGCTTCTGGGGTTCTGGACCGGCGGGACGCTGCTGCTGACGGAGCTGACCGAATGGGGCGCGCGGCAGTTGGCATCGGGCGAAGCCGCGGCCTTGGGCGAGGCAGTCGCCCAGTGGCCCGTGCCCGGGTGGATATCTGTCTGGGTAGACGCGGCCTGGATTCAGGCCGCACAAGGCGGCCTGGTTTGGGCGCTGCAGGCGCTGCACGGCGCGTTGCCCTCACTGGGTTCGGCGGTAGGCTGGATAGTGCCGTTCATCTGGGTGCTGTGGGGCCTGGGTGTCGCCCTGGTGTTGACGCTGGCGATCGGCGCCCACTTTTTGCTTGGCCGCCTGCAGCCGGCACAGCCGCGAGGCGTATGACGCCGGCATTCTCGAATGCGCCCTGACGGGGCGCGCGCGAGCCATCGTCACTGGAAACAAGGCATTGCTCGCCTCAAGGCTTTCGAGGGATTCCGGTGGTGACTCTGGCTTCCTGTCTGGGAAACGGCTTGGGAGACGAGGAGCGGGACCGTGCCGCTGAAGATCCCGACGCTGCGGCGGGGAAGCTACTTCCCGGGCTTCCTGGAGCCGCGCAGGACGGCCGAGAACGCGCTGACCGCGGTGGTGCAGGAGGCCTACATCCAAGGCGTTTCCACGACGTTTACGAGAACTCGTCCGTTCGACGGCTCGGCTACCTGCTCGCGCTTTCCCGACACGCGCGTCAGGCAAAGGCGCTGGAGCTGTTTGCCCGTGAAGCGAAATCCTTGAAGCCGCTCGATCCCGCGGCCAGGCCGCTGGTTGCTTCCCTCGCTTCATCGCAGAAGAGGAATCCCAAGTGGATGCTGCTCATCAATGAGCGGGTCGAGGTCGAGGCTTGATCCCGCGCGCCTACCTTCAGGAGTGGAGCGCGAAGGCGTCGTGGCCCGACCTTAGGCAGGTCGGATCGGACGAATTTAATCTCATGCCCAAGGGAAATAGTTGGCGGCCGAGAGCCCCTTCACCTTGCGCACCGGGCCGAGGTCCTCAGTAGCTGCTTACTCTCCGGAGATCCGTCCGCGCTCTCCGGAGAAACGCCCGCTGACGCTGTATCATGTCGACCATTCTTCCGCTCCTCCGGCTAATATTCCGATATAATCCTCGTACGCGGTCGATATTCCGGGCGGCGCGGATGGATTTCCGGAGCGAACCTATGGCGACTACCCACGTTGGCTATTCTTGGATCATCGAACGCTTTAGCCTGCGCGCACGCGAGCCGGCCACGTACGCCGTGGTCGATTCGGCGCTCAAACGACGAACGAGCGTCCAGATGGGGTATCGCCAGCGCCTGGGTTTCGAGACCAAGTACTACCCAGGAGATTCGCTGGTCGATCACTTGCAGTTCGCACTTCGCTACGAGGGCGTGGATCTCGAAGTCCTCTCACTTCTGTTCGCGCATCACGGCGCCCACGAAATCGAGGCCTGGATTTCTGCCAGCCCCGAGTCGGCCTATGCGCGGCGCGCGGGCTTCCTGCACGAATGGCTCACTCAAAAGCCCCTCGATGCTTCTGCCATCGAGAAAAGCAAGAGCCGGTACGTCCGTATCCTCGATGACGAGTTGCAGTTCAGCCTCTCGAAAGGCGTGCGTAACGAGAAGTTCCGCGTCGAAAACAACCTCCCCGGCAATCCTCGATTCTGCCCGCTCGTCCGGAAAACGGAAGAGCTGCAGCGCCTCACCTCGATGAACCTTGCAGAGGCTGCGAAGGAGGTCCTCTCGAAATACAGTCCCGACCTCATTCGTCGCGCGGCGAGCTATCTCTACATGAAGGAAACCCGCAGCTCCTTCGAGATCGAGCACGAGCATCCGCCGCAGAATCGAGCCGAGCGCTTCGCGAAATTGCTGCGCGACGCGCAGCAGCCCAAGCCCCTTACCGAAAAGCGATTGCTGGATCTCCAGAACGCGGTCATCGACCCGCGGTATCGGGAGGTGAGCTACCGGACCACACAGAATTGGCTCGGATCAGATAGCGGGCTGGCCGCGCACGCCGACTTCGTGCCACCGCGCGCGGAGGACGTGCGCGACCTCATGGAGGGCCTTGCCGAGAAGTACGAGAGTTGGAAGCGCGACACGTCGACTCTGGATCCGGTCGTCCAGGCCGCGTTGATCGCTTTCGGCTTCGTGTTCATCCATCCCTTCATCGATGGAAACGGGCGCATTCATCGCTTCCTGATTCACGAAGCGCTGTCGGCCGCGCGCTTCACGCCGCCCGGGCTCATCTTTCCGGTTTCCGCGGTCATGCTCGCGAACATGGAGGAGTACAAGGATTCGCTGGAGCGTTTCTCCCAACCCTTGCGTCAAATGACGGACTTCAATCCATCGACCCCCGACATCCCCGCAAAGGGCAACGACGCCATCTACTTCCGATTCTTCGATGCCACGGAACAGGCGGCATTTCTGTATCGCGCCATCGAACGCACGATTCGAATCGATCTCGAGGCGGAAGTCGACTACCTTCTCGCGTTCGATATAGCCCGCCGCGAGCTTCATGCGGTCGCGGACTGGCCGGGCCAGACCGCTGATCATTTCATCACCTTCGTGCACGAAAACGGCGGCACTCTTTCCAGGAACAAGAGGAAGCGCCACTTCATCCTGCTCACCGACGAAGAGATCGTGAAGTTCGAAGCAGTTGTTCGCGATGCGTTCGAAAGCGTCGGCAAACAGTCGCCCAGGTGACACGGCGATCACGATCTCAGGATTTCGCGGCGTGCGGCTTCAGCAGGAAAGCCGCCAGGGCGGGGAGCGGGAAGAGCGCCCCCAGCATGTTCAGGAAGAACATGAACGCGAGCAGGATCCCCATGTCGGCCTGGAACTCGAGCGCCGACATGGCCCAGGTGCGCACGCCCGCGACGTCCGCCCGCGCCGCTCTTTGTCATTGTCGAGTTATGGCATAATATGCCAATGAACATTCAAGCCAAAACGGAGCAGCCCCCATGCCGACGCGCAATGTCGTTCTCACCGATTACCAGGCGGATCTGGTCGAGCGGCTCGTTGCTTCCGGCCGTTACCAAAACGCGAGCGAAGTGCTGCGCGAAGGGCTGCGGCTGATCGAGAGTCGCGAGGCAGAGGAAAAAGTCCGCCTCACCGCGCTACGCGAAGCCGCACGCATAGGAATCGCCGACGTCGAGGCGGGACGTTTCCGCAGTTTCGAGTCGCCGGCCGCCCTCAAGCGTCATCTTGCCTCGATGGCTGACAAGACAATTGCCGGGAAAGGTTCCGGAACACGCTCCAAGTGAGGGCGGGAACAAGCCCGTGGCTGGTCCGTCTCACGGCTGCAACTGAGGCCGACATCCAGGACATCCTGCGCTGGACGGTGGAGCAGTTCGGTGAAGCGCAAGCGCGGAGCTATGCTGAAACGCTGTCCGCTGCAGTGGAAGCGCTGGCCGCAGGCCCGACGATCATCGGCGCCAAGGCACGAAACGACATCGCCAAAGGACTATTCACGCTACATGTCGCTCGCAACGGCCGCAAAGGGCGTCATTTCGTGATGTTTCGGATCGGCCGCGACCAGGGGCGTGAGGTGATCGAGGTCCTGCGGCTGCTCCACGACGCCATGGATCTGCCGCGCCATCTGCCTCCGATGGACGAGACCGAATGAAGCTCACCAAGCCCCTTGAACAATCCCGCGGCATCATTGACGTGTCCAACCCCGCTCAGAGGGAGAAAACGACTTCC
This sequence comes from Burkholderiales bacterium, assembly GCA_038203035.1. Lineage (GTDB taxonomy): Bacteria > Pseudomonadota > Gammaproteobacteria > Burkholderiales > Usitatibacteraceae > Usitatibacter. The sequence continues at coordinate 8,484 of JBBREI010000015.1, forward strand.
CCCCACACGCCGATGATGCAGCAGTACTTCGCCCTCAAGGCGCAGTTCCCCGACATGCTGCTGTTCTACCGCATGGGCGATTTCTACGAGATGTTCCACGGCGACGCCGAGCGCGCCTCGAAGATGCTCGACATCACGCTCACCACTCGCGGCCAGAGCGGCGGGCAGCCGGTGCGCATGGCGGGTGTTCCGTTCCACTCGGTCGAGCAATACCTGGCGCGGCTGGTGAAGCTGGGCGAATCGGTCGCCATCTGCGAGCAGGTGGGCGACGTGGCGACGTCGAAAGGTCCGGTGGAGCGCAAGGTCATGCGCGTGGTCACACCCGGCACCATCACCGACGCGGCGTTGCTGCCCGCCTCGCGCGAGAGCCTGCTCGCGGCGGTGCATGTGGCCGGCGCAACCGCCGGGCTCGCCTGGATCTCGCTTGCGAGCGGGATGGTACGCATCACCGAGGTGGCGCTCGATCGCCTGCCCGGCGAACTCGACCGCCTGCAGCCCGCCGAGCTGCTGGCCGCACACGAGACGCAGGTTGTTGCCGCGCCCGGCGTCGCGCTCAAGCGCCTGGACGCCTGGCAGTTCGATGCGGCCGCGGCGCGGCGCGAGCTCGCGAAGCAGTTCGGCACCGCGGACCTGTCCGGCTTCGGCTGCGAGGACATGGATGCGGCGATTGCGGCCGCGGGCGCGCTCCTGGCGTATTGCCGGCACACGCAGCAATCGGCGTTGCCGCACGTGAACGGGCTCAAGGTCGAGCGTGCCAGCGAGTTCGTGATGATGGATGCGCCCACGCGTCGCAACCTGGAGATCAGCGAAACCCTCGGCGGGGCGGAATCGCCGACGCTCTTCTCGTTGCTCGACCGCTGCGCGACCTCCATGGGCAGCCGCCGCCTGCGCCACTGGCTGCACCACCCGTTGCGCGACACCTCGGTGCTGCTGCGCCGGCAGGCCGCGATCGAGGGGCTGCTGCATGCCTCGTCACTGCTTCGACATCCACGGCTCAAGGATCTCTTCACGCCATGGGCCGACGTGGAGCGCATCACCGCGCGCATCGCGTTGCGAACCGCCCGCCCGCGCGACCTCGCCGGGCTGCGCGACACACTCGCCACCCTGCCTGCGCTGCACGCCGCGCTGGCCGCGAGCGGACAGCCCGGCCTCGAGGAGGCCGCGCAGGCGCTGCGCCCCGCCGATGAATTGCACGATCGCCTCGCGCGCACCCTGAAGGACGAGCCGGCCGCGGTCATCCGCGACGGCGGCGTGATCCGCGACGGCTGCGATGGGGATCTCGACGAGCTGCGCGCGATCCAGGGCGACTGCGGCGCGTTCCTGCAGGCGATGGAGAAACGCGAGCGGGAGCGCACCGGCATCAACAACCTGCGCGTGGAGTTCAACCGCGTGCACGGCTTCTACATCGAGGTCACCCAGGGCCAGCTCGAGAAGGTGCCGGTTGAATACAAGCGCCGGCAGACGATGAAAAACGCCGAACGCTACATCACCCCGGAGCTCAAGACCTTCGAGGACAAGGCGCTCGCCGCCGGGGAACGCGCGCTGGCCCGCGAGAAGGCGCTCTACGACGCGCTGGTCGACGAGCTCAACCGCCACCTGGTGGCGCTACAGGCGATCGCCGACGCGGCCGCCCGCCTGGATGCCCTTGGCGCGCTCGCCGCCTCCGCGGACGTGCTGCGCCTGTCGCGGCCTGAATTCACCACCGAGGACCGCATCGACATCGTGGGTGGGCGCCACCTCGTGGTCGAAAGCCAGGTCGGCGAGTTCATCCCGAACGACACGAGCCTGAACCGCTCGCGCCAGCTGCTGCTGATCACCGGCCCGAACATGGGTGGCAAGAGCACCTACATGCGGCAGGTGGCGCAGATCGCGCTGCTGGCCTATTGCGGTTCCTACGTTCCCGCCACCAGTGCCTTCCTCGGTCCGATCGACCGCATCTTCACGCGCATCGGCGCCTCCGACGACCTCGCGGGCGGGCGCTCCACATTCATGGTGGAGATGACCGAGGCCGCGGCAATCCTCAACAACGCCGGCCCGCGCAGCCTGGTGCTGGTCGACGAGATCGGCCGCGGCACCTCCACCTTCGACGGGCTGGCGCTCGCCTACGCAATCGCGCGTCACCTCGCGGAAACATCGCGCTGCTATACCCTCTTCGCGACCCACTACTTCGAGCTAACCCAGCTCGCCGGCGCCATCCCCAACGTGGCCAACGTCCACCTCGACGCCATCGAACACAAGGACCGCATCGTTTTCCTGCACAAGCTGGAAGGTGGTCCCGCCGACCGCTCGTACGGAATCCACGTGGCCCACCTCGCGGGAATTCCCCGCGATGTCGTCCGCGCCGCGCGGCGCCACCTGGCGGAGCTGGAAAAACAGCTGCGTCCCGGCTCCGCCCATCCGGACCTGTTCGCGGCGCCGGACCCCGCACCCGTGGCGCCCCGGGACCCGGACGCCCTGCGCGGCGCCCTCAAAGAGATCCACCCCGACGAGCTTTCACCCCGCGAAGCGCTCGAAGCCCTGTATCGCCTGAAGAAGGTGGCCGATGAATAGGCTCGCGGCCGTCGCCCTCGCCTGCCTGCTGGCCGGGTGCGCCACACGGACGCCATCACCCGACGCCTTCAGCTTCGCCGTGGTCGGCGACACGCCCTACAGCGACGCGGAAGAGGTCTCGTGGCTGGCGATGATCGGCCGCATCAACCGCGAGGCGCTGGATTTCGTCGTGCACGTCGGCGACTTCAAGGGCGGGGGGAAATGCAGCGACGAGCTCTACGCCCATCGCCTGGCGCAGTTCAACACCTTTGCGCAGCCGCTCATCTATATCCCGGGCGACAACGAATGGACCGATTGCCGGCGCGGATACATGGGCAACATGGATCCGCTGGAGCGCCTGGCGCGCCTGCGCCAGGTCTTCTTCGCCGACCGCCAGTCGCTCGGCGCGCGGCGCATCCCGCTGCAGGCGCAGGACCAGTGCCTGCAGCCACCGGTGGCGGCGTGTGGATGCGGCGCCTATCCCGAAAACCGCGCGTGGGAGCGGTCCGGCGTGCGCTTCGTGACGCTCAACATCCCGGGGAGCAGCAACAACGTGGGTTTCGACGCAGCCAGCGACGCCGAGGCCCTTTGCCGCAATGCCGCCAACTCACGCTGGCTGGACGACGCCTTCAGCCGGGCGCAGGCGCCGGGGGTGCGCGCGCTGGTGGTGGCGATCCAGGCCAACCCCTGGGAGTCGAAGCAGCCGGTGTACCGCGATTTCCTTGCGCAGCTGGAAGCGGGCGCCGCCCGGCTGCGCAAGCCGGTGCTTTTTGTGCATGGCGACAGCCACACCTATCGCGTGGATTTTCCGTTCGCCGGCGAATCGATCACGCGCCTGGAGACTTTCGGGAGCCCCTTCGTGGGCTGGGTGAAGGTGACGGTGGATGCGGCCGATCCGCGCGTCTTCAGTTTTGCGCCCCACGTGCAGGCGGCGGTGCTGCCGTCCCGGTGATGCCGGTGGCGCGGGCGGCTAGCCCGGATGGACCCCGAAATCGCCGTGGGCGTGGCCGTGTTTCATCTCGTCGCGGGTCGCCGGCCGAACATCCGTCACCGAACATTTGAAGTGGACGCGCTCTCCGGCGAAGGGATGGTTGGCGTCGACCACCACCGATTCCTCGGCGACGTCGGTCACGGTGTAGATCTGAACTTCTTCCTCGTCGTCGTTTCCCGCCCCGCCCGGAACACCCTCGAACTGCATGCCGACCTCAAGTGTTTCGGGAAAGCCCTTGCGCGGCTCGACCCGCAGCAGCTGGGCATCGTATTCACCGAAGGCGTCCTGCGGCTCGAGCGTGATGCTGAGCTCGTGGCCGACCTCCTTTCCTTCCAGCGCTTCCTCGACCTTCGGGAATATTCCGCCGAAGCCGCCATGGAGATACGCCATCACGGCCTCGGGCTCTTCCAGCGGCTCGCCGTCCGGATCCTTCAGCTCGTAGGCGAGCGTGACGACCTGGCCGCGCTCAATTGGCATGGGCAGCAGACGCTCCAAGCGTCTTGCAGATCTTGAGGACTTCCTCGACGTGGGCGCGCGGGCTGACTTCCTGGAGGATGTGGCGCACGACGCCTTTCTTGTCGATCACGAAGGTCGAGCGCATCAGGCACGCCTTGCGGTGCCCGTCGACGATTTTTTCCTGGATCACATCGTAGAGGCGGCTGACTTCGTGTTCCGTATCCGCGAGGAGCTGGACGGTGAGGCCGTGTTCGTCGCGGAACGCCTGGTGCGAGAGCACGTCGTCGCGCGACACGCCGAAGACGACCGTATCGAGCTTCTTGAATTCGTTTTCGCGATCGCTGAAGCCGATCGCCTGGATGGTGCAGCCGGGCGTGCCGTCCCTCGGGTAGAAATAGAGGACGACATTCTTCTTCCCCTTGTAGCTGGAGAGATCCATCATCTCCATGCTGGCATCGGGAAGTTGGAAGGACGGTGCTGGTTGGCCTACGTGTAGCATGGCACCCGCGATCGCTCTGCAGTCGAAACGATTCTAGCCCATTTTGATGTCACGCAAGCACCTCGGATCACTGGATGTTGGCGCATTCATGCGCACGCATTGGCAACGCAAGCCGCTCCTCGTCCGTGCAGCTTTTGCCGATTTCCGCGACCCGCTCTCGCCCGCCGAGGTGATGCGCCTGGCCGGGCGCGACGAGGCGCAATCGCGCCTCATCATGGGGCGTGGAAAACGCTGGAGCCTGGAGCATGGCCCCATCGGCGCATCCCGCTTCAAGCAACTTCCAAGCCGCGACTGGACGGTGCTGGTTCAGGATACGAACCACTTCTGCCGCGCCGCCGATCGGCTGCTCGATCACTTCGATTTCGTGCCCCATGCGCGCATCGACGATGTCATGGTCAGTTACGCCGTTCCCGGCGGGAGCGTGGGGCCCCACGTGGACTCCTACGACGTTTTCCTTCTACAGGGTCGCGGCCGGCGGCGCTGGCAAATCTCCTCGCAAACCAATCGGGATTTCCTTCCCGGCATGCCGCTGAAGATCCTCGGGCGCTTCGAGCCCGAGCACGAATGGGAGCTGGAAGCGGGCGACATGCTCTACCTGCCGCCGGGCGTTGCGCACCATGGGGTGGCGCAAACGCCCTGCCTCACCTGGTCGGTCGGGTTTCGCGCCCCGAGCGACGGCGAGTGGGTGACGGGTTTCCTGGACTACCTGCGCGAGGCGCCCGCGCCGGGCGGCCACTATGCCGATCCCGGCGGCGCCCCGGCGCGGCACCCCGGCGCCATACCGCCGCGCATGCTCGACCACGCCGCGCGCACGCTGGGCCGGATCCGCTGGACGCCTTCGATGGTGCGTGAGTTCACCGGGCGTTACCTCACGGAGCCGAAGGCACACGTCTTCTTCGATCCGCCCGCGCGCCCGCTTGCGCCGGCGCGCTTCGCCGCCGCCGCCAGGCGCCGCGGGATCGAACTCGATGGCAGGTCTCGCTTCGCCTTTTCCGGCGCGGTATTCTTCATGAACGGCGAGGCGCAGGCACTGGACACCGGGGCACGCCCCGCCGCCACGCGCCTTGCCGACCGCAGGCGCATCGAGGCCGGGAGCGCGGCACCCGATTCGTTCTGGGACGCGGCTTACGGCTGGTACCTGCAGGGCTTCGTTGTACTTGGGGGAGGACCCACATGAGCGGACAGGAAACCGCACCGCAGAAAAGTTATCGCGCGATCTCCGGCATCGCGCAATCCGTCGCCGCCATCGACGAGGTGATCGCGGGCGCGCAGCGCGCCATCCGCGTCTTCGACATTTCGCTTTCCAACCGCGGCTTCAACGCGCCGGGCCGCGCAGAGAAACTTCGCGAATTCCTCGTCGCCGGCCGCGCGCATCGCCTCTACATCGCGCTGCACAACACCGACAACCTCGAGCGCGAATCGCCGCGCCTGCTGCAATTGCTGCGCCAGTTCCCGATGTCGATCGAGATCCATCGCACGCTCGGGCAGGCACGCAACGCGATGGATCCCTTCGTGCTCGCGGACGACCACAGCGTGTGGCACCAGCTGCACCACGAACAGCCGGGCGCAATTGTTGCACTGCACTCGCCCTCCGATGCGTCCCCCATCGCGCAGCGCTTCGACGAAATCTGGGATCTCTCGGAACCCGCGGTTTCCGCGACCACACTCGGCCTCTGAGTGCGCGAACCGGGTTTCGGCTACAATCGCGCGCTGGTTCGGGTCCGTTGCTGGATCGCTGCAGTGCAGCAAGGCCCGGCCGACGCTGAATCCCCGCAAAACAACCACGATGCAAGGACGAAAAACATGAAACCCGCTTATTTCGCCGCCGCGCTGCTTGCCCTGGGCGTCGCCGCCTGCAGCAAAGAGCCGCCGCCCGCCCCGCCGCCTGCCCCGGCCCCCAAGGTGGAGGCCCCGAAGCCTCCGGAAGCCCCCACCGCCGCCCCGGCGAGTGGCACGCCTGGCGCCCCGGCCGACTCGACGACAACCACCACGTCTTCGACCACCACGCCGCCGACCACGACCACTACCACTACCACTCCTGCCAGCACGAATTCGGCCAACGAAAAAGACGCCCCGAAGAAGTAATCTTCGCGTCAGCTTCGCGTCACAAAAAAGCCGGCCCTCGGGCCGGCTTTTCCTTTTGCGAGCGGAAATGTGCGGATAGCAGTGGCTTGCCGGACGACGCGGTCGCTGACTGCAACCTCAGGCGTCGCGCCAGCCAAACCCCTCCATCTGATCCGCGATTCCGATCCAGTCGTGGGTGCAGCCGGCGGCCGCGGCCAGCGCGGCGCGCGCAAGCGCGGGCGTGTTGTTCTGCGCGGACAGGTGCGCGGCGATGAGGTGGCGCAGCTTCGAGCGGTCGAGAGCCTCCACCAGGCGCCTCGCGCCGAGGTTGTCGAGGTGCCCGAAGCGCCCGGCGACGCGTTGCTTGAGGCTCACCGGATACGGGCCCACCATCAGCATGTCGAGCTCGTGGTTGCATTCAACCACCAGCGCCTCGCAGCCCGAGAGCTTGTCGACCACATGCTGCGTGATGCATCCCAGGTCGGTCACCACCCCGAGGCGCACCGCGCCGTCGGAAAACGCGTATTGCACCGGCTCGCGCGCGTCGTGGGGCACGGGGAACGGATCGACCTGCAGGCCGTCGACGGCGAACACGGTGTGTGAATCGATCAGCCGCACGAGGACCGCGGGAAATGCTTCGGGAAGCGACTGCGCCGTCCCGCACGTGAGGTACACCGGGATCGCATGCCGCCTGGCGAAGGCGGCCACGCCACCCAGGTGGTCGTCGTGTTCGTGGGTGACGCAGATGCCGGCGAGGTCGGCCGGCGCAAGCCCGACGCGCTCCAGGCGCGCCTTCGTTTCCGCGATGGAGAAACCGCAGTCCATCATGACTCGCGTCTTCCCGCTCTCCACCACCAGCGCGTTGCCCGAGCTGCCACTGCCCAACGATGTGAAGCGCATCAGATGCCCGCCGGGGTTGGGCGCACGGTCCGCCCAGACTGCGTTCCCGCTGCCGTCACGGCAACGGTTATTTCAGCTGCTCGTAGAGAAGCCCCAGTATTTTCCTGCCCGTGGCGGAAGAATCGCTCGCGCCCTGCTGGTTCTGCACCTGCACCTGGGACATGGCGGCGCCGGCATCGGAAACGTGGATGCGGTACGGCAACTGCGGGGTCTTGGGATCGCTCTTCCAGAACTTGAGCTTGTCGACCCAGCTCTTGTCGGCGGCCGCCTTCGACTGCAGGTCGACTTCGGGATCGATGTAGCGCACGAAGAAAAGGCCCTTGGAGCGGTCGCGATCCTCCACCGTGAAGCCGACGCGATCGAGCGCGAGGCCCACGCGGCGCCAGGCGCGGTCGAAGCTGTCGTTCACAACGAGCGGGCCCGCACCGCCGTTTTCCAGCACGGCATTGCGCGAATCGGCGACCGCGGGCGCCGTCCCCGGGCGAGCCGGCGTCGCGGCGGCTGCCATCGGGGTGACCGGGGCCGCGCCGAACTTCACCAGCATGCGCGAGAGCATCTCGGCTTCCAGCTCGCGGTCGGCCGGGCGCGATTGCCACACGGTGCGATCCTGGTTGTTGTTGGTGAAGATCTCCTCCACCTGGCGGTTGCTCACGAACACCTCGGTGGTGCCCGGCTCGGAGCCCTTCTCCAGGCGCGTGCGGAATTTGTCGCGCCGAGGCGTGGCGAAAAGCTGCGGCACGATGCGGCCCACGGTGCGCTTGACGATGTCGTCGGGAATCTTGGACTTGTCATCGTACCAATCCGTTTCCAGTATCCCGGTGTTGGGCTCCTCGCGCTGCAGAGCGAAGCCCGATTCGACCCAGAAGTCGCGCACCATCGGCCAGACCTTGTCGGGTTCGCCCTTGACGACCAGCCAGCGCTGGTCGCCGTAGCGCTCCATGCGCGCGCCCTCGACCCGCGGCAGGACGGTATTGGCGTTCATCGTGGACGAGGCGGGCGCGGCGCCCGCACCCTTCTGGTAGGCCGAGTAGGTGGTCTGCGAGCGCGGGTCGGGGATCGCGTAGCGGTCGTCCATGGTGGGCGAGGTGAGCTCGGGCGGCACTTCGAGGGGCTGGGCAGCGCGCACCTGCGTGCCCTTGTAGTCGGTCTTGTTGCCGCCGAACCACGAGCAGCCCGACAGGGCCAGGGCGGCGGCAACCAGCGTGAAGCGATGCAGATGCGTCATGGAAAACGGTCCTTCGTCAGTTGAGGCAGCCGGCGGCGCGCAGCGCTCCGGCGACGGTTTCGTGGTGCGCCGCGGCCAGCGGCGTGAGCGGCAGGCGGATGCCTTCCGCGATGCGGCCCATGTGGAGCAACGCCCACTTGACCGGGATGGGATTGGATTCGACGAACAGGTGCCTGTGCAGGCCCAGAAGGCGGTTGTTGATGGCGATCGCCCGCGCCGATTCGCCCGCGGCCGCGGCCGCGCACATCTCGCTCATCAGCCGCGGGGCCACGTTGGCGGTCACCGAAATGACGCCGTTCGCGCCCAGCTGGATGTAGGCGAGTGCCGCGTCGTCGTTGCCACTGAAGACGAGGAACCCCTTGGGCATTTGCATCATCAGGTCGGTGACGCGCTCGATGTTCGAGGTGGCGTCCTTGATGCCGACGATGTTCTTCACTTGCGCCAGGCGCAGGATGGTTTCGTTGTGCAGATCCGCCACCGTGCGCCCGGGCACGTTGTACAGCAGCACCGGCAGGTCGGTTGATTCCGCAATCGCCTTGAAGTGGCGATAGAGGCCTTCCTGCGTGGGCTTGTTGTAGTAGGGAACCACCGAGAGCGAATACTGCGCCCCGGCTTTCTGCGCGAACTTGTGCAGCTCGATCGCTTCCTTCGTGGAATTGCCACCGGTGCCGGCGATGACCGGTATGCGGCCGGCCGCGTATTCCACCGCCGCCTCGATCAGGCGCCCATGTTCGGGCACGTCCACGGTGGGCGATTCGCCGGTGGTGCCGACGATGACGATGCCGTTGGTGCCCTCGGCGACGTGCCAATCGATGAGCGACTTCAGGCGCGGCATGTCGAGGGCCCCGTCGGCGTTCATCGGGGTGACTATGGCGACGATACTTCCGGAAAGCATGCGGGCGAGGGACCTGGGAAAACCGCGATTTTACCCTAGGACGCCGCCGATTCCTGACGGGCGCAAAGCCTTTGCACCGCGGCGGGGCGGGGCTGGTCGACCACCAGGTCCTCGTAGGCCAGCACGCGCAGGCGCCCGCGCACCATTTCCAGCAGCTCGCCGGGCGCCAGGAGGAATGCCGGATTGGACGGCTTGCCGAATCTTTCGTTGCCGCGGGCAAACGTTTCGTACAGCAGGATGCCGCCGGGCCCGAGCGAATCCACCAGGGTCGGCACCAGCTTCCGATGCAGGTAGTTGGTGACCACGATGGCGTCGAAGCGCCGCCCCGCGTAAGGCCACGGGCCGGATTCGATGTCGGCCCCCACCAGGCTCACACCCGCCGGCGGCACGGCGAAGGCGCCCGGATCGCGGTCCACCGCGTCGACCTCGAAACCCATGCGCGCCATGAGGCGCGAGTGGCGCCCGGCGCCGCAGGCCACGTCCAGCACCGCGCCGCCCGGGCGCACCAGGGGGAGCCAGCGCTGCACCCAGGGGCTGGGAGAAAGGTCGGCGTGTGGATCCATGCAAGGCCGTTATGATGCCGACAAATCCGCAATCACGGAGAAGCAACTTGAAGTTCATCAAGGTTTCGCTGGCAGTGCTGGCCGCCCTCGCGGGCCTGGCCGCCGCGGCCTTTTCCGCGGCCCTGTGGATGGGGGAGCGCAAGCTCGAGCGCACGGTCGAGGTGCGCGTGGTGCCGGTCGCGTACACGCGCAACCCCCAGGCGCTCAAGCTCGGCAAGTACCTTTTCGATTCACGCGGCTGCGGCGAATGCCATGGGCCGCAGGGCCGGGGACGCCTGTTCGTGGACGATCCCGATGGCGGCATGCAGGCGCGCGCGCCCGACATCACGCCCAAGGGCGCGGTGGCCACGTATTCCGAGGCCGACTGGGTGCGCTCGATCCGGCATGGCGTGACCCCTTCCGGGCGCGCGCTGCTGATGATGCCGAGCGAGGATTACAACCGCCTCAACGATTCGGATTTCGCCGCCCTGGTGGCCTACGTGCGCAGCCTGCCGCCGGGAGAAGGCGCCGGCGCCGTGGTGCGCCTGCCGGCCACGGTGAGGGCGCTCTACGGCGCGGGCATGTTCAAGGACGCCTCGGAGAAAATCGACCATCGCCTGCCGCCCTCGGCGCCGGTCGCCGTGGCGGCCAGCGTGGAGCACGGCGCCTACGTCGCCAACACGTGTATCGGCTGCCACGGCGCGGGGTTTTCGGGCGGCAGGATTGCCGGCGGGCCGCCGGATTGGCCGCCTGCCGCGAACCTCACCCCGGGAGAGGGCAGCGCCATGAAGCTCTATGAGGACCCCGCCAGTTTCATCGCCATGATGCGCACCGGCCGGCGCCCCGACGGCAGCGCGGTGGGCAAGGTCATGCCGTTCGACGCGTTGAAGAACTTCAACGACGTGGACCTGCAGGCGATGCACGCCTTTTTCCGGACCCTGCCCGCGCGAAAGGCCGGGGGCCGCTGATGCGTTTCGAGCGGCCCCACCACGGGCTGGCCGATTCCTGCCGCGCCCTGGTGCGCGAGTTCGAGGGACGCGGCGACTGGATCACGCAGGCGCCATGAGCCTGCCCGCGGATCCGGTCGAGCTGTCGCCCTACTCGCCGATGTGGCCCGCGGTCTTCGACATCGAACGCGAGGCCCTTACGCGCATCTTCGGCGCCGGCGCGGTCGAGATCGAACACATCGGCAGCACCGCGGTGCCGGGGCTGGGCGCGAAACCCATCATCGACGTGATGCTGGGCGCGCCGGCGCTCGCCGTCGTCGAGCAACACATGGACCAGCTCGCCGCGGCCGGCTACCGCTACGTGCCCGAGTTCGAGCGCTCGATCCCGGAGCGGCGCTACTTCGTGAAGCCCGACGGGCAGCCCGGTTCGTTCCACCTGCACGCCGTGGTATCCGGCTCGGCCTTCTGGCGCGACCACCTGCGCTTCCGCGATGTGCTGCGCAACAACGCCGCGCTCGCCGACGAATACTGGAAGCTCAAGCGCCGGCTGGCCGCGCGATACCCGAACGACCGCGCCGCGTACGCGGATGCAAAAAGCACCTTCATCCGCACCGCCCTGGAGAAGGCGCGGTGAGCTAGCCGTTGCACTTTTCGGCTCCGCTTTGGCCGTGGTCAGTCAAACGCTCAAGCGTAGGCGGCAGTCCTCACCGGCGCGGCCTGCTTGATCCCCATCTCCTTCAGCGTCTCGGCCACCGCCGAGACCACGTTGCGCATCTCGTTGTGGTCGATGGCGCCGATGCAGCCGACGCGGAAGGTCTCGACCTGCGTGAGCTTGCCGGGATAGAGGATGTACCCGCGCGCCTTCACCTTCTCGTAGAACGGCTTGAAGGCGTAGTTGGCGTCGCCCGGCGCGTGGAAGGTCACGATCACGGGCGCCTGCACCGCGCGCGGCAGGAAGGGCTTGAGGCCGAGGCCCGCCATCCCGTCCACCAGCGTCTCGCAGTTCCTGCGGTAACGCGCGCCGCGAGCGGCAACGCCGCCCTCGGCCTTGAACTGGTCGAGCGCCACCCGGAAAGCCGCCACGATGTGGGTGGGGGGCGTGAAGCGCCACTGCGCGGTCTTCTGCATGTAGGTCCACTGGTCGAACATGTCCAGCGCCAGCGAGTGTGAATTGCCCTGGCACTTCTCCACCGACGACTGGCGTGCGATCACGAACGCCATGCCGGGCGGGCCCTCGATGCACTTGCCCGAGGCCGCGATCACCGCCTCGATGCCGGATTTCCTCACGTCGATCTCGACCGCGCCGAAGGTGCTCATCGCGTCCACGATCAGGCCCTTGCCGTGTCGTTCGCACGCCGCCGCGATCTCCGCCAGCGGATTGAGGATCCCGGTGCCGGTTTCGCAGTGCACCTGCGCCACGTGCGTGATCGCGGGATCGCGCGCGAAGGCCTCCTCGATCATGGCGGCCGAGGGCTGCTGGTCTTCCGCAAGGTCGAGGGCGACGCTGGCGCGCCCCAGGTACTTGAGGATTTTCAGGATGCGCTGGCAGTAGGCGCCGTTCTGCGGCACCAGCACCTTGGCGTCGCGCGGCACCAGGTTGCCAAGGGCGGCCTCGACGGAAAACGTGCCGCTGCCCTGGAACGGGACACAGACGTGGGTCCCCGCGCCGTTCACCACGTCCACCAGGTCCTTGCACATGCTGGTGGTGATGGCGTTGAACGCGGCGTCCCACGAGCCCCAGTCGCGCAGCATCGCCTGCTTGGTTTCCAGCGAGGTCGTCAGGGGGCCGGGGGTCAACAGGATAGGGTCGTTACCGAGGATCATCTTGGGTTCCTTTACGCTGCGCTGGCATTACAGCCGGAAACACAGAGGCACTGAGGAAATGGAGCGCCACGGTGGAAAAGCACTGAATACTTTCGTGCACGTCATGGCAGGCACCGAACGATCGATTCCAAAGTCACCCCCGCCAGGCCTGCGTGCGGCGGTCGAGCCACACCTGAAGGAAATAATAGACCAGGCAGACGGCCGCGGACGTCGCGACGATCAGTGTCGCCATGGCGGCGGCGGCGCCGATGTCGCCCGCTTCGTCCAGGTTCACGATCGCAACCGACGCGAGTGTGGTTTTGGGGGAATACAGGAACACCACCGCCGAAACCGTTGTCATGGCGTTCACGAAGAGGTAGCGGCTGATGTCCAGCACCGACGGCAGGCACACCGGCACCGTCACCCGGAAGAAGGTGCGCCAGAACGGGACTTTCAGGGAAGCCGACACGCTTTCGAACTCGTTGTCGATCTGCTTCAGCGCCGTCACCGCCGTGAGGTGCGACGAGGTGTAGTAGTGGACGATGGTGTTCACCACCAGGATGCCCATGGTGCCGTAGAGGAAGTGCAGGGGGTTGTCCTCGCGCACGAAGAAGAAGATGTAGCCCAGCCCCAGCACCATGCCTGGCACGCCCATGGGCAGCACCGCCATCAGGCGCACCACCGGGCGCAGGCCATCGAGGCTGCGGGTCTTCTCCAGCAGGTAGGCGACGGCGAAGATGAAGGCGGCGCCGACCACGGCGCACCACGCGCCGAGCGAGACGCTGTTGAGATAGGCGTCGAACACGCCCGCCTCCACCAGGCCCGTGCGGTAGTGGTCGAGCGACATCGAGAAGTTGTAGGGCCAGAGCTTCACGAACGACGCGTAGACGGCCATCCCCAGCACCGCGAGGAAAATCGCCGCGACCAGCAGGCAATAGGCGGTCATCGCCCAGTCGAAGCCGCGCGAGGGCCGCGGGACGTAGGGCACGGAGCGCGCCGAAAGCAGCGCCGACTGCCGCTTCTGCACCCACGAGTCGGCGATGAAGGTCACCGCCACCGGCAACAGCAGGATGATCCCGACCACCGCGCCCTTGGAGAAGTCCTGCTGGCCGATCACCAGCTTGAAGATGTCGGTGGCGAGCATGTTGAAGTTGCCGCCGATCACCTTCGGGATGCCGAAATCCGAAAGCGCGTAGGTGAACACCACCATGGCCGCGCTGATGAGGCCGTATTTTGCCCCCGGCACCGTGATGGTCCAGAACTTTCGCAGTGTCCCCGTGCCCAGCGCATCGGCCGCCTCGTACAGGCGCGCATCGGTGAGCGAAAGCGCGGTCGCGAGGATCATGAGCGCGTGCGGGAAGGTGGCGAACACCAGCGAGATCACGATTCCGGGCGCGCCGTAGATCTGGGCGCCCATCAGCACGCCCTTGAGCAGCCCCTGGTTGCCGAACCAGAAGATGAACGAAATCGCCGCGAGCAGCGAGGGCGCCAGGATCGGCACCAGCGCCACGTTGCGCACCAGCGCCTTGAATCGCATGCAGCTGCGCGTGAGGGCATAGGCGAAGGTGAACGCCAGCGGGATGGTGATGGCGGTCACCAGCGTCGAGACCCAGACGCTGTTCCAGATCGAGCGCGCGAGCGCGGGCGTGCGGAAATACCCGGTGAAGTTGGCCAGGCCGACGAAGTCGCCCGCCTTGTCCTGCACACTTTTCACCAGGATGGCGCCCAGGGGCAACACCAGGAAAACGAACAGCACCAGCGCCGCGAGCACCAGCCCCGCGTGTGCGATGCGGTCGCTCCAGTGGACCTTGAGGAACAGGGGGAGCGGCGCGACGGTGCGCGGCAGCGCGCTCATCAGAAGGTGAGCAGGCGTTCGGGCGGCACGGCGACACGCAGGGTATCGCCCGCCTTGGGTTGGAATTCCGCCATGTCGTTGAGCGAAAGGTCGGCGACCAGCGGCTGGTCGATGCCGTTCAGCCGGAAGGTGATGCGAGAGTACGGGCCGAGGTATTCGACCTTTTCCACCACCGCGGCCGCCGAGTTGGGCGTCGAGCCGTTGACGCCGCGCACCATCACGTCCTCGGGGCGGAAGAAGAGGCGCAGCGCGGCGCCCTTCACCGCGGCCGAGTTCACGGTGCACTGGAAGCGCTGCTCGCCCACCTGGACGCGGTTGTCGCCCAGGGGTGTCGCGGGCAACAGGTTGGTCTTGCCGACGAAGTCGGCCACGAAGGGTGTGGACGGCCGCGCGTAGATCTCGTGCGGCGAGCCGATCTGCTCGATCTCGCCGTCCTTCATCACCACGAGGCGATCGGCCATCGACCGCGCCTCCTCCTGGTCGTGGGTCACGAGGATGGTGGGGATGCCGACGCGCTGCTGCAGGCCGCGGATCTCGCCGCGCAGGCGCACGCGCACGCGCGCATCGAGGGCCGACAGGGGCTCGTCGAGCAGCAGCAGGCCCGGGGACGTGGCCAGCGCGCGCGCGATGGCGATGCGCTGCTGCTGGCCGCCGGAGAGCTGGCTCGGATATTTGCCGGCGCTGTCGGGCAGGCCGACGAGTTCCAGCAGTTCCTTCACGCGCGCCGCGCGCGCCGGCCGCGGCATGCGGCGGTTCACGAGGCCGTAGGCGATGTTGTCGGCGACCGAAAGATTGGGGAACAACGCGTACGACTGGAAAACGATCCCGTAATCGCGTTTCATCGGCGGCAGGCGCGAGATGTCGCGCCCGGCCTGGATGATGGTGCCGGCGCTCTGCACCTCGAGCCCCGCGATGATGCGCAGCAGCGTCGTCTTGCCGCACCCCGAGGGGCCGAGGAAGCAGATGAGCTCGCCCTGGCGCACACCAAGGCTGACTCCCTTCAGGGCCTGGAAATCCCCGAACTCCTTGCGGATGCCGGTGAGTTCGAGGAAGTCCATGCCATCACTTCGGTTCCGACTTCGCCGCGTAACGTTTCTGCCATTCCGTCAGGATCTTGTCGCGGTTCCTGGCGGCGAAGGCGAAGTCGTTCTTGATCAGCTTCGACTCGAGGTCCGCCGGGATATGCGCCAGCGCGGGCTTGACCGCGGGGTGCGCCACGATCGCGAAGTTCTTCGCATACGCCTGGTTGGCTTCCTGGGTCGCGGTCCAGTCCATCAACTTCTTCGCGGCATCCATCTTTTTGGTGGTCTTCACGATGCCCGAGGCCTCGATGTCCCAGCCCAGGCCCTCCTTCGGGAAGATCAGGTCCACGGGCGCGCCCTTCGTCTTCACGTCGTTGCCGCGGAAGTCGAACGAGATGCCCACCACGAACTCGCCCGCCCCCGACTGGCGGCACGGCTTGGAGCCGGAGTGCGTGTATTGCGCGATGTTTTCGTGCAGCGCGTCCATGTATTTCCAGCCGCCCGCCTCACCCATGGTCTGCAGCCAGGCGGTCACGTCGAAATAGCCGGTGCCGCTGGAAGCGGGGTTCGGCATGGTGATCTGCCCCTTGTAGACCGGCTTGGCGAGGTCCGCCCAGCTGGTGGGCGCGGGGATTTTTTTCTTGGCGCCCTCGACGGTGTTGTAGCAGACCACCGCCGCGAACACGTCCATGCCGACCCACGATGGCGGGTTGGCCGAATCGCTGAACTTGCGGTTGAGCGTGGCGAAGCCCACCGGCGCGTAGGGCGCAAGCATGCCTTCCGCCTTGAAGATCTCCATCGACGAGGCGGCCACCCCCATGATCACGTCGGCCTGGGGATTGGCCTTCTCGGCCAGCACCTTCGCGGTGATCACGCCGGTGGAATCGCGCACGAACTTGAGGTCGATGTTCGGGTTGGTCTTCTGGAACGACTCGGTATAGGCCTTGAGCTGGTCGGTTTCCAACGCCGTGTAGACGAGCAGCTCGGTTTTCTGGGCGTGGGCCGAAAGCGACACGGCCGAAGCAAACGCGGCAAGCAGCAATGCGGGGCGAAACGGGGCTTTCATGGGATCCTCCCTGGGTTTGGAAACGCCTATCCTAGATGAAGAGCTTGCGGATGCGTGCGGATGCGAGGTCGATGGTGGTCACGAAGACGATGATGATGAGCATCACCGCCGCGGTCTGCGCGTATTCGAAACCGCGGATCACCTCGTACAGGATCACGCCGATGCCGCCCGCGCCCACCATGCCAACCACCGATGCGGAGCGCACGTTCGACTCGAAGCGGTAAAGCGAATACGAAATCCACAGCGGCAGGACCTGCGGGATCACGCCGTAGAAGATTTCCTCGATCGCGCTGGCGCCGGTGGCGCGCACGCCCTCCACGGGGCGCGGATCGATCGCCTCGACCGCCTCGGAAAAGAGCTTGGCAAGGGTTCCGGTGGTGTGGATCCAGAGCGCCAGCACACCGGCGAACGGCCCCAGGCCGACGGCCACGATGAACAACATCGCGAACACCATCTCGTTGATCGCGCGGCACGCGTCCATCAGCCGGCGCACCGGCTGGTAGACCCACCACGGGACGATGTTCGAGGAGGAGAGCAGACCGAAAGGCACCGCACACACGATCGCGAGCACGGTGCCCCAGATCGCGATGTGCAGCGTCACAACCATCTCGCGCAGGTACGAGCGCCACTCGCGGAAATTCGGCGGGAAGAACTCCGACAGGAACTTGGCCATGTTGCCGGAATCCCTGAAGAGATCCATCGGCCGCATGTCCGCGCCCTTCCACGCCCAGCCCAGCACCAGGATCAGCACCGCCCAGCCGATCGCCTGCGAAAGCGTGCGCTTGCCGGCGTCCGGGGGCGATAGCGCCCCCGGCGGGATCAACGCTGCGTTCATTGACCCTGTTTGGCCAGAGCCGCCAGCTTCGCGTCGATTTCCTTCGTCTTGGCGGCCTTTTCGCCATCCGAAAGCGTGGTGTCGCCGGCGACCTTGGCGCGGTCCTTGGCGTATTCGAGCTGGCGGATCGGGATCAGCTGGGCGTCGGTCGATTCCTTGAAGCCCGCGATCTGCTGCATGCCCTTGAGGATGTCCTTTTCGCGCTGGTCCTTGCCGTAGCCGAGGACGAACTTCTTGATCTTCGCCTTGGTGTCGGCCGGCAGGTCCTTGCGCCAGACCAGCGGATCACGCGGGATCAGCGGCGAGGTCCAGATGATCTTCACGTCCTTGCGCTTCTCCGCGTCCTTGAGCTGCAGCTTGTCGAGCTCCTCGCTGTTGTTGGTCGCGACGTCCACCTGCTTGTTGAGCACCGCCAGCAGGTTGATGCCGTGGCTGGCGGGACGCACGACCTTGAAGGTGTCCTTGGCCTCGACGCCGCGTTGCGTGAACACGTAGTAGCCCGGCACCAGCGTGCCCGACGTCGACTGCGGGTCGCCCGCGCCGAAGGTCAGGTTCTTGCCGTTCCTGAACATGTCATCGAGATTGTTGATCGGGCTGTCCTTGTGCACGATCAGGTAGCTGTAGTAGCCGGGGGTGCCGTGCAGGTCGACGAACTGCGCGAACACCTCGCCCTGCGCGCGGTCGACCGCCTCGATGGCGCTCTTGTTGCCGTACCAGGCCACCTGGATCTTGTTGAAGCGCTGCGCCTCGATGATGCCGGTGTAGTCGGTGGCGAAAAACGCGTTCACCTTGAGGCCGGTCTGCTTCTGCATGTCCTCTATGAAGGGGTCCCACAGCGACTTGATCGCCGCGCTCCTGTCGGTCGAGATGATGCCGAAGTTGATTTCCTGCGCGCCGGCCGCGGCGCCGAACAGCAATGCGGCCGACGCGAGCAGCGCCTGGATGTGACGTTTCATCGTGGTCTCTCCCTTTATGCCGCGGCGCTGGCCGCGAGCGTTGCGTTGACTACCGGATCGTTCATGACGGCATCGAGTGTCCCGGTGCCGTCGAGCAGTTCTTCCACCGCGGTGCCGTAAAGGTTGCGCAGGAGCGGGGCCGTGAGGTCCGCCGAAGGCCCGTCGTACACCACCTCGCCCAGCCGCAAGGCGATGGTGCGCGCGCAGAAGCGGCGCGCGAACTGCACCTGGTGCAGCGACACCAGCACGGTGATGCCATGTTCGCCGTTCACGCGCTCGAGGATCTCCATCACGTTGCGGGCGCTTTCCGGGTCGAGCGAGGCGATCGGCTCGTCGGCAAGGATGATGCGGGCACGCTGCACCAGCGCGCGCGCGATCGCCACGCGCTGCTGCTGTCCGCCGGACAACGTGCTCGCCCGCTGCCAGGCGATGCCTTCGATGCCTACGCTCTTGAGCGCGCGCCACGCCTCGGCCTTCTGCTCCTCGCTGAAGCTCATGGTGAGGCTGCGCCAATAGGGGACGCGCGGCAGCAGGCCCACCAGCACGTTGGTCATGACCGAGAGGCGGCCCACCAGGTTGAACTGCTGGAAAACGAAACCGACGTCGCCTCGAAGCTTGCGGATGTCACTTGCGATGCGGCCATTGGCCTGCATCACGCTTTCACCCACCTTCACCTCTCCGGAGCCTGCGTCCCCGCCGATGAAGCCGGAGATATGGCGAAGCAGAGTCGACTTGCCGGACCCGGAGGCGCCGATGAGCGCCACCATCTCGCCCGGCTTGAGGTCAAGCGAGACCGACTTGAGCGCGAGTTGGGGCGCTCCGAACGATTTGGAAAGGGTGCGAATGGACAGGGGGGCGCCGGCGATCATTTAAGAAAGAGATTCTCAGTTGCGGGAACAGATTGTTGACAATCTACAAACTGTAACGATTTAATGTCAAGATAATCCTTTCGAGTGACAACATGGTTACGGCCCCTCCCACCGACGCCCTCGAGCTGCTCCGCAGCCAGTCGCTGACCACCCTGGTCCATCGCGAACTGGAGCGGCGCATCCTCGCCGGCGTGCTCGCGCCCGGCGACAAGATCAACGAAGAAGACATCGCCGGCCAGCTCAGCGTCTCGCGCGGGCCGGTGCGCGAGGCGTTCCGCGCGCTGGAGTCCTCGGGACTCGTGCGCATGGAAAAGAACCGCGGGGTCTTCGTGCGCCAGGTGTCGATCGAGGAAGCCGACGAGATCTACGAGGTGCGCGCGGGCCTCGACGAGCTGGTGGGCCGCCTGCTGGCCAGGAGGATCCGCCCGCGCGAGCTTGCGCAGCTGCGTGGGCTCCTCAAGCAGATGCAGCACGCGGCGCGCGACAAGGACGTCGACGCCTACTACCCGCTCAACGTGCGCTTCCACGACCGGCTGGTGGAGCTCACCGCCAACGGCACGCTGATCGCCGCGTATCGGCGCCTGGTCAACGAACTGCACCTCTATCGCCGCGCGACCCTTGCGCGCGGGGCCGACAGCTTTCCCACTTCCACGCGCGAACACGCGGACATCGTCGACGCCCTCGCCCGCAAGGATTGCGACCGTGCCGGCAGGCTGCTCTACGAACACGCCATGCAAAGCCGCGAACGCCTGCACGCCGCCCTCGATCGCGCCGCCGCGCCCCGCGTCAAGAGCCAATGACCCACCGATACCACAACCCGGTCGCCCTTCGCATCGGCGCCGGGGCGCTGGACGAGTTGCCCGCGGCGCTCGCGGGACGCCGCGCCGTGCTCGTCACCTTTCCGGAAGCCGAATCCCTCGGGCTGGTCGCGCGCGTGCGCGCCCTCCTCGGCTCGCGGCTGCTGGGCGTCGAGGATCGCATCGAGCCCAATCCCGACGTGAGCTACCTCGCGCCGATGTATGCGCGCTTCTGGCGCGACCATGCGGATTGCGAAGCGCTGGTGGCGGTTGGCGGCGGCAGCGCCATCGACACCGCCAAGGCGCTGATGGTCGGCACCGCAAGCGGCGACTTCGACGAGTTGCTGGCGCTGCTCGCCAGGGGCGCCGCGTTCACGCCGCATCGCACCAAGGCGCTCATCGCCGTCCCGACCACGGCCGGAACCGGCAGCGAGGTCACGCCCTGGGCCACGATCTGGGAGCAGGCCACGCAGCGCAAGCATTCCCTGCACCTCAAGGAGACCTGGCCCGAGACCGCGATCATCGATCCGCAGCTGATGCTCACGCTGCCGGCCTCGGTCACGCTGCAGAGCGGGCTCGACGCGTTGTCGCACGCGCTCGAATCGATCTGGAACGTGAACTCCAATCCGGTCTCGGACATGTTCGCGATTTCGGCAGCGCGTGAGGTGCTGGCCACCCTGCCCGCGCTGATGAAGTCGCCGCGCGACCTCGAGCTGCGCGCCCGCATGGCGCTGGCCGCGCTCAAGGCCGGCCTCGCCTTCTCCAATACCAAGACGGCGCTCGCGCACTCCATCTCCTACGAGATGACGCTGCGCTTCGGGCTGCCCCACGGCATCGCCTGCTCGTTCACCCTTCCGATGGTCCTGGGCCGTGCGCTCGGCATCGATCCGGCGCGTGACGCGGTCCTCGCGCAGATATTCGACGGCGACCTCCAGGGCGCTCCGGCGAGGTTGACCCAATTCCTCCACGCGGTTGGCGTAAAAACGGATTTTGGAGCCTACGGCGTCACCGACGACGATTCACGACGCATGGTCCTCACCGCCCTCGATGGCGTGCGGGGGAAAAACTTCATCGGCGCTGGACGCTGAGATTCGGGGACGCAGGCGACCTGCCGACACGCGGGATCCGAGGATCCTGACGGCAGCGCCGCGGACTTCAATGCGTCACGTCGCGTGGTCATATTGGGGTTCCTATGCTTGCCGGGACTTTGCAGATTGTTTACAATCTACCGATTACCTGTCAAGCCGACCTCCTCGTGTCGATCGCCAACCTCGAGCTCATCCGCAGCCATTCCCTCACCACCGTCGTGCGCCACGAACTGGAGCGGCGCATCCTCGCGGGCGAGATCCTGCCGGGCGCCAAGCTCAACGAGGCCGATGTCGCCGAGGCGCTCAAGGTTTCCCGCGGCCCGGTGCGGGAGGCGTTCCGGGCCCTGGAACAAGCCGGCCTGGTGCGCACGGAAAAGAACCGCGGCGTCTTCGTGCGCAGCCTTTCGCACTTCGAGGCCGACGAGCTCTATGAAGTCCGCGCGGGCCTGGATGCGCTCATCGGACGCCTGGCCGCCGAGCGCTGCACGCCGGCGCAGGTCCAGGAACTGCACGAGCTGCTGCTCGGCATGCAGAAGGCCGCCGGGGCCCGCAGCGTTGACGAGTACTACCCGCTGAACGTGCGTTTCCACGACCTGCTGGCGCAATACACCGGCAACGCCACGCTGCTGGCGACCTACCGTCGCCTGGTGAACGAATTGCACCTGTATCGCCGTGAAACCCTCGCCCACGGCCCCGGCAGCTTCCCCACCTCGACAAACGAGCACCTGGCGATTGTCGAAGCCCTTGCGCGCGGCAATGCCGACCGCGCATCCGACCTCCTGTACCAGCACGCGATGGAAAGCCGCGAGCGCCTGCACCAGACGCTCGATCGTCCCGCGCACGCCCACGCGCCGCCCGCGCCCAAGCCCCGGAGAAAATAGATGAACACGATCGAAGTCAACGGCCGCACCTACCGGCGCAATACCGAGCCGCTCGTAGTGGTCTGCGTCGACGGCTGCGAATACGACTACCTCACGGAGGCCGCAAAGGCCGGCGTCGCGCCCTTCATCGCCAAGCTGCTGGGCCCCGGCACGGCATTCAAGGGCGACTGCGTGGTGCCCTCGTTCACCAACCCCAACAACCTCTCGATCGTCACCGGCGCCCCGCCCGCGGTGCACGGCATCTGCGGCAACTTCTTCTACGACCGCGATGCCGACGCCGAAGTGATGATGAACGACCCCAAATACCTGCGCGCCGGCACCGTGTTCGCCGCTTTCGGGGATGCGGGCGCCAGGGTCGCGGTGATCACGGCCAAGGACAAGCTGCGCAAGCTGCTGGGCCACAAGCTCCAGGGCGGCATCTGCTTCTCGTCGGAGAAGGCGGCCGACGCCACGATGGCCGAAAACGGCATCGAAAACGTGGTCGACCTGGTGGGTATGCCGGTGCCTTCGGTCTACAGCGCGGAGCTTTCGGAGTTCGTGTTCGCCGCCGGGGTGAAGCTGCTCGAGAAGCAGCGCCCCGACATCATGTATCTGTCCACCACCGACTACATCCAGCACAAGTTCGCGCCGGGCACGGATGGCGCCAACAGGTTCTACGCCATGATGGACAAGTACCTGGCGAAGATGGATGCGCTGGGCGCGATCATCGCGCTCACCGCCGACCACGGCATGAACGCGAAGCAGAAGGCCGACGGCACCCCCAACGTGATCTACCTGCAGGACGCCATCGACGGCTGGATCGGCAAGGAGAAGGCGCGCGTGATCCTGCCGATCACCGACCCGTACGTGGTCCACCACGGCGCGCTCGGCTCCTTCGCGACGATCTATGTCGAGGGCGCGGACCAGCAAACGGTCGCCGCGAAGCTCAAGGCCACCGAAGGCATCGAGGTGGTGCTCACCAACGCCGAGGCTGCGAAGCGCTTCGAGCTGCCACCGGATCGCATCGGCGACCTCGTCGTGGTCTCGACCAAACACGTGGTCCTGGGCACCAGCGCCTCGCGCCACGACCTCTCGGGCCTGGATGCGCCGCTGCGCAGCCACGGCGGCATCTCGGAGCAGACCGTGCCGCTGCTCTTCAACCGTCGCGTGGTCGACATGCCGGCCGGGCGCCTGCGCAATTTCGACATCCTCGACATCGCCCTCAACCACCTGGAGGCGCGCGTGCCCGCCGCCGCCGCCGCGGACTGATCGCCATGATCGAGACGAAAATCGGGGACGGACCCCAAACCAGGCCCGTCCCCACACGTGTCATCGAGGTCCGGTATCCCTTCACCGGCGAGGTCGTGGGCACCGTGCCCAAGGCCACGGTCGACGACGTGCGCAAGGCGTTCGCTGCCGCGCAGGCGTTCAAATCGAAGCTCACGCGTTACGAGCGCGCCACGATCATGAACAAGGCCGCCGAGCTGCTGCGTGGGCGCGTGGCGCAGGCCTCCGACCTGATCACCAGGGAGTCGGGCCTGTCGAAGAAGGACTCCATCTATGAAGTCGGCCGCGTCTGCGACGTCTTCACCTTCGCCGCCATCGAGACGCTCAAGGACGACGGCCAGTCGTTCTCCTGCGACCTCACGCCGCACGGCAAGAACCGCCGCGTCTACACCCGGCGCGATCCGCTGCTGGGCGTGATCTCGGCCATCACCCCGTTCAACCACCCGATGAACCAGGTCGCGCACAAGGTGGCGCCGTCCATCGCGACCAACAACCGCATGGTGCTCAAGCCCAGCGAAAAGACGCCGATGTCGGCGTATTACCTCGCGGATCTGCTGTACGAAGCCGGCCTGCCGCGCGAGATGTTCCAGGTGATCACGGGGGATCCGCGCGAAATCGCCGACGAGCTCATCACCAACAGCGACGTGGACCTCGTCACCTTCACGGGCGGGGTGGGCGTGGGCAAATACATCGCCTCGAAGGCCGGCTACCGCCGCATGGTGCTGGAGCTGGGCGGCAACGACCCGATCATCGTCATGGAAGACGCCGACATCGAAGAGGCGTCGACACTTGCGGTGCAGGGTTCGTACAAGAACAGCGGCCAGCGCTGCACGGCGGTCAAACGCATGCTGGTGCACGAAGCCGTGGCCGACCGGTTCGTGGATCTCGTTGTCGCCAAGACGAAGGCCTGGAGCTTCGGCGACCCGATGAACGCAAAGTTGGAGATGGGCACGGTGATCGACGAAGCCGCGGCCATGTCCTTCGAAGCACGCGTCAACGAGGCGGTCTCCCAGGGCGCCAGGCTGCTGGTGGGCAACGAACGCCAGGGCGCGCTTTATTCGCCCACCGTGCTCGACCTCGTCGATCCGAAAATGACGGTGGTGATGCAGGAAACCTTCGGCCCGGTCTCGCCGGTGATCCGCTTCCGCAACATCGACGAGGCGGTTGCGATCTCCAACGGTACTGCCTATGGACTGTCGTCGGCCGTCTGTACCAACCGCCTCGATTACATCAACCGCTTCGTCTCCGACCTGCATGTGGGCACCGTCAACGTGCGGGAGGTGCCCGGATATCGCCTCGAATTGACCCCGTTCGGTGGAATCAAGGATTCGGGGCTGGGGTACAAGGAAGGCGTGCAGGAGGCGATCAAGAGCTTCACCAACCTCAAGACCTTCAGCCTTCCCGGCAATTGATGCAGACGCTCCTGAACCTGCTTTCGAGTGTCGCCCTGCTGGTGTGGGGGACACACATCGTCCGCACCGGCATCCTGCGCGTCCTCGGCGCGGACCTGCGGCGCGTGCTCTCGAAAAGCGTCTCCAACCGCGGTTCGGCCTTCGTCGCGGGCCTGGGCGTCACGGCACTGGTGCAGTCCTCCAGCGCCACCGCGCTCATCGCCAGCTCGTTTGTTTCGCAGAACCTGATCGGGCTCGCCGCGGCGCTCGCCATCATGCTGGGCGCCGATGTCGGCACGGCGCTGATGACGCAGGTGTTCTCCCTCGACCTCTCCTGGCTCTCGCCGCTGCTGATCTTCTTCGGCGTGGTGTTTTTCCTTACGCGCCGCAACACCAGGCTGGGCCAGATCGGCCGCGTGCTCATCGGCCTGGGGCTCATCATCCTCGCGCTGCAGCTCGTGGTGCAGGCCACCCACCCGATCACGCAGGGTGCCGGCGCCAAGGTGATATTCGCAACACTCACCGGCGACCCGATGCTGGACATGCTGATCGGCGCAGTGTTCACCGTGTTCTCGTGGTCGAGCCTGGCGGTAGTGCTGCTTTCGGCCACGCTCGCCGCCAGCAACGTGGTGTCCGTGCCCGTGGCGCTGTGCCTGGTGCTGGGCGCCAACCTCGGCAGCGGATTCCTCGCCCTGCTCGTCAATGCCCGCACGCCCGGGGGCGGGCGCAACGTCGCATTCGGCAACCTGCTCTTCAAGGTCGCCGGCTGCGTTGTCTGCGCAACCCTCCTGCCCTATGGGCTGGACCTCATCGATAGGTTCGACAGCGACCCGAGGCGGCAGGTGGTCCATTTCCACGTGCTTTTCAACGTCACGCTCGCGATCGTTTTCCTTGGGCTCACGGACAAGGTGGCCGCGCTGGTGCAGCGTTTCCTGCCGCAGGTGTCCGAACGCGTGCCACAGACCGAGCCCAAGCACCTTGACCTGGCGGCGATCGATTCGCCCCCGCTCGCGCTCGCCAACGCCGCGCGCGAGACGTTGCGCATCGGCGATACCATCGAGCAGATGCTGCACGGCATGCTCGAGGCCATCCGCACCAACGACCTCGCCAAGGTGGAGGAGGTCATCAAGCTCGAAGATGACGTCGACCGGCTCTACACCGCGGTCAAGCTCTACCTCACCCAGATCAGCCGCGAGGCGCTCGACGAGAAAGACAGCCGCCGCTGGGCCGAGATCATGTCGCTCACCATCAACCTCGAGCACGTGGGCGACATCATGGAGCGCATCATGCAGGACGTGCGCGACAAGAAGATCTCGCAGCGCCTGTCGTTCTCCGAGGCCGGCATGAACGAGATCACGCAGTTGAACGAGAAGCTGGTCGTGAACCTGCGCCTCGGCCTTTCCGTGTTCCTCAATGGCGACGTGAAGAGCGCGCATCAGCTCCTGATGGAGAAGGAACGCTTCCGTGACATGGAACGCGCCTTCCATGATTCCCACCTCGACCGCCTCGCCGGCATGTCGGTGCAGGCGATCGAGACCAGCTCGCTGCACCTCGACCTCATCAGCGACCTGCGCCGCATCAACTCGTTTTTCTGCTCCACCGCCTATCCGATCCTCGAGCAGGCCGGCCAGCTG
>JBBREI010000016.1:0-34832 GCA_038203035.1 Burkholderiales bacterium
GCACCACGCCGGCCGCGGAATGGCTGCTCGACAATTTCTACCTCATCGAAGAGCAGATCCGCACCGCCCGGCGCCATTTCCCCAAGGACTACAGCCGGGAGCTTCCACGCCTGAGCCACGGGCCCTCGGCCCGGTTGCCACGCGTCTACGACCTCGCCCTCGAAGCCATCTCGCACGGTGACGGACGCGTCGACGCGGAAAGCCTGTCGCGTTTCGTCGCCGCCTACCAGACCGTGATGCCGCTGCGGCTGGGTGAGTTGTGGGCGATCCCGATCATGCTGCGCCTGGCGCTGATCGAGAACCTGCGCCGCGTGGCGGTGCACGTCGGCGCGGGGAACATCAACCGCGATCGCGCCGACGTGTGGGCCGAACAGATGATGGAAGTGGCGGAGAAGGATCCGCGCAACCTCATCCTCGTGATCGCCGACATGGCGCGCTCCGACCCGCCGATGGTGAGCGCGTTTGTCGCCGAGCTGGCGCGCAAGCTCCAGGGGCAAAGCGCGGCCCTGGCGCTGCCGCTCACGTGGATCGAGCAGCGCCTGTCGGAATCGGGCCGGTCGATCGAGCAGCTGGTGCATGCGGAATCGCAGGAACAGGCCGGCGCCCAGGTCTCGATCGGCAACACCATCGGCAGCCTGCGGTTCCTGGGCTCGATGAACTGGCGCGACTTCGTCGAGGCCCAGAGCGCGGTGGAG
The DNA here is from genome assembly GCA_038203035.1 of Burkholderiales bacterium. Lineage (GTDB taxonomy): Bacteria > Pseudomonadota > Gammaproteobacteria > Burkholderiales > Usitatibacteraceae > Usitatibacter. The sequence continues at coordinate 696 of JBBREI010000016.1, forward strand.
CGCGAGCTGCGCGGTGACCCCGGCGGCATCTACGCCGCGATGGATTTCGCCACCCGCGACCGCTACCGCCACGCCGTGGAGGAGATCGCCAAACACGGCGCGTTGCCCGAAATCGACGTCGCGCGCACCGCGGTGCTGCTGGCCCGGCAGCGCGCCGACGCCGGCGCCGGGGCCACCGGCGAGGGCGACCGTGCCGCACACGTGGGTTTCTATCTGGTCGACAAGGGGCGCCCGAGCCTCGAGCGGCGCGCGTCGATGCGTGTCGGGCCCAGGGAAAAGGTTCGCCGGGCCTGGAAGCGTTTCCCGCTCCCGGCCTACTTCGGCGCCATCGCGGTGACCACCGCGCTGCTGGCCGCCGTGCTGGTGTCGCGTGCCAGCGCCGATGGGGCCGAGGCCGCGCTGGCCGTGGTGGTGGGCATCCTGGTGCTGGTGGCAACGAGCCAGCTCGCCGTCGGCATGGTCAACTGGGTTGCGACGCTGACCGTGTCGCCGAGCCCGTTGCCACGCATGGACTTCTCGCGCGGGCTGCCCGGCGGCCTTCGCACGCTGGTGGTGGTGCCCACGATGCTCACGTCGCCCGAAGGCATCGAGGCGCTGGTGGAGGCCCTCGAGGTCCGCTTCCTCGCCAACCGCGACGACCACCTGCATTTCGCGCTGCTCACGGACCTGCGCGATGCAAACGCGTGCGAGCTCGAGGCCGACGCGCCGCTGGTGCGCCTGGCGCGCGAGGGCATCGAGGGCCTGAACCTCAAATACCCGGACGCCGGCGGCGCGTCCGGCGGTGCGTTTTTCCTGCTGCACCGCCCGCGCCTGTGGAACCCGCAGGAGAAGGTGTGGATGGGCCGCGAGCGCAAGCGCGGCAAGCTCGAGGACCTGAATGCGCTGCTGCGCGGCGCGGCCGCGGACCGGTTCGCGCTGGTGGTGGGCCGCGCGCTGCTGCTCGGCAGCGTGCGGTACGTGATCACGCTCGATACCGATACGCAGCTGCCGCGGGATGCGGCGCGCCAGTTCGTGGCGGTGATGGCGCACCCGTTGAACCGCGCGTGCTTCGCAACCGCCGGCGGGCGCGTGACCGAGGGCTACGGGATCCTCCAGCCGCGCGTCAGCGTGAGCCTGCCGGGCGCCAACCGGTCGTGGTACGCGCGCATGAATCGCGGCGAGCCGGGACTCGATCCCTACACACGCGCCATCTCCGACGTCTACCAGGACGTCGCCGGCGAGGGTTCGTTCATCGGCAAGGGGATCTACGACGTCGATGCCTTCGAGCGCGTCCTCGGCGGGCAATTGCCCGACAACCGCGTGCTCAGCCACGACTTGCTGGAAGGCTGTTACGCGCGCTCGGGCCTGCTGAGCGACGTGCAGCTCTACGAGGAAAACCCCGCGAGTTACCGCGCCGACATGAGCCGGCGCCATCGCTGGATCCGTGGCGACTGGCAACTGTGCGGCTGGTTGCTGTCCTCGGTGCCGGGCCCGGGCGGCACGCGGCTGGCGAACCCGCTGTCGGCCCTTTCGCTCTGGAAACTCTTCGACAACCTGCGCCGCAGCCTGGTGGCCCCGGCGCTCACGCTGCTGCTGCTGCTCGGCTGGACTTTGCTCGGCAGCCCCGCGTTGTGGACCCTGGTGGTGGTTGCGGTGGTGGCGCTGCCTTCGGCCAGCGCCGTGGCGCTCGAGCTGATGCGCAAGCCCGAAGGTGTCCCGCTGCGGCTGCACGTGGCCGGCACCGCCGCGGTGGCGGGGCGCAGCGCGGCCCAGGCGGCCTTCGCCATCACCTGCCTGCCGTACGAGGCGACGGTGAACCTCGACGCCATCGCGCGCACTGCCTGGCGGATGCTGGTGTCGCACCGCCGGCTGCTCGAGTGGAATGCGTCGTCGGCCGATTCGGTGGCGCCGGTGGGCTCGATGTGGATCGCGCCGGTGATTGCTGTTGCGGCGGCGGCGGCGGCGGCCACCACCTCGCCACAAGCGCTCGCCGCCGCCGCGCCCATCCTGCTGTTGTGGCTGCTGTCGCCGGCCATCGCGTGGTGGGCAAGCCGGCCGGCGGCGCGGCGCGAGGCGCGCCTTGCGCCCGAGCAGCTGCGGTTCCTGCGCAGGTTGTCGCGGCGCACGTGGGCGTTTTTCGAGGAGTTCGCCGGACCCGAGGACCACTGGCTCGCCCCGGACAACTTCCAGGAGCACCCGGTGGCAACCGTCGCGCACCGCACCTCGCCCACCAACATGGGCCTGGGCCTGCTGGCCAACCTGGGCGCCTACGACTTCGGCTACATCCCGGCCGGGCAGCTGCTGCTGCGCACCGCCAACGCCCTCGGCACCATGAACGAGATGCAGCGCCACGAGGGCCACTTCTTCAACTGGTACAACACCCTCACGCTGGAGCCGTTGCCGCCGCTTTATGTGTCCGCGGTGGACAGCGGCAACCTGGTAGGCCACCTGATGACGCTGCGCGCGGGCCTGCTGGCGCTGGGCGACGAGGCGATCGTGGGGCCGCGTGTGCTCGAGGGCCTGCGAGACACGGTGCACGTCCTTTCGGAAGCCGCGGGCCAGGAGGCGCCCGCCGCGCTCGAGCGCCTGGAGCGCGCGGTGCAGGCGGCGTGTGACGAGCCGGTGCCCGGCCACGGCGAAGCGCGCCGGCGCATCGAACAGATCGGCGCGGAGGTGGACGAGCTCGATGCCCACATCACCGGCGAGCCGGGCAGCGAGGCGCGATTCTGGATCGACGCGCTGGTTCGCCAGTGCCTGGTGCTGCGCGAAGATCTCGCGCTGCTGGAGCCGGTGGCGCCCGACCTCCCCACCCCCACGCTGCGCGAACTGGCGGCCGGCGCGCCACCCGGCCACCCCGCGCACGAACGCCTGGGCCAGGTCGCCCGGCTGGTCACGCAGATCGAGGCGTTTTGCCGCGTCGAATACGATTTCCTGTACGACGAGTCGCGCCACCTGTTTGCGATCGGCTACAACGTATCCGAGCGCCGCGTCGACCCGGGCTACTACGACCTGCTCGCCTCGGAGGCGCGCCTGGGCAACTTCGTCGCCATCTCGCAGGGCGGCGTGCCGCAGGAGAGCTGGTTCGCGCTCGGGCGGCTGCTGACCACGTCCGGGGGCGAATCGGTGCTGCTGTCGTGGAGCGGATCGATGTTCGAGTACCTGATGCCGCTGGTGGTGATGCCGAGTTACGACGACACGCTGCTGGGGCGCACTTGCCGCGTGACGGTGGAACGCCAGATCGCGTACGGCAGGCAGCGAGGCGTGCCGTGGGGAATTTCCGAATCGGGCTACAACGCCGTCGACGCCGCGCTGAACTACCAGTACCGCGCCTTCGGCGTGCCGGGCCTGGGCACCAAACGCGGGCTGGCCGACGACCTGGTGGTGACGCCGTATGCCAGCGCGCTGGCGCTGATGGTGGCGCCCGAGGAATCGTGTGTGAACCTCCAGCGCCTGGCGGGCGAGGGGCTTGCGGGCCGTTACGGCCTGTACGAGGCGATCGACTACACGCCGGCGCGGATGCCGCGTGGGCTCACCAACGTGGTGGTGCGCTCGTTCATGGCCCACCACCAGGGCATGATCCTGCTGTCGCTCGACCATCTGTTGCGCGGGCGCCCGATGCAGCGGCGATTCTCTTCCGACCCGCTGTTCAAGGCCACCTTGCTGCTGCTGCAGGAGCGCATCCCCAAGGCCGCCGCCCGTTACGCGCACCCGCCCGAGCTCGACTCGATGCGCGCGCTTTCCGTGGCCGAAGAGGCGCCGGTGCGAGTGATCGGCAGCCCCAATACGCCGGTGCCCGAAGTGCAGCTGCTCTCCAACGGTCGCTACCACGTGATGGTCACGAGCGCGGGTGGTGGCAGCAGCCGCTGGAACGAACTCGCGGTCACGCGCTGGCGCGAGGACCGCACGCGCGATTCGTGGGGCACGTTCTGCTACATCCGCGACGTGGCAAGCGGGGAATACTGGTCCGGCGCCTACCAGCCGACCCTGCGGCGGGCGACGCGTTACGAGGCCATCTTCACCGAGGCGCGCGCCGAGTTCCGCCGCCTCGACAACGATATCGAGTCGCATACCGAAATCGCGGTCTCTCCCGAAGACGACATCGAGCTGCGGCGCCTGCGCATCCCCAACCGGTCGCGTACGCGGCGCACGATCGAGGTGACCAGTTATGCGGAGGTGGCGATCGCCGCCGCGGCGGCCGACGCGCTGCACCCGGCGTTTTCCAACCTCTTTGTGCAGACCGAAATCGTGGCCCTGCGCCACGCGATCCTGTGCACGCGCCGGCCGCGTTCGCGCGTGGAGGCGGCGCCGTGGATGCTGCACCTGGCCGCGCTGCACGGCGCGCAGTCGCTGGAGGTCTCGTACGAAACCGACCGCATGGAGTTCCTGGGCCGCGGGCGCAGCACGGCCAACCCGCAGGCGATGACCGGCGCGGGGCCGCTGTCCGGCAGCGAGGGCTCGGTCCTCGATCCGATCGTGGCGATCCGCCACCGCTTCACGCTCGAGCCGCAGCAGACCGCCACCCTCGACATCGCCACCGGCATGGCGGACACGCGCGAGGCGGCGTTGCGGCTGGTGGGCAAGTACCAGGATCGGCGCCTGGCCGACCGCGTCTTCGAGCTTGCGTGGACCCACAGCTGGGTGACGTTGCGCCAGATCAACGCCACCGAATCCGACGCGCAGCTCTACGCGCGCCTGGCCGGCAACGTCATCTACGCCAATGCGTCGCTGCGCGCGCTGCCGCCGGTATTGTTCCGCAACCGGCGCGGGCAATCGGGCCTGTGGAGCTATTCCATATCAGGCGACCTGCCCATCGTGCTGCTGCAGATCGGCAGCTCGGAGAACATCGAGCTCGTGCGCCGCCTGGTGCAGGCACACGCTTACTGGCGGCTCAAGGGGCTGGTGGTGGACCTGGTGATCTGGAACGAGGACCGCGGCGGCTACCGCCAGCTGCTGCAGGACCAGATCATGGGCCTCATCGCGGCGGGTGTGGATGCACACGTGATCGAACGGCCGGGCGGCATCTTCGTGCGCCGCGCCGACCAGATCTCGGAGGAGGACCGCATCCTGCTGCAATCGGTGGCGCGTGCCATCATCACCGACCGCCGTGGCTCGCTGCTGGACCAGGTGTCGCGGCGCCCCGCGGCCGAAACACCCATCGGGCGCCTCGCCCCCTCGCGCGCGCACAATCCCGAGTTGCTCGCCGACGAGTTGCCTTACCGCAAGCTGGTGCTGTCCAACGGGCTCGGCGGCTTTACGCCCGAGGGCTCCGAATACGTGATCACCACGCTGGCCGGTCAGTCGACGCCGGCGCCGTGGTCGAACGTGCTGGCGAACCCCGGCTTCGGCACACTCGTCTCGGAGGCGGGGAGCGCCTACACGTGGAGCGAAAACGCACACGAGTTCCGCGTGACGCCCTGGGAGAACGACCCGGTGAGCGACGCGGGGGGCGAGGCGATCTACCTGCGCGACGAGGACACGGGGCATTTCTGGTCGCCGACGATCGCGCCGCGCCGCGGCAGCGGCGCCTATGCGACGCGCCACGGATTCGGCTACAGCGTGTTCGAGCACCGCGAGGACGGCATCCACACCGAGCTGTGGGTGTACGTGGCGATCGACGCGCCGGTGAAATTCTCCGTGCTCAAGGTGCGCAACGCGTCGGGGCGCGTGCGCAAGCTCTCGGCCACGGGGTACGTCGAATGGGTGCTGGGCGACCTGCGCCCCAAGACCGCGATGCACGTGATCACCGAGATCGAGTCGCGCAGCGGCGCGCTCACGGCGCGCAACTCCTACAACACGGAGTTTCCCGAGCGCGTCGCGTTCCTCGACATCGACGAGCCCGCGCACGGCGTGAGCGGCGACCGCACCGAGTTCCTCGGGCGCAACGGCTCGCTCGCCAACCCCGCGGCGATGTCGCGCGTGCGGCTGTCGGGAAAAGTCGGCGCGGGGCTCGATGCGTGCGGCGCGGTCCAGGTGCCGTTCCATCTCGAAGCCGGCGAGGATCGCGAGGTGGTCTTCCGGCTTGGCGTCGGGCGCAACGCGGGCGAGGCGGCAAGCCTGGTGCAACGCTTCCGCGGACCGCTCGCGGCGCACGGCGCGCTGGACGCGGTGCGGTTGCACTGGGGCCGCGTCCTCGGCGCCGTGCAGGTGCACACCCCCGACCCCGCACTCGATGTGCTGGCCAACGGCTGGCTGCTCTACCAGACCATTGCCTGCCGCATCTTCGCGCGCACCGGGTACTACCAGTCGGGCGGGGCGTTCGGATTCCGCGACCAGTTGCAGGACGTGATGGCGCTGGTGCATGCGGAGCCCGCCATCACGCGCGCCCACCTGCTGCGCAGTGCCGCGCGCCAGTTCGTCGAAGGCGACGTGCAGCACTGGTGGCACCCGCCGTCGGGGCGCGGAGTGCGTACGCGCTGCTCCGACGATTACCTCTGGCTGCCGCTGGCGACCGCGCGTTACGTGAAGGCCACCTCCGATCGCGGCGTGCTCGACGAGTCCATCGCGTTCATCGACGGGCGCGCCGTGAACCCGGGCGACGATTCGTATTACGACCTGCCGGGGCGGTCGGCGGATTCGGCGAGTGTCTACCAGCACTGCGTGCGCGCCATCGAACACGGCCTGCGTTACGGGGTTCATGGGCTGCCCCTGATGGGATCCGGCGACTGGAACGACGGCATGAACCTGGTGGGCATCGAGGGCGCGGGCGAAAGCGTCTGGCTCGGCTTCTTCCTGTGCGAGGTGCTGGAGGAGTTCGCCGATGTCGCGCGGCTGCAGGGCGACTACGCGTTTGCGCAGCGCTGCGCCGCGGAAGTCTCCACGCTGCGCGGCAACCTCGAGCAACACGGCTGGGACGGCGGCTGGTACCGGCGCGCGTACACCGACGACGGCACGCCGCTGGGGTCGGCGGGCAATGCCGAATGCAGCATCGATTCCATCTCGCAGAGCTGGGCCGTGCTTTCCGGCATGGGCGACCCGCAGCGCACACGCACCGCGATGGATGCCGTCGACCGGCGGCTGGTGCGCCGCGACCACGGGCTGGTGCAACTGCTCGATCCGCCGTTCGACAAGTCGGACCTCGATCCGGGCTACATCCGCGGCTACGTCCCCGGCGTGCGCGAAAACGGCGGCCAGTACACTCACGCCGCCATCTGGTCGGCCATGGCCTTCGCGGCGCTGGGAGACCGCGCGCGCGCCTGGGAGCTCGCCACCATGATCAATCCGGTCAATCACGCGCTCACTGCCCGCGACGTGGCGACCTACAAGGTGGAGCCGTACGTGATCGCGGCCGACGTCTACGCCGTGGCGCCGCACATCGGACGCGGCGGCTGGACGTGGTACACCGGCTCCGCGGGCTGGATGTACCGGTTGATCCTCGAATCGCTGCTGGGTGTCACGCTCGATCGCGTGTGCCTGCGTTTTGCGCCGTGCCTGCCCGCGCATTGGGCCGGCTTCAGCGTGCGGTATCGCTACCGCGAGACGCAATATGCAATCGATGTTGTGCAGTCCGCGGCCGGCGCGGCCGGGGCGGGGGAGGTGCTGCGTGTCAGCGTCGACGGCGTGGTGCAGGAAGACGGGCTTGTCCACCTGGTCGACGACCGCGAGCCGCACCAGGTGCGGGTGGAAGTGCGCGCGGCGTGAACCCTCAGGCGGCCTGCATGCGCACCCAGAGGCGGCGGGTGGCGAAGGCGATGAAGGCCATCACCACAACCACGGCGACCACGACCCACCCATTGAGCGAGCGATCGTCGGAAAGCACCGCGTGCAGCTGGTCGCCAAGCAGCGTGCTCCCGAGCAGGCCCGGGGTGTTGGAAAGCGCCACGCCCGGCAGGACGTGCCAGAGCTTCAGGCGCAGCGCGCCGAAGGCAAGGGTCTCGGCAAAAAATGGCGCGATCGGCACCAGGCCCACGGTGGCCACGGCCAGGAAGCCTTCCTTGCGCAGCGCCTTGCCGATGCGATCCATCTTCGCCCCGGCCCAGCGCTTCACGATGCCGGGGTCGAGCTGGCGGCCGGCGACGTATCCCAGCAAGGCGGTCAACAGGACGCCCCCCATCGCCACCGCGAAGCCCTTCCACGGCCCGAAGGCCACTGCCGCGGCAACGGTCAGCAGCGGGCGGGGAAAGAGGATCATGCTGGCGGGGGTATACACCAGCGCCAGCGCAAAGGGCGCCCACCAGTAACGGGAGAAGGTCTCGACCCACGCCACGATTCGCCCGGCCGTGAGCCAGTCCGCAAGCGGGGTGAATTTCCACGCCGCGGTGGCCGCTACCAGCAGGCACGCCGCGGCGGTCGCGGCCCAGAAAACCCGGTGGTCCTTGAGGGGAAGCAGTTTCACGCCGGTGGGACCCCGGCTACCTTGGTATAATTCCCGGGAAGCCGGAGAGATGCCCGAGTGGCCGAAGGGGGCGCCCTGCTAAGGCGTTATATGGGCTTAAACCCGTATCGAGGGTTCGAATCCCTCTCTCTCCGCCAACCTCATTACGCCAGGCTCAGATGCAGCTTGGCGTTTTGTTTTCCGCGCACGCCTCCATCTCGAAGGTGAAGGGCCGGGGGGCGGCGTGTGCTTGGCGTGCCTGCGCCGTGCGGAACACCTTGGGTGTCGTGCCGGTGTGTTGCCGGAAGGCACCGGTGAAGTGCGCCTGCGTGGCGTAGCCCACCGATGCGGCGACCCTGGCGATGGGCATGCCGGTGTCGCGCAGCAGCGCCTTCGCGGCGTCCATGCGCCGCGCAATGACATAGGCGTACGGGGATTGCCCGGTCGATTTCCGGAACGCGCGCGAGAAGTGGAACTCGCTCAACGCGGCCGCCCGCGCCATGTCGCGGGTGCAGAGCTCTCCCGAAAGCCTCGACGCCACAACTGCAATCGCGGCGTCGAGCCGGTCCTGGGAAAGCGGCGGATCTGAGCGCATCTGGGGCCTCCTGAAGTCCGGGCTACGGGCGGGAGACCATCACGATGCGCGACAGCTCATTCGGGTCGAGCGGCTTGGTCAGGTGGCGGTCGAAGCCCGCATCGCGGCTCTTGCGCACGTCTTCTTCGCTGCCGTAGCCCGTCACGGCCAATAGCAGCGCCGCGCGGCCGGCCGGGCTGGCGCGCAGCCGGCGCGCCACCTCGTAGCCGTCCATGCCCGGCAGGGTGATGTCCAGCAACACAACCTGCGGGGTGAATGTCGCCGCCACTTCGAGCGCTTCGGCGCCGGTGTTCGCGGTGTGCACCTCGTGTCCCTCGGCGGTGAGCAACATGGCCAGCGACTGCGCCGAATCGTCGTTGTCGTCGACGACCAGGACGCGCCGTGACGCCACGGTGGGCGGCAGCGTCACCTCGTCGATATCGCTCAGGTCGAAGGCGCACCCGACGAAACCCACAAGCGAGCCATCCGCGCCGAAACGTGGCGCCCCGGTGGCATTGACCCAGCGGTATTGCCCGTCGGCGCGGCGCATGCGCATGCGGGCCTGGAACGGCTTCCTGGCCTTGCGCGCGTTTTCATACACCGTGAGGTAGGCCGCCCGGTCGGCGGGATGCACGAAGCGTTCCGGATCCGCGGCGCGCGCGTGGCCGGAGCGGGCGCCGAAGAATTCCTCGAAGGCGCGGTTCACGAAGCGGGCGCCGTCCATGTCCCGCATCCAGATCGGCACCGGGGCATTGTCGGCCAGCACCTCGAAGCGGCTCTCGCTTTCACCGGCCGCGCTTTGCGCCTGCTTGAGGCCGTCGATGTCGATCAGCAGTATCACCGCCCCGTCGATGCGGTTCTCGAGGGTGCGGTAGGGGCGCACGCGCAGCAGGTACCAGTGGCCGTTGCGGTCGCGCACCTCGCGCTCGCGGTTGGCCATCGACTCGATCACCTCCACCACCACCGCCTCGAGCTCGTCGAAGTCGAGGTTGAGCTTGATGTCCGCGATCGGGCGCCCGACGTCGGCGGGGATCAGCTTGAGCAGCTTCTCCGCGGCGGGCGTGAAGCGGCGGATGCGCAGGTCGGGCCCGAGCATGACAATGGCCATCTGCACGCTTGCCAGCAGGTTCATGAGGTCGTTGTTGCTCTGCGAGATCTCGAGGTTGCGGTTCTGGAGTTCGTCGTTGACGGTGGCGAGTTCCTCGTTGGAGGACTGGATCTCCTCCTTGGAAGTTTCCAGCTCCTCGTTGATGCTCTGCAGCTCCTCGTTGGAAGACTGCACTTCCTCGTTGGCGCTTTGCAGCTCCTCGTTGGCGGTTTCCTGCTGCTCGATCACCGACTGCAGGTAGTCGCGCGTGGCCGACAGCTCCTGCTTGAGGCGCGCGATCTCCTTCGTCGAATCGGCGTCGCCGGGGCCGGCCTCGCGATCCGGGCGATCCTCCGCTTCCAGCAGGCGCACGCGGGCCTCCACGCTATGGGCGGGTTCCTCGAACAGCACCACCAACGTCCCGGAGCCCGCGGCCGCGGGTTTGAGCGGCAGCACGGCGACATCAACCGCGCGCCAGCCGCCGTTGGAGCGCACCTTCAGGCCCTCCTCGCGCGCGGGCAGCTGGTCACGGCGGGCGCGCGAGACGGCGCCGCGCACGGCCACCATCAATCCTTCGCGCAGCATCTTTATGAGGTTATGGCTGGCCTTGCCCGGCGGCGGGCGCAGGAAGGGACTCGTGTCGCCGCGGAACTGCAGGATCTCGAGGTCTTCGTTGATCACGACGCCGGGCGGCGCGTAGCGGATCAGCAGCAGGCGATCGGCCTCGCGCTGCGCATCGGCGATGGCCGGCTCCGGCGGCGGGACCGGCGCCACGCCGGTGTGGCCGATCCAGCGCGCGCCGCTGGAAGGCAGCGCGACCTGCGCCCCCGCGCCGTGTTTCTTCAGGTAGATCTTGGCGCGGGCATCGAGCAGCTCGAAGAAGTCGCGATAGGTGCCGATGGTTTCGCAGCCCCCCAGCCACAGGAAGCCCTTGCCGCGCAGCGCGTAGTGCACCAGCGGGATGAGGCGTTGCTGAAGAGCAGGCTCCATGTAGATGAGCAGGTTGCGGCACGCCACCAGGTCGATGCGCGAGAACGGTGGATCGGCGAGCACGTTCTGGCGCGCAAAGACACACATGTCGCGGATCGGCTTGCAGATGCGGTAGCAGCCGTCGACGATCACGAAGAAGCGCCGCAGGCGTTCGGGCGAGACGTCCTGCGCGATGCCCTTCGGGTAGATGCCGGCGCGCGCCTTTTCGATGCCCGCGCCGTTCACGTCCGTGGCGAAGATCTGCAGGGTGGCGCGGCGTCCCGATTCCTCGAGGTATTCGGTGAACGCCATCGCCAGCGAATAGGCCTCCTCGCCGGTCGAGCAGGCGAGGGCCCAGATGCGGATCGGGTCCTGCCGCGGGCGGTCCGCGGTGAGCAGCGGGAAAACCGTGGCCTTGAGCGCCTCGTACGATTCGGGATCGCGGAAGAAGCTGGTGACGTTGATCAGGACGTCCCGATACAGCGCCTCGACCTCCTTGGGGTCCTCATCCAGCCGCGCGAGGTATTCCGCCGCGCTCTCCATCCGGTGCAGCAGCATGCGGCGCGTGATGCGCCGGTAGAGCGTGTTGCGCTTGTACTGCGAGAAATCGACGCCCTTGTCGCCGTGCAGCGCCTGCAGGACCCGCTGCAAGTCCAGGTCGCCCAGCAGCGTTGCCGGCGTTTCCATCGGCGCGACATAGGGATGGGAGGCGATGCGCGCGAGCTCGAGGGCGATCTCCCCGGGGGGCAACACGTAGTCGACCGACCCCCCCTGAAGCGCGCTGCGCGGCATGCCGTCGTGTTCCGCGGTGCCATCCTGGACGAAGGTGATGCCGCCGGCGGCCTTCACCTCCTCGATGCCGAGGGTGCCGTCGCTGCCGGTGCCCGACAGGACCACGCCGATGGACTTGTGGCCGTGCTCCTGCGCAAGCGAACGCATGAACTGGTCCGCCGGCCGCGCGGCCCCGCGGGGCTCGACGCGCGGCGAGAGGCGCAGCGCGCCTTTCGCCAGCACCATGGTGGCGCCCGGCGGGATCACGTAGACGTGGTTGGGTTCAACCGCCTCGCCCTCACGGGCCTGCGTCACCGTCATCGGGGTCTTGCGCGCGAAGATCGCGGCCAGGACGCTTTCATGGTCGGGGGACAGGTGCTGTATCAGCACAAACGCCATGCCGGTATTGGCCGGCAGGCAACCGAGCATCTCGCCAAACGCCTCGATGCCGCCCGCCGATGCCGCGATCGCCACGATCGGGAAGGGCGCGCTGGTCTTCGGCGTGGCGTGGTCGGGGACGGCCGGGTTCACGGAAGGCAGCACCGGGACCTCGTCATCACCGCCGGGGACGTCGGGTGGAATTTTCTCTTGCATGGAAGGTTCGGTTGTCAGTACGGCGGATTATGCGTCAATGTCGCCGCGCCTCCGGACGGTATGTCAGAATCGTCCAATCGACGCTTGCACGGTTGGAAAAACCTTGGCCGACGACAGCCTTTCCACTTTCTCGGTGTTCCACCGGCGCGGCCGGCACATGGACACGCCCGCGGCGGTCCTCGAAGGCGGCGGGCTGAGGGTGGAATGCGTCGGCCTGCGCGGCTCCCTGCCCCTGGACGACTCCGACCACATCCGCATCTGCGTGCCCCTGGGCCTTGACGAGATATCGCTTACGACAAACAGTGGGGATTGCGCGCCACGCACCGCCCTGGGCGCCGACCAGATCGGCATCGTTCGCGCGCGGCGCCTGTGTGGACTGTCCGCAACCGCACGTACACCCGTTGCCATCATGTGGCTCGACAACGAGGTGTTCCTGCGCGAATCCCTTGCGGTCCTGGGCGCGGATTTCGAACTGGTGGACGACTACGTGGCGCCGGATACCTACTTGCGCCGCGTCGGCAATGTGCTGCGTGCCGGCGTGCGCGTGGGCCGGCCCGCGCAGCCGTTTTACCTGGCGAGCCTCGCGCGCGAAATCTCCACTCACGTGGCCGGCACCTACGGCAAACCCCTGAAACACGCCCGCACCCGCGGCCTGTCGCCGGAACGGCTCGCACGTTCGCTGCAGGTGATCGAGGAAAGGCTCTCGGAGCCGTTGCCGGTGGAAGAGCTCGCCCGCCGCGCGAACATGAGCGCCTTCCACTACGCGCGCATGTTCAAGAGCTCCACCGGCCATGCGCCGCATTTCTACATCACCATGCGGCGCGTCGAGCGCGCGAAGGAGATGCTGGCCAACGGCGCGTTGCCGCTTGCCCGCATCGCCGCGGACCTGGGCTACGCCACGCAGGCGCACTTCACCGGCGTCTTCCGCATGCACGCGGGCACCACCCCGCACGCCTACCGCCTGCGCTGCAGGTCGCGCGACACGGCGGACGTGCAGTAGCCCCGGGGGCGCGCGGCGAAGGATGGGCAAAGGGTTCGGCGTCAACCTTGTGGCCGCCGTCACCGGCAATGCGGGCCTGGGCGTGACGGCGCGCAACGTGGCGCTTTCCCTCCAGCAACACGGCGTGCCCCTCGTGATCCTCGACACGATCCACTCCTGGGGTGAAAGGGTGCCGGCGCCCGGCATCGAGGCGCCGTTTGCGCGTCGGCCCGACGACCTGTGCCACCCGGTCAACCTCTACGTGTTGTCGAACCAGGCGTTCGAGAAACTTTTCCAGGCCAACCCCTGGCTGCTCGCGCGCGACCGCTTCCACGCGGCGTGGGTGTGGTGGGAAGCAAGCTGCCTGCCGCCCACGTGGGCGCGCATGTGGAGCACGCTCGACGTGGCGATCGCGGGGTCGGCGTTTGTGGCGCAGGTGCTCGGCCGCGACCTCGCCTTCACGCCGGTGGTCGAGGCCGCCCATCCCCTGCACCTTCCGGAAGGTGTCGTCGCCGATCGTGAACGCTTCGGCCTGCCCGCGGGGGCGACGGTTTTTTCCGCGAGCTTCGATCCCAACAGCGACCCGATGCGCAAGAATCCCGCGGGCACGATCCAGGCTTTCCGCGCGGCTTTCCCGGCCGATCGCGACGTGTGCCTGGCGATCCGCATGAACAACGCCGCCGGGCCGGTGGGTGACGAGGTGCTGCGCGAGATGCGCCGCTTCGCCCAGGACGATCCACGCATCCGGTTCGTGCTCGAACCGCTTTCGTACGCGCAGGTACTGTCGTTTTATTGCTCGAGCGACGTCTACGTCTCCCTGCATCGCGGCGAGGGGCTGGGCCTGGGCCTGCTGGAGGCGATGGCGTTCGGCAAGCCGGTGATCGCCACCGCATGGTCAGGCAACACCTCGTTCATGGGACACGACTGCGGCTGCCCGGTGCGCTACCGGATGATCCCGGTGAACGGCGCCTGGGAATTTTTTCGGCCCGCCTTCGCCGGCGGCGCGATGTGGGCCGACCCGGTGCTGGACGACGCGGTGCAGTGGATGCGCCGCCTGCACGCCGATCCCATCCATCGCAACACCCTCGGCCGGGCGGCGTTGAAGGCGAGCGAGGTCTATCGTGCCCGCGCCGCCGGGCGCGAATGGATCGACCGGCTGGAAGCCGCATGGGAAGCGCGCACGTTCCTGCCACGGGCGGCCGGCAAACTTTCCTCGGCGGGCATGTAAGACAACGCTGATAGAAATGTGCGATCGGCCCGTGCAGGATGTAGCACATGAGCTCCCATCCGCAGACGATCCATCTCAATCCCTACGCCGTGTCGATGGTGTCCGGTGGCCTCATGTCGTTCGCCGGGCTGATTTTCTCCTCGGTGGCGTTCGCCAGCGGCATTCGCGCCTTCGACCTGCTGACGCTGCTTTTCATGCTCGGCGCCGCCGGCGCGTTGCTTGCACTCATCATGTTCTACCTCATCAACCTGAGGACGCAGTAGCCCGCGTCGCCGCAAACCGCGCCCGCCGGGTGCGATCCCATGAAAGTGACCAAAACTCGCCGGTGGCTGATCGCGGTTGTTGCCGTCCTGTTGCTGCCCGTCGTGGCGCTCGGGCTGCTGCTGCTGGTGGCGCAGTCGGAATGGGGCGAGAGCTGGGTCGAGGCGCGCGCCTCCGCCGCGCTCGATCGCGAGGTCGACATCGAGGGCATCTCGGTGTCCCTCGGCTGGCCGCCACGCATCATCTTCGCGCGGCTGCGCATCGGCAATCCGCCGTGGGCGAAAACGCGCAACCTCATCGACGCGGAAGGTCTGTACGCGCGCGTCGCGGTGCCTCCGCTTTTCGGCGGCCGCGTGGTGGTCCCGTACCTCGGCGCGCACCGGGCGACCGCGGGCCTGGAGATCGACGGCGAGCGCGCCACCTGGCGCTTCGGCAAGGAATCGAACAAGGAAAGCCGCCTGCTGCTGGGCATGGTTTTCCTCGACGACGGGCACATCAAGTTCCTCGATGCCGGCGACAAGACCGACCTCGACATCGACGTGAAGGGCACGGCGGGTGAGGGCGGCACACTCACGGCCAGCGGCAAGGGCCGCTTCCGTGGCGAGGCCGCCACCGCCACGGTTTCGATCCCGAACCTGAACCCGCAGCACGAGGCGCCCCTCGAGATCGACGGCAAGGCCACCGTCGGGCGCACACGCGCGCAGGCGAAAGGCACCCTCACCACCGACGGCACGTCGCTCGACCTCCAGTTTCACCTCGTGGGGCAGAACCTCAAGGACTTCGGCGGCATCACCGGGATCGTCTTTCCGGATTCACCGCCCTACGACCTCACCGGGCGCCTGCGCCACCAGGGCAGCGAGTGGGTGTTCGATCCCTTCTCCGGGAAGGTGGGCGACAGCGACCTCGCGGGCAACGCGACCTATGCAAAGTCCGGCGCCAGGCCCCTGTTCACCGCGCGCCTGCGTTCCCGGGTTCTCGACCTCGACGACCTGGGCCCGCTCATCGGCGCGCCGCCGAAAACCGGGGCCGGTGAAAGCGCCGCGCCGGAGCAGAAGGCGCAGGCCGCCCGGCGCGAGGCCACGCAGCGCCTGTTGCCCGAGAAGGCGTTCAACACCGCCGCGTGGGCGAAGATGGATGCCGACGTTCGCCTGGACGCCGCGCGCGTGGAGCGTCCGAAGCAGCTGCCGATCGACAAGCTTTCCACACACCTGGTGCTCAAGGATTCGGTGCTGCGCCTGCAGCCGCTCGAATTCGGCATCGCGCAGGGACGCATCACGTCGAACATCACCATCGACGCCAAGCAGCAGCCGGCGCGCGGCGAGATCAAGGCCGACATCCAGGGCCTGCAGCTGGCGCCGCTCTTCCCGACGGTCGACTCGATGAAAGACGCGCTCGGCACGCTTTACGGCCGCGTCGATCTCGTCGGGCGCGGGACTTCCGTTGCGCAACTGCTGGGAAGCAGCGAAGGCAAGGCGAACGTGGCGGTGGACGGCGGGCGCATCAGCGCGCTGCTGGTGGAGCTGCTGGGCCTGGACCTGGCCGAATCGGTGCTGCTGCTGGGCAGGAACCACAGCCAGGTGCGGCTGCGCTGCGCGGTGAGCGGCTTCGTCGTGAAAGGCGGGGTGTTCACGGCGGATTCCTTCGTGGTGGATACGGACGACACCGTCATCGCCGTCGAGGGTTCGATCGACATGGGCCACGAGACACTCGACCTCGTCGCGCGCCCGCAGCCCAAGGATCGCAGCCTCGTCGCGCTGCGTTCGCCGCTGACGATGACGGGACCGCTGCGCAAGCCGAAGGTCCGGCCCCAGGCGGGGCCGCTTGCGGCGCGCGCGGCCGTGGCTATCGGGCTGGCCGCCATCAACCCGGCGCTGGCGTTGCTGGCACTGATCGAGACCGGCCCCGGCAAGGACGCGCCATGCGCGCAACTGCTCTCGGAAGCGAAGGCGAAGGGCGCGGTCAAGAAGGCGCCGTAGCCGCTGCGATAGTATTCCGCATGGCTGCGGTCTCCACCTTCCTCGACATCCTGGCAGCGGGCCCTCGCGATCCCGCGTTTGTGTTCAATCCGTGGCGCGACCACGACGAGCGCGACGCCGCGCCGCGTGATGGCGCGCCCGCGCGCCGGATCGGCAACATGTCCGCCTACCTGGAAGCCCGCGCGCAAAGCGCGCGCGTGTTGCTGCTGGGAGAGGCGCCGAGCCACCGCGGCTGCCGCTTCACCGGCATCGCCTTCTGCTCCGAGGTCGAGCTCACCCACAAGCGCGCCATGGTTGCCAACCGGCCGCTCGAGCTCACCAGCGCCGAAGCGTCCACACGGCCGATGCGCGAGCGCAGCGCGGCGATCATCTGGGACGAACTCGATCGCGCCGGCTGCGCGCGCGAGGTGGTGTTGTGGAACGCGTTCCCGTGGCACCCGTACCTGGCCGCAAGCGACGCCGAGGGGCCGAGTGGCCCTTCGAGCAATCGCAAGCCCAGGCGCACGGAAGTTGAGCAGGGGCGCGCCGCGCTCGAAGCGATGCTTTCGTGTTTCGGCCACAAATTGTCGATTTTCGCCGTCGGCAAGGTGGCCGAAGGCGCCTTGCGCGAGTGGGACGAGGCCGCGTGTGCGGGCTACATACGCCACCCGGCCCAGGGGGGAGAGGCGAAGTTTCGCTCACAATTCCGGCTGCAAGTCGCAGCCCATCTGTAGGGAACCCGATGCTGGAAGACCTGGAAACCCCCGTGCTCCTGCTGGACGCGGACACGCTCGACGCCAACTGCGGGCGCATGCGGGCCCGCATGCAATCCCACGGCGTGGCGTTGCGGCCCCACATGAAGACGGCGAAAAACGTGGAGGTCGCGCGTGCGGCACTCGATGCGCCCACCGGCTCGATCACCGTCTCCACGTTGCGCGAGGCGGAATATTTCTTCGACCACGGCTTCCGCGACATCCTCTATGCCGTCGGCATGGTGCCCGCCAAGGTGGCGCGCGTGGCCGCCCTCAACCGGCGTGGTGCGCGGATCACGGCGATCATCGACAGCGTGGAAGGCGCGCAGGCGCTGGCCGATGCCGGCACACGCGAGGGCCAGCGCATTGACGCGCTGGTGGAGATCGACAGCGACGGCCATCGCGCGGGCGTGCCACCGGAAGATCGCGCGCTGCTCGACATCGCGCGCATCCTGGGCGAGGGCCTGCGCGGCGTCATGACACACGCCGGCGATTCGTACAATTCCGATACGGTGGATCGCATCCGGCAGGTGGCGGTGCGCGAGCGCGAGGCGGTGGTGGCCAGCGCCAGGATGCTGCGCGCCGCGGGCTGCGCAAGCCCGGTGGTCAGCGTGGGCTCCACGCCCACTGCGGTATTTGGTGAATCGTTCGAAGGCGTCACCGAGGCGCGCCCCGGCGTCTACATGTTCAACGACCTGGTGATGGCGGGCCTGGGCGTCTGCCGCATCGAGGACATCGCACTTTCAGTGCTGGCCTCGGTGATCGGACACCAGCGCGACAAGAACTGGGTGCTGGTCGACGCCGGATGGATGGCGATGTCGCGCGACCGCGGCACCGCGAAGCAGAAGGTCGACCAGGGCTTCGGGCTGGTGTGTGATGCCGCGGGCCAGCCAATCGAGGACCTGATCGTCGCCGACGCCAACCAGGAGCACGGCATCGTCGCCCGCCGCGACGGGGGGACCATCGACTTTGCGCGTTTCCCGATTGGTTCGCTGCTGCGCATCCTGCCCAACCACGCCTGCGCCACCGCCGCGCAGCACTGCGAGTATCAGGTCCTGCGCGGCGGCAAGGTCTCCGGGACCTGGGAGCGCTTCAGCGGCTGGTGAAAAATGGTGTTCATTCGGCCTTGATGCCGGCGGCCTTCACCACGCCGCCGTATTTCGCCAGGTCGGTCCTGATCTGACCGGCCAGCACCGACGGCGCGCCGGGCGAGGCGGTGATGCCCAGCGTGGCGAGTCGTTCGACAATCGGCGGATCGGAGAGCACCGCGTTCAGCTCGCGGTTGAGCTTCTCGATCACGGCCCGGGGAGTCTTCGCCGGCGCCAGGATCGCCACCCACGAAGTGGCTTCGAAATCCGCCACGCCGGCCTCGATGAAGGTGGGCACATCGGGCAGCGATCCCACGCGCCTGGTGCTGGAGACCGCGATCGGCACCAGGCGCCCGGCCTTCACGTGCTGCATGGCGCCCGCAACCGCGGTGTAGACCAGCGGGATGTTGCCGCCCAGCGCATCGGTCATCGCCGCCCCGCCGCCCTTGTAGGGGATGTGCGCCAGTTTGGACCCGGTCTTGAGGTTGAGCAGCTCGCCCGCGACGTGTGGCGTGCTGGCGATGCCGGAGGTGCCGTAGGGCACGCCGCCGGGCTGCTTCTTCGAATATTCGATCAGCTCGCGCACGGTCTTTGCGGGAAAGGACGGGTGCGCCACGATGATCAGCACCGCGTCGCCGATCTTGCCCACCGGCTCGAGGTCCTTCTGCACGTCGAAGCCCATGTTGGGGAACACGTGCGGGTTGATCACGATGGTGCCGTCGAAGCCCAGCACCAGCGTGTAGCCGTCGGGCGGCGCGTTCACCACGCCCTGCGTGCCGATGTTGCCGGAGGCGCCGGCCTTGTTCTCGACCACGATCGGCTGTCCGAGGCGCTTCGAGAGCGCTTCGGCCACCACGCGACCGCTGGTGTCGGTCACGCCGCCGGCGGCGAACGGCACGATCAGACGGATGGGTTTGTCGGGGAAATCGGCCCGTGCCGCAAACGACAGCAACAGGGCGGCGGCGATGAGGGTGATGCGCTTCATGGGTTTCTCCTCGTTATTCTGCGTGGCGCTTCTCGAATTCCCAGACGTCCTCGAATCCCATCAGCGTCACGAGCTCCGGGAACGGCAGCTGTGGCACCGGCACGTCCTTCGACGATCCCGTGGACCGGATATGGGCATACACGCCCGACATCGCCTTCACCGCCGCGAGCATCGCCGAGATCGGGAAAATCGCGATACGGTAGCCCAGCGATTCGAGTTCTGCCTTCGAAAGCACCGGCGTGCGCCCGGTGTCGACCATGTTGGCGAGCAGCGGCAGGCCCTCGAAGCGACTGCCGATGGCGCGCATCTCCTCGAGCGATTCGGGCGATTCGATGAAGAGCACATCGGCGCCCGCTTTTGCGTAAGCCTCGGCTCGCCTCAACGCCTCGTCGAGCCCGAGCGTGGTGCGGGCATCGGTGCGCGCGATGATGAGGAAATCGGCGCTCGCGCGTGACTCCACGGCAACCCGGATCTTCTTCACCATGTCGTCCATGGGGATGACGCGGCGCCCCGGCGTGTGGCCGCATTTCTTCGGGAATTCCTGGTCCTCGAGCTGGATCGCGGCCGCACCCGCTTCCTCGTAGCCGCGCACGGTGTGGCGCACGTTGAGCAGCCCGCCATAGCCGGTATCGCCATCCGCGATCAGGGGGACCGAAGCCTGCGAAGCCATCGCCTTCACGCGCCCGACCATGTCGGTGTACGTGGCGAGCCCCGCATCCGGCAGTCCGAGGTACGAGGCCACGGCGCCGAAGCCCGTCATGTAGAGCGCTTCGAAGCCGAAGGTGTCCGCGAGCCGCAGCGAGACCAGGTCGTGGACACCGGGGGCGGTAACAAGCGATCGAGTGGCGAGGCGTTGCTTCAGGCGGGCGTCGGGCATGGCGAAGACTACCCGGACCTCGCGATTCGGGCAAAAAATCGTTATAATTCCGCTCTTCAGCGCGCCCGTAGCTCAGATGGATAGAGTACCTGGCTACGAACCAGGGGGTCGTGGGTTCGAATCCTGCCGGGCGCGCCAGAATCTCGAAGGGCTTGGGGAACCCCAAGCCCTTTCCTTTTCCGGCGGTGGCCGGTGGCGGGGCGCCCGCTATCATGCGGCCATGGCACCCGACGCGATCTCCCAGATTCTCCTGCCCCTGGGGCTCATGTTCATCATGTTCTCCCTGGGCATGGGGCTCACCGTCCTCGATTTCAAACGCGTCTTCGCCTACCCGCGCGCGTTCATCGCGGGCACCATCTGCCATTTCATCCTGCTGCCGCTGGTGGGTTTCGCGATCGTGAAGCTCTCCGGCGTCACCGGGGCGCTCGCCGTGGGCTTCATGATCATCGCCGCCTGCCCCACGGGCACCACATCGAACCTGCTGACCTACTACGCGCGCGGGGACGTGGCGCTGGCCCTTTCCTTCACGGCCTTCGCGGGGCTGGTCTCGATCGTGACCGTGCCTTTCATCGTTGGCGCCGCGGCGAACCACTTCATCGCGGGCACACGCCAGGTCGCTTTCCCGGTGGGCCAGACCATGGCGCAGATCTTCATCGTCATGGGGCTGCCGGTGATTGCGGGCATGCTGGTGCGCGCGCGGGCACAACGCTTCGCGCTGCGCCGGCAGCCGCTGCTGGGGACGGTTTCCGCGGTTGTGTTCGTGGCGATCATCTTCGTGAGCGTGGCGCGCAACTGGGGGCTCTTTCGCGAGCACACCGCGGCGCTCGCGCCCCTGGTGCTCGCGATGAGCGCCACGATGCTGGGGCTTGGATACGGCCTCGCGCGGCTTTTTGGCGCGGAGCGCCGCCAGGCAGTGACGGTGGCGATCGAGTCGAGCGTGCAGAACGCCACGCTCGCCATTGTCATCGGCTCAACCGTCATGGGCGACGATACGATGATCCTGCCGGGCGCGGTCTACGGGGTGATGATGTATTTCACCGGCATCGCCTTCGTCTTCGCCGCGCGGCGGCTGCTGGCGCCGGCGGCGCAGGGCGGCTAACGCCCCGCTGTTTTTTCGTAGTGCTGGCGCACCTTCGCGGCGACCTGGTGGTTGGTCATCTTGTCGGCGGCTTCCACACCCACCACCTTCGCGCCCAGGCCCTTGCCCACCAGGCGCGTGTGGAATTCGTCCTTCGCCTCTCCGGGGCCGAAGATGAGGATCGAATCCGCATCGGCCATTTGGCTGATCACTTCGTCGTAATAGGTGCCCAGGTGCGCGGCGAACTGCCGGTCGCGCTGGTCGTCGGCGGATCCTTCATGCTGCGCGGCGTGGCCCGAATACCGCACGTGTTTTTCCATGCCGGATTCGGTGCGCCGGCTTTCCTGCGCGTCCTCGCCGACAAACACCAGGTAGGCGCCCTTGTGGTCGATCCAGACTCCCGCCTGCTTCTTCATTGCCGGTCCCAGGGCGCGGGGGCGGCATCCACTTCGTAACCCGCGTCGCTTACCGCCGTCCGCAGGCGCGCCGGCGAGGTGACGCTTTCGTCGTATTGGACGGTGGCCTCGCCTTCCTCCAGGGACACGGTGACGGCACCCACGCCGACGACCGTGCGCAGCGCGTGCGAGACGTTTTTTACGCACCCGCCACAGGTCATGCCCTTGACGTGGATTTGTTCGGTCTGCATGGGGGCGCTTTCTGGCTGCTGGCGGGGGAGAGCAAGCATGGAGCAGCCGGTCCGGCGGGTCTGTTGCCTTGCGCACATAGGGACCCAAAGGGCGTTTACGGCCCATATACGGCGCATACTCGGGGCAGGGAGGCTTTGAGCCATGAAAATTGATATTTCCGCCGCCGACATGAAGACCATGCTGGCCACCGAATTCGCGAGGCTGAAGTCGCCCGCCTGCAAGACCTGCACCGTGCCCGCGCACCATTGGGGACCGGCGCCGGGGCCCGGGCCGGGCTACTGGTACATGGAAAAACCCGCGGATTGCCCGAACGGGTGCCGGCAGGTGCTCGCCGACCTGTGGGCCAAGGTCACCACCGAATACAACATCGCCGCGCCGCCTCGCGAGCGGGTTTCCTGATCGCCTTTGGCTTGCTCTCGGACTAAGGCTGGAACGCCGATGCCGCCGATGCCACGCCGATTGCCGCCGGTGCACCACGCGAATTGAAACAACTGCGTGTGTTTCGTGCCAGGGATTGAGCGGGGCACGAACTACCCTCGAGCGTTTATCGGCGGCAATCGGCGTGGCATCGGCGGAAATCGGCGTTCCCGCACTAGTTGTTTAGGCAAAGCTGGAGCCGCGAGAGGCTCGGCGAGGGGTCTGCATCAGCGGTTGGAAATGTCGTGGGTGTGGTCCCTGAGGGCCGTCCATTCCATGGCCGCGCGCGCCGCGGCGGTGCGTGTATAGAAATATCCGTTGCGCTCGAACCCCGCGATCAGGGTGGCCTTGGCCACCACCACGGCCGCCGCGAATTCCGACGGGAAAATCGTCATCGTGGCGTAATCCAGGAACGCGGGCCGGAAACCGAGGCTGGTCATGAGTGTCATGGTGGTCTTTCCGCCAGGCATTGGCCCGGCATGTGAAGGCAGTGTCTTCCTTCAACGCGCGCCGCACTGTTAGGTAATACGCAGAATCCACGGGAAAACGCCGCCGCCGGCGATGAGCGGTCGGCCGCGCCGGACGAATGGAGGCGGTTTTACCAATGCAATTGTTTCGGGTTTCCACTCGCGCCCGCGGGCGCGACGCGGTCTGATGGCGGCGCATCACCCATCAATCAGCGAAGGAGGGAGCCGCAGTGAGATCCAAAGTGTTGTGGTTGGCCGGGTGCGCGGTGGTCTGGACGTTGTCGGTGACCGCCGCGCTCGCCGAAGGGGAAAAACGCACGGCAAGCGCCGACAAGGCGGCAAGCTGTGCGCGCGAAGCGAAGGGCCTGAAAGGGGAGGACCACCAGAAGGCGGTGGGCGACTGCATGAAGGACCGCGAGGGCGGCAGTCACAGCCAGCAGAACAAGATGAAGTTCTGCAACGTGGAAGCGGGTCGCAAGGCGCTGCACGGCGACGAGCGGCGCGCCTTCATGAGTTCGTGCCTGAAGGGCTAGGCGGGGCTGGCGGGGCGCGGCGCAGCCGCGCCCCGCATTTCATGTGCGTGCTGTCGCTGGTACCAGTAGACGATGGTGGATCGAAAGGCGGCGACGATCCGTCCTCGGGGCTGAAAGACGTATCGGATTCGTCCTGCAAAAGTGACGCGCCTCACAGCGCGCGCCCGGCCGACGGCCGCGTGGTTTACCGGCCCGCGCGCCAGTTCATGCCGCAGTTCGACGGGCTGCGGGCCGCGAGCGTCTCGTTGCGGCGCGACCCCATCGTTTTCAAATACAGCTTCGGGTAATCAGGTGGACGCGAGCTTCGCGTCGGCCAGCGCACGCGCCTGCTGTTCGCGCGCCGCGCGCAGGCAGTCGGCCTGCTGCGCTTTGCCCTGCGCCACACAACGTGCCCTGGCGACGTCGAAGCCGGCCTTGAACTTCACCGCGCGGGACTCTTCCGCGGCGGCAACCGTCCCGTAGTAGCGCGCCTGCAGCTCGGCGACGTTCACGCGTTCGCCGGCGCGGGCTTCGGTGCGGCAGACCTCGCGCGGGGCTTCCTTGTGCAATCGGCAACGCGCGTAGGTCACGCGGGCCTGTGCCTCGATGGCGCGTTTGGCGCCGTTGTAATCGGCGGGCGACATCAGCGTGCTCGGCCGGTCGACCCCGGCACCGATGCCGAGGGCGGCCAGGCTGAGGACCACCGCGAGGGAGCCGGCGAGCAGGAATGGGGTTCGTTTCATGGTCTTTCGCGCAATCCTCTGGGCCAACCGGTGGCCGGCATGCCTTGCCGGGCTGGTTAAGATGATCGAGCGGACGCCGCGGCCGATATGTCGGCGCGAGCCGATCATGGGGGCGGCGAAATCCGATCGGCGCGTCGGACAAACGGCAAGGGCCGGTCTCGCGACCGGCCCTTGCCAGGGTACTGACTGCATGCGGACCGGCGCGATGGCTTACTTGCCGGTCTTGTTCTGGTCGGGCTTCGCGGTGCCGCTGGTGCCGGCGCCCGCGTTGGTGGCGTTCGACGGGCTCATCGCGGCGCCGCTGGCCGGCATCGTGCTCGACGGGGCCGGGGCCTTCATCGTGCTCGACGGGGCCGGGGCCTTCATCGTGGACGACGTGGTGGTGCTGGCCGGCATCGCGACGGTGTTCGAAGCGGTCTTGGCGCCCATCTTGGCGTTGGCGATGGCCTTCTTCTCGTCGGCCTTGGCCTGCTTCTTGCACGCGCTTTGCTCGGCGCCCTTCATGTCTTCGCACTTTTCCTTGGCGACCTCATAGGCGCCCTCGGCCTTCGACTTCTCGAGGTCGACGCGGTTCTTCTCGTTGGGGTTCTTCTTCCAGTCGAGTTCCTTCTTGGCGACCTTCTCCTTGGCCTTGGCTTCGGCCTGGCAGATGTCCTTGGCGTTGTCCTTCATGGACTTGCACGATTCCTTGGCGGACTTGGCGTCGGCTTCCACGCGATCCTTCTCGCGCTTGTATTCGTCGCTGGAGATGCCCTGCGACTTGTTCTCCATCTTGTCGGGCGTGACGGCCTTGGCCGCCGGGCCCGGCATGTTCTGCGCCGGTGCAAGGGTTGCCGCGCCGAGCAGGAAGGCTCCGGAAATTGCGACGTAAAGAGTATTCATTTTCATATTGGGCTCCTTCGCGATTCCAGTTATTGGACCCACTTGTTGCGCTCGACTTGCACCTCGAAGTCCCTGATCTGCTTCTCGGCCTCGTCTTTCGCAATCCCGCAGGTTCTGCAGGCTCCCCGAGAGCTTCTCGCGCTTTCCGCCGATCACGTCGAACTCGTCGCCCGTGACACGGCCCCCCTGCTCGCGAAACTTGCCCCTGAGTTGCTTCCAGTTGCCTTCGATGCGGTCCCAATTCATGGCTTCAGCTGATTGGTGTTGGGAAAAATCCGTGAAATGTCCGGCCAGGGCATGCCCCGCCGCACCAGCAATGATGTGTGCGTACGGGTTGCCGATCTGTCGGCGCCGGTGAAGGGGGCGGGTTCTTGGCCGCTGATAGACTTGTGGGATGGCGCCTACAGAACCGCATGCGGGTTACGGCGTCCAATGGACCCCAAACTGGAGAAAACGCAAATGACCGGACCCTTCACCCTCCCGCCGCTGCCGTGGGCGGACAACGCGCTGGACCCCGTGGTTTCCTCGAAAACCCTCGGGCTGCATCACGGCAAGCACCACAAGACCTATGTCGACAAACTCAACGAGCTGGTCGCGGGCACGCCGCTGGCCGACCTGCCGCTCGAGGAGCTGGTGAAGAAGGTCGCCGGGGACGCCGACAAGAAGAAGGTATTCAACAACGCCGGCCAGCACTTCAACCACTCGTTTTTCTGGAATTGCCTGGCGCCCAAGGGCGGCGGCAAGCCCACCGGCGACCTCGCCGCGCGCATCGATTCCGACCTCGGCGGCTACGACGCATTCAAGGCGCAATTTGCCGATACCGCCGTCAACACCTTCGGCAGCGGGTGGGCCTGGCTCGCGGTGAAGGGCGGCAAGCTGCAGATCATCTCGACCTCGAACGCCGCCACGCCGATCACCGACGGCGCCACCCCGCTGCTGACCATCGACGTCTGGGAACACGCCTACTACGTCGACTACGAAAACCGCCGTCCGGAATTCGTGAAAAACGTGATCGAGAAGCTGCTCAACTGGGATTTCGCCAGCGAGCAGCTGGGTAAAGCCAGGTAGGAAACCAGCGAAACCCGGAAAACGGGGACGCACCCTGCTTTTCGCCGGATGGCGAAAAGCAGGGTGCGTCCCCTTTTTTCTTGATTCCGGCAAAATATGCCGGCCATGAGCGCCAACGCCCGAAACAGCCGCCGCACCGTCGCCACCTGGCTCTTTGCCTGCTGCGCGCTGGTATTTGTGATGGTGGTGATCGGCGGCATCACGCGCCTGACCCATTCGGGGCTCTCGATCGTCGAGTGGCAGCCGGTGATGGGGGCGATCCCGCCGCTGAACGACCAGCAATGGGCGCAAACCTTCGCCAAATACCAGCAGACCCCCGAATTCAAGCTGCGCAACCACGACATGACGGTCGAGGGTTTCAAGGGGATCTTCTGGTGGGAATACATCCACCGGTTGATGGGGCGCCTGATCGGGCTGGCATTCCTGTTGCCGTTCCTCTACTTCCTGGCCCGGCGGCGGCTCGATGCCGATGTCGCGTGGACGCTCGGCGGGATCTTCATCCTCGGCGCTCTGCAGGGTGCGATGGGCTGGTTCATGGTGCAGAGCGGGCTGGTCGATGAACCGCGGGTGAGCTCGTTGCGCCTGGCCGCGCACCTCGGCCTCGCCTTCCTGATCTTCGCCTGCATGTTCTGGGTGGCGCTGGGCCTCATCCGCCGAGAGCGCAGCCCGGTTTCCGACGGCATGCGCGGGCGCGCGGGCGGCATGGTGGCGCTGGTGTTCCTGATGGTGCTGTCGGGCGCGCTGGTGGCCGGCATCCGCGCGGGTTACGCGTACAACACCTGGCCGCTGATGAACGGCCACTTCATCCCGCCCGAGATCCTGCTGGTGGAGCCGTGGTACGCCAACATCGCCTACAACATGGCCACGGTGCAGTTCATCCACCGCACGCTGGCGATGGTGATCGCGTTGATGGCGATTGGGCTGTGGATCGACGTCCGTCGCGAGCCCCCGAATGACCGCGCGCGACGCTGGAGCACCATCCTGCTGCTGGTGGTGGCGGCCCAGGTCGCCATCGGCATCGGCACGCTGTTGCTGCGGGTGCCGGTGAACCTCGGCGTGCTGCACCAGGCCGGGTCGCTGGTGGTGTTTTCGTGCGCGCTTGCTTTCCGCCACGCCTTGAGGCCCCAGCGGCAGTTTCAGATGTAAGGATGTGCCGCGTCACTTGTGTGACGCAGTTCACGTTTTGAATGTGGCATGTGCCCGATAATTCGCGCCATGCCTGTCGCCATCCTGGGAACCCCCCGAAGCTCGAAGCATTCCGTACGCGTCCGCCGCTTCCTGCTTGCATCGGCGGCGTATGGCGTGTGCCTGCCCCTGCTCGCCATCGCTCACCTGCTGGGCCTGATCGGCCTGCGCCCGGCGCTCGAGATCGGGGCCCTGATCGTCCTCGTCAACGCGGCGATCTACCTGGTGTTCCTTTCGGGCCTGAACGAGCGCTTCAAGGATCCCAGCCTCACCTGGCTGCAGACCGTCGCCGCGATCGCGGTGCTGATGTATGCGGTCTACCACTTCGACCGCGAGCGCGGCCTGGCGCTCATGATGTGCCTGGTGGTGCTGGCGTTCGGCACGTTCCGCTTTTCCACGCGTGAATTCTTCGTGGCGGCCGGACTGGTGCTGGTTGGATATGCCGCGGTCATCAACCTGCTGATGTGGAACAAGCCGGAAGTGGTCAACGTCTGGATCGAGGCGTTCCAGTGGATCACGCTCGCATTTGTCCTTCCCTGTTTCGCCGTCGTGGGCGGGCGCATCAGCGACCTGCGCCAGCGCGTGCGCCGCACCAACAACGAGCTGTCGTCCGCGCTTTCCATGATCCAGCGAATGGCGACACACGACACGCTGACGGGGCTGCCCAACCGCGCGCTTTTCAACGAGACGCTGGGCCACGCCATCGCCCAGGCCGCGCGCCACAAGCGCCCGCTGGCGATGTTTTTCCTCGACATGGACCGCTTCAAGAACATCAACGACACGCTGGGCCACGGGGTGGGCGACCGCGTGCTCCAGGAAGCCGCGCGCCGTTTGCTGGCGGCGATGCGATCGAGCGACCTGGTGGCGCGCCTGGGCGGCGACGAGTTCGTGTTGCTGGTGGAGGAATACCACACCGGGTCCGAGCTCACCGACATCGCCGACAAGATCCTCGCGGCCTTCGAGCCGACCTTCACCGTCGATGGCCAGGAGCTCGGCCTGGCGGCCAGCATCGGGGTGTGCACCTTTCCCGACGACGGCCGCGACGCGCAGGAGTTGCTGTCCAATGCCGACATCGCGATGTACCGCGCGAAGGAACAGGGCCGCAACCGCTTCTGTTTCTACTCCGCGGACCTGAACACCCTGTCGCAGGAGCGCCTGTCGCTCGAGGCGGGACTGCGCCACGCGCTGGAGCGCGGCGAGATCGAGGTTTTCTACCAGCCCAAGATCGATTTCGGCAGCGGCCGCGTGACCGGGGTGGAGGCGTTGATCCGCTGGCGCCACCCGACGCTTGGCCTGCTGCTGCCCGACAAGTTCGTGGGGCTGGCCGAGGAGATCGGCGCGATCATCCCGATCGGCTACTGGACCCTGCGCCGCGTGTGCGAACGCGCCCGCCGCTGGCACGACCAGGGCATGCCGCTGTCGGTTGCGGTGAACCTGTCCGCCAGCCAGTTCCACGAACCGGAGCTGGTTCGCGAACTGGCGGCAATCCTGAAGCAGACCGGCCTGTCGGCGAACATGCTCGAGCTCGAGATCACCGAAAGCATGGTGATGAAGGATCCGGACCGCGCCGTTGGCGTCATGGAAGGCCTGCGCGCGATGGGCGTGCGCATCTCGATCGACGACTTCGGCACCGGGCATTCCTCGCTCGGCTACCTCAAGCGTTTCCCGATCAACCAGCTGAAGGTCGACCGCTCGTTTGTGCGCGACCTGCCGCACAACGGCGACGACGTGGCCATAACACGCGCCGTGATCGCCATGGCGCACAGCCTGAGGATGAGCGTGGTTGCCGAAGGGGTGGAGCACCAGCACCAGTTCGACCTGCTGCGCGCGGAAGGCTGCGACGAATTCCAGGGCTACTTCTGCCGCCCGCCGCTGGAGGAGTCGGAGCTGATGCGTTTCCTCTTCGAGGAGCGCGCTACCCGCGGGACCGGAGCAACTCGCCCATCGCTCGCGACGTCACCTTGACCACTTCGGCCACGGCCTCGCGCATCGAGTGCGGGTTGAAGGTCTCGGACTGGCTCGCCCAGACCAGCTTGTCGTCGGCCACCGAATAGACGTTGGTCGCGATGGTGACGACCCGGTCGCTGCGCAGGTATCCCGGTTCGTAGACCGAGCGCCAGCCGTAGCCCCAGTAGCCCCAGAAATCCCCGTAGTACGCCGGCACGGCGTAGACCTGGCCGGGCCGGTAGGAAACCTCGCGCTCCACGCTCACCACACGCATGACGATGGCGCTGTCGAAGCCGTCGGCGCGGACGCGTTGCTTCACCAGCGCCATGTCCTGCACCTCGGCGTCGGAAAAGATGTTATGCGACGGCACCGAGCCCGGGATCCGGTGCGCCATTTCCGCCTCGATCACGCGGCGCAACCCCGCGTCGCGATGCTGGAAAACCACCAGCACTTTCCTGAACGGCACACGCCCGAGGTCAGGGTCCTTCCACGCGCTCACGATTTCGGTCGACGCGCAGCCCGAGGCCAGGCCCGCGACGATGGCGGCGAAAAGGAGGAGGGCGTAGCGGTGAAGTGTGCGCATCGATCGGCCTAGAAGCGGGCTTCGTACGGGATGGCGGCGGCCAGCATGGAGCGCCCGCGGGTTGCGTGGGCATCGATCAGGCACTGGTCGCGCCGGGCGCCGCCGAGGCTGGCGCAGCGCAAACGGTCGAGCTGATATCGGGACTCGATGCCCGCGCGCTGGGCTTCGCGCGCCAGGCGTTGCGCGTGCATCGGCGCGAGGGAACCCGCCGGGGATTGCGCGCCGGCGCCTGCGTTGCTTGTGGTTCCGATGCTGAACGCGGCGGCGCTGGTGATGATCGCCCCGACCCCTAACGCCATAAGGACTGCTCTCTTCATGGTGACCCTCCCGCCGGTGAATCGGCTGGAGCCATGATCGGGGGGCGGACACGAAGGGTCTGTAAGCCTCGGCAACAGTGTGTGTTGCCGAGGCATCTGAAACGGGCGTCAGACATCTCCTACGTCAAGTGCATCCCCGCACGAGGTAGATGAGAAGCAGGATGTTGCCCGCGCCGCGCGGCGATGGAACCCGGCGCAATTCCGATTCGCCTGTAGGTTATTGGCTTGCCGTGATGCCGCCGTCGACGTAGAGGGTCTGGCCAGTGACGAAATCCGATGCGGGCGAGCAGAAGAAAAGTGCGGCGCCGGCCACGTCGCGCGCCTGCGCCACGCGACCGAGCGGGATGCGCGCGAGCAGCGCCGCCCAGCGCGTTTCGTCGGAGCGCCATTTTTCCGCGGCGTCCGTCAGCACCACGGTGGGGGCCACGCCGTTCACGGTGATGCCGTGGGGCGCGAGTTCCAGCGCGTGTTGCTTGACCAGCATCACCAGCGCGCCCTTGGTGGCGCAGTAGGCCGAATAGCCGAAGCCGCGCATGCCGAGCTGCGATCGCACCGACAGCAGGTGCACCTGCTTGCCGCCCTGGCCGGCCGCCACCTGGTGGCGCGCGACCGCTTGCGCCAGGAACATCGCCGAGCGCAGGTTGGCGCGGTAGATCTCGTCGAAGGTTTCCTCGGTCACGTCCGCGATTTTCTGCTCGCGGTTCATGCCGATGCAGTTGACCAGGATGTCCAGGCCGCCCATGAGGCGCGCCGCCTCGTCGACCGCGTCCTTTATATGCGCCGTGTCCTGGCCGTCCATCGCGACGCCGAAGGCCTTGTGGCCGGCCGCCGTGAGCTTGTCCGCCAGCGCTTGTGCCTTGTCGCCGCTGCGCCCCGCTGCCGTGACCGCGGCACCGGCTTCAGCCAGCGCCTGCGCTATCGCCTCGCCGATCCCGCCATACCCACCGGGAATGAAGGCTTTCCTGCCGCTGAGGTCAAAAGGGTTCATCCGCGGCAATCGGCGTGGCAATCGGCGTGCATCGGTGTCCCCTGGAGTAGTCCGTCAATCCATGTGCAAACCGCCATTCACATCCAGCACTTCCCCGGTGACGAATCCGGCAAGGGGAGAGGCGAGGAAGCGGACGGCGTGTGCAAATTCCTCCGGCTCGCAGAACCGCCCGACCGGAATCTGCGCCAGGATCTGGCGCCGCTGGGCTTCGTTCAGCTGCTCGGTGACCATGGGTGTCTTCACGTAGGCGGGCGCGATGGCGTTCACGGTGACGCCGTGCGGGGCGGCTTCGCGCGCGAGGGAAAAGGTGAGCGCGGCGATGGCGCCCTTGGATGTCGAATAGGCGGTGCCCGCGGTCAACCCGCCGGTCTTGGCGGCCAGCGAGCCCACGTTGACGATGCGTCCCCACTTGCGCTGGATCATCGAGGGCAATACGGCGCGCGACCAGTAGAAGGCGCCGTCGACGTTCACGCCCATCACGCGGCGCCATTCGGCGTCGGTGGTGCCGGCGGATTTTTCGTTCGACAGGACACCGGCGTTGTTGACCAGGATGTCCACCGGCCCCAGCACCTTTTCCACCTGCTGGTGGGCCTGGCGCACGGCGCCCGGTTCGCTGATGTCGCAGGGCACGGCGACCGTGTGGCCGCGCAGGAACCGGATGATGCTGTCCAGGCGCAGGGCATCCACGTCCACCAGCGCCACCTGGGCGCCGTCTTCCAGCATCGCGCGAACCACCGCGAGCCCCATGGTGCCGGCCGCGCCGGTCACCACCACTGTTTTTCCGGCGAGTGTCATGCGGTGATTCTACGTGTCCAGCGCGCTCTTGCGGCCGAAGAGACCCCGCGCGCGGAAGGTCACCACCAGGATGAAGAGGATGTACATGGACATGAGCGACCATTCCGATGCGTAGGCGCCGGTGAGCCCGACCACCAGGCCCACCAGGATGCCGGCGATGACCGCGCCCCAGAAGCTGCCGACACCACCCAGCACGATGATGAGGAAGGCCGGCACCACCGCGTCCACGCCGACGTGGGGCCGGATCCCCCATATCGGCGCCATGATGATGCCGGCGATCGCCGCCAGCGCCGTGCCCAGCGCGAAGACCCCCATGCGCAGGCGCGACAGGTTGTAGCCCAGCGCGCGCACCATCTCGCTGTCGTGGGCGCCGGCCTTGATCACCGCGCCGACCCGGGTCTTCTCGATGAAGAGCCAGAGCGCCAGGATCAACGCCGCGGCCACCGCGCAGGCGAAGAAGCGGTACTTCGCATAAATCAGATCGCCGACCAGGACCGCGCCGGAGATGGCTTCCGGTATCGCCAGCGTGCGTTCGCGCGCGCCCCAGACGGCGCGGATCAGCTCCTCGATCACCAGCGCCGCGCCGAAGGTGAGCAGCAGGCCGTAGAGCGGATCGCGCCCGTAGGTGCGGCGCATGCACAGCTCCAGCAGCAGCCCGAAGGCCGCCACCGCCACGGGCGCAAGCACCAGCGCCATCACGTAGCTTCCCGCGCTGGTGCTTGTACCCATGAGGGACAACGCCACGTAGGCCCCGAGCGCGAAAAGCGAGCCGTGGGCCAGGTTGATCACCTCCATCACACCCACGATCAGCATGAAGCCGAGGGCGATCAGCGCGAAGAGCAGCCCGAGCGAGAGCCCGTTGACGACGTGTGGCAGCAGGTTGAGCAGGAAATCCAACGTCAGACTTCGTACGTCGGCGTCGCCTCGTAACTTTCCAGCTTGCACGCGGCGGGGGCGTCCTTGTCTTCCGCTTCCTGCGGCTGGGTGCTGGCGAGGATCTTGAAGATGTCGTCTTTTTCCGCCGGCTGGTCGTTGTAGGTCGCCATGTAGATCGTCTGCTGGATCTGGTGCGTGGTGGGGTTCATGTAGGCGTCGAAGTGCTGCATGCGCTCACGCGCCGGCACCTTCAGGTTCTCGAGCTCCTTGATCACCTTGATGTTGTTGGTGGAACCCACGCGCTCCACGGCCCGCAGCAGCTCGCGCGTGGCCATGTAGCCGTTGTAGTAGACGTTGCCCGGCACCTTGATCTGCACGCCGGGATAGGCCTTCTGGTACTTGTCGACGAATTCCTTCACGCCCGGCAGGTCGAGTCGGTAATACCAGTTGGTGCCGAACACGCCGAAGATTTCCTCCGGCCCCAGGCCGTAGACGTCGGGCCAGTCCTGCTGGTTGTTGATGAAGGCGAAGTTCTTGTTGAGCTTGAGCTGAACCACCTGCCGGCGCAGCGCCTTGATGTCGTCGCCGCCCACGGCCGCCGCCACGACCTGCGGCTTGAGCTGTTGAAGCTTGATCAGGTAGGCGCTGAAGTCGCGCGTGTTCTGCGGGATCAGCAGCTCATCCATGATTTTTCCGCCGTTGGCTTCCACCAGCGCTCGCGTGGCCTTCGATGTGTTGTGGCCCCAGACGTAGTCGTTGGTGAGCAGCACCCAGTTCTTGCCGCTCACCTTCATCGCGTTCTTGACGATGGCGTGGGCGAAGTTGGTGCCGTTGCCGTCCCACACGAACTTGGTGCGGTGGCAGTCCTTGCCGGCTTCGGTGGGCGAGCTGGAGTTGGTGTTGAGGAAGATGCAGCCGTATTTCTGCGCCACCTGCGAGATCGCGTTGGCCACGCCCGAATGCAGCGCGCCCACGAGGAAGGCGCATTCGTTGCGGGTGATCATGCGTTCGGCCACGCGCGATCCGGTCGCGGGCGTGGTCTCGGTGTCCATGTGCAGCGCCTCGATGGTGCGGCCGAGCACGCCGCCCTTTTCGTTGAACTCCTTGATGGCCATCATCGCGCCCAGGCGCTCCTCGCCGCCGCTGGCGCCGTACTGGCCGCTTGCGTCCATGGTGAGGCCAACAACCAGGGGTTTTTTCTGCGCCGATTGCGCCCACACGT
>JBBREI010000017.1:0-34217 GCA_038203035.1 Burkholderiales bacterium
GGGCACCTCGGCGCGCCGCGCCTGGGCGAGGAGCACGACGCGCGCTTCGATTTCGCGCGCGTGCTTGAATCGGTGTTCGAGATCTACGCGCAGCTGGGCATCGAGCGTGCCACGGTGCCGCTCATCGTGGCCGGGGGGATCAGCAGCCACGAGTGCGTGCGCGAGCTGATTGCGCTCGGCGCCAGTGCCGCGCAGCTCGGCACCGCCTTCGCCGTCTCGTCTGAAGGCGACGCGCACCCCGAGTTCAAGCGCGTGCTCGCCGAGGCGCGCCCCGAAGACATCGTCACCTTCATGAGCGTGGCGGGGCTGCCGGCGCGCGCCGTGGCCACTCCGTGGCTGCGCAACTACCTGAAGCGCGAGAAGGCGCTGCAGTCCCACGCCAAGGCCGACCCGCGCCGCTGCGTGCCGGGGTTGCAATGCCTCACCGTGTGCGGCCTGCGCGACGGCATCGCGGCCGCGGGCCAGTTCTGCATCGCCACGCGCCTGGGCGACGCGCTGCGCGGCGACGTGAAGAAGGGCCTCTTCTTTCGCGGCTCGGAGCCCCTGCCCTTCGGCGCGGCGATCCGCCCCGTGGCCGAGCTGATGGAGTATCTCCTGACGGGCACGACGCCGGCTCCCGCGCCATGAAGGCCCGTGATGTACAGCAGCTGGCCGGTGCCGCCACCATAAGGTCGAGTACTGCTCGCCGCTGAACACGACCGCGCCGTCGCGGCCCTGCTGGAGGTCGTGCGCCTCATCGCCACGACGACGCCGCGCCCCGGCGAGGCCGAGCGCCACCCACTGCGTAGCCGTGGGCGCCCTCGCCGCCTGAACCTCAGCCGCGGACGGCGCTGTATTTCCTGAGGCGAGCCGCGTCCAGGATCGTGATGTCGCGGCCCTCGACGCGGATGAGCCCCGCGACCGTGAGCTCGTGCAGGATCCGCGAGAAGTATTCCGGCGTGAGGTTGAGGTGCGAGGCGATGAGGGATTTCTTCGCCGGCAGGCTCACCACGCCGGGCGTGGCGCCTTCTTCCTCGAGGCGCGCGAGGTAGCCGATCACGCGCTGGGCGGCCGAGTGCAGCGTCATCGCCTCGACGTCCTTCACCAGCACGTGCAGGCGCATGGACAGCCCCGCGAGCATGCGCCGCGCCAGGCGCGGGTCACGCTCGAGCTCTGCGAAGAGCGTGTCGCGGCCCACGTGCAGCAGCAGCGAGTCGGCGAGCGAGGTCGCGGTCACGGGATATGGGTTGCCGGAGAACATCACCGCCTCGCCGAAGGTGCGCCCGGGCCCGAGAATCTCCATCACCTTCTCCTCGCCCGCGTCGGTGCCGACGGTGAGCTTCACCTGGCCGTAAGCGACGAAATGGAAGCCCACGCTCGGGTCGCCGCGCGAGAAGAGCACGCGGCCACGCTCAGCGTGGACCTGGGTGGTGCCCGCGGCAACGCGCGCCAGGTCCTCGGGCAGAAGGCCGCGAAAGATCGGCGCGTGCGACAGCATGTCGGCAACCCGCCGCGGGTGGCTGCCGGGTACGAAGGTGATCGGGCGGGCGTCCATGGGTGGCATTCTGGCGGCGGCGCATGCGCCGGGTTTGCGGCAAATCAAGTGCCGCGCTCGCCGCGGCGCTCCACGGCTCGCCCGCCAGCCCGGACGCAGTGCGGGCGTGCAGGTGAAGGTGGAGTTCTAGGGAAGCTCTGATCCATTCCCGAGATCGAGCACGAACTCGCGCGTGCGCGTGTCGCCTGCGCCCTCGCGATCCTCGAAACCGAGACTCCCGCACAGCTCGAGCATCGCCCGGTTCGCAGTGAGGACGTAGCCCTGCATGCGCCGAAGGCCGCGCTCGCGCGCGATCGCCGCCAGCCGCTCCATGAGGCAGCGTCCCAGTCCGCGGCCCTGCCACTCGTCGCCCACGACGACCGCGAACTCGCACGAAACGCCGTCGGGAAGGCGCACGTAGCGGGCTACGCCGATCTGGCGCGATCCATCGGCGGGGTCGATGGCGACGAGCGCCATCTCGCGGTCGTAGTCGATCTGCGTGAAGCGCGCGAGCGCCGCGGGGGTGAGACCGCGCAGGGCGCCGTGGAAGCGCATGCGCCGCGACTCGACCGACAGGCCCTCGACGAAAGCGGCCTCCGTGCGCGCATCCTCGGGGCGGATCGGGCGCACCTGGACGCGCTCGCCGCCGCGCAAGGTTTCCACGCGCTCGAGGTGCGCCGGATAGGGCGGGATCGCCAGCCGCGCGTGGCGCGATTCGCCCGCGGGGCGCGCGCGCAGCACGACGCGCGCGTCGAGCGCGAGCACGCCGTTTTCGTCGGCGAGCAGTGGGTTCACATCCAGCTCCAGGATCTCGGGGAGCTCGCACGCCATCTCCGAGACACGCAGCACTGCGCCCTCGACTGCGGCGCGGTCCACCGCGGGAAGGTGGCGGAACGTCCCGAGCATGCGCGCCACGCGCGTACTGCTGACCATGTCGGCGACGAGCGCCGCGTTGAGCGGCGGCAGCCCGATGGCGCGATCGTGCAGCACCTCCACCGCGATTCCGCCCGCGCCGAATGTGATCACCGGACCGAAGACCTCGTCGGTCGTCACCCCCACCATCAGCTCGCGGCCGTGCTCGCTGGAGACCATGCGCTCCACGCTGACGCCGTCGAGCCGGGCTTCGGGGCGCGCGCGTCCGACGTCGCGCATCATCTGGTCGAAGGCGGCACGCACCGCCGGCGCATCGGGCAGGCCCAGGCGCACGCCGCCCGCGTCGCTCTTGTGGGTGATGTCGGGCGAGCGCACCTTGATCACCACCGGGTAGCCCAGGCTCGCGGCGACCGCAACCGCCTCGTCCGCGTTGCTCGCCGGGAGCGCGCGCGCGACAGGGATGCGAAACGCCACCAGCAGGTCCTTGGACTCCGACGCCCCGAGTACCGTCCGGCCCTCGGCAAGCGCTGCGGCGACGATCGCCCGCGCCACGTCGAGGTCGGGCGCATCCCGATACGCGAGGGGCGGCGGCGCCTCGATCAGCAGGCGCTGGTTGCGGTAGTACTGCGCGAGGTGCCCGAAAGCCTCGACCGCGGCCTCGGGCAGGGCATAGGTCGCGATATGCGCCGCCTGCAGGGTGAGGCGTCCCTCGGCGACGCTCTCGCCTCCCATCCAGCAAGCGATCACGGGCTTGCCGGCACCCGCGGCGGCCTCCACCACCGCGAGCGCCGCCGCGTTCGCGTCAGTCATCGCCTGCGGCGACAGGATCGCGATCACGCCGTCGACACCCGGGTCCTCCAGGCAAGCGCGGATCGCGGCACGGTAGCGCGCCGGATCGGCGTCGCCGATCAGGTCCACGGGATTGCCGTGTGACCAGTTCGCCGGCAGCGCCGCCTGCAGCCTGGCGAGGGTGCCCTCGCCCAGGGTCGCGAGCGGCACGCCGAGGTCCGCCGCGCGATCGGCCGCCATCACGCCGGGGCCACCGCCGTTGGTCACGACCGCGAGCCGGTCGCCGACGGGACGGATGCCCGAGGCGAGGGCTAGCGCGCACGCGATCAGCTCGCCCGCGCTTTGCACGCGCACGGCGCCCGCACGCCGCATCACGGCCTCGAACACATCGTCGCGCCCCACGATGGCGCCGGTGTGGGACACCGCGGCGCGCGAGCCCATCGGATGACGGCCCACCTTCATCACGATCACGGGCTTGGCGCGCGCCGCCGCGCGCAGGCTGCCCATGAAGCGGCGCCCGTCGCGGATGCCCTCGATGTAAAGCAGGATCTGGCGCGTGGCCGGATCGGTGGCGAGGTAGTCCAGGACCTCGCCGAAGTCGAGGTCGCTCGAGCCGCCGAGCGACACCACGCTGGAAAAGCCGATGCCCATGGGCGTCGCCCAGTCGAGCATGGCGGTGCAGACCGCGCCCGACTGCGCGACCAGCGCGAGCGAGCCCGGCAGCGCGTTGCCGCGTGCGAAGGTGGCGTTGAGGCCGATCGGCGGGCGCATCAGGCCCACGCAGTTGGGCCCCAGCAGGCGCACGCCGTACGCCCTCGCGACGGCGACCAACGCGGTCTCGAGCGCTACGCCTTCGGCGCCCACCTCGCGAAAGCCCGCGGTGATCACGCATACCGCGGGAATGCCGTGCCGGCCGCACTCCTCGACCAGCCCTGCGACCGTAGGCGCGGGCGTGGCGATCACGGCAAGGTCGATGCCCTCGGGCAACTGCGCGATCGAGGCAACGCAGGGCACCCCGCCGATGGCCGAGTGCTTCGGGTTCACCGCGTGCAGCGCGCCGCGGAATCCGGCGCCGCGCAGGTTTTCCATCAACCGGCCGCCGACCTTGGCGGGATCGCCGGAAGCGCCGATCAGCGCGACCGAGCGCGGCTCGAATAGCGCCGCCAGGTAGTGGCGGGCGTCCCCGCCGGGCTCAGGTGCAGCCACCGTCCTCCCCGCGCTTCGGGCACCCCTGCGGACGTTCCCCGGCCGGCAGCGGACAGCGGTTCATCTCGTAAGGCGAGCGTTGCAGCACGACGGTGAGCGCGCTGCAGCCCGATCCAAGCGCCCAGAACAGCAGGAACCCCAGCGTGTAGGCGCCCTGCCGGCTCAGATCGAGCGGCGAGCCGAAGGCATGCAGGTCCGCCGGGTCGACCAGCGAGAACACGATGCCGACCGCGGGGATCGCCATCACGAAGCCCGGCCAGAGAATCCAGATCAGGCGCTGTGCCATGGCGCCATCCTAACGCGCGTCGAGCCGCAGGCCCGGCTCGGCCGTGGGCCAGTCGCCGGCGAGGCGCCAGCGGCCCCCGCTGTCCTCGAGTCGTACGCGCAGGCGCGCGTGGCGCGGCGCGCGCATGGCGCCTTCGTAGACCCCCGGCGCGGTCGCGGCCAGCTCGACCGACTGGTCCTCTCCCTGCAGCGTGGGATGGGATAGCGTGAGCCGCAGCGTCGTCGCGGCTTCGCCGGAGTCCAGCATCACGCGCACGCGGCGGCGGTCGTCGCTGAACTGCACCAGCCCGGCGATGCCCAGGGACTTGGCGCGCGCCTCGCGCTCGAGCACGCGGTTCACCCCGAGGCCCTGCTTGTAGTAGTCGTCGGCCACCATGCCGTCGAAGGACGTCACCGCAAGGACCGTCGTGATGATGCCGGCGACCACGACAATGGCGGGGCCGGACATGAGCAGCCAGGGCCAGGGTTCGCGGTACCAGGGGTTGGCGGTCATCTCGGTTCCTTTCACGGCAGGAGGAAGCGCGATTTCTCGCGCAGCTTGAAGGCGCCCGCGGCGCCGTCGGTGGATTCGATCACGAACGTGATGGGATGCGCTCCCCGCCCGTCGACCGCCTGCGCGCGCACGCGAATCGTCACCATGCGGGTGGTCAGGGGCGGCACCTCGAAGCGTCCGGCGCCATCGGCGAGCTCGAGGCCGCGCAGCGGCGCAGCGCCTTCCACGGATACGGCAATGGCGCGCGCGCGTTCCTGCGTGTTCATGAGCTGCAGGCGATACAGGTTCTCGACGCGGCCGTTTTCCACCTCGCGCGCGAGGCTCGTGCGGTCGCGGATCACGTCCACCTTGACCGGGACACGCATCCACAACGCCACGGCCCCGGCGATCGCGACCGCGCCCAGGATCGAGGTGTAGACCAGAACCCGCGGCCGCGCCACGCGCGCGAGGATCTGGCGCCACGACCAGCCGTTCCTCAGCGCGTTTTCGGTCGCATAACGGATCAGCCCGCGCGGCGAGCCGACCTTGTCCATCACCTGGTCGCAGGCATCCACGCAGGCGGCGCAGCCGATGCATTCGTACTGCAGGCCATCGCGGATGTCGATGCCGGTGGGACAGACCTGCACGCAGATGTGGCAATCCACGCAGTCGCCCTGGCGGTCGGACCGTGCCTCGCCATCGCGCGCGCGGGGCCGGCTGCCGCGCGGCTCGCCACGCGCCGCATCGTAGGTGATGACCAGGGTGTCGGAATCGAACATCGCGCTCTGGAAACGCGCGTAGGGGCACATGTATTTGCAGACCTGCTCGCGCATCCAGCCGGCGTTGCCGTAGGTGGCCAGCGCGTAGAAGAGGATCCAGAACGTCTCCCACGGCCCGTAGTCGAGCGTGGCGAAGGAATGCGTGAGGTCGCGGATCGGCGTGAAGTAGCCCACGAAAGTGAGCCCGGTCCAGAGCGCGAGGGTGATCCAGGCGCCGTGTTTGGCGGCCTTGAGGGCCACCTTGCGCGCCCCGAGCGGCTGCTTGTCGAGCTTCATGCGCGCGGGCCGGTCGCCCTCGATGCGCCGCTCGATCCACATGAAGATCTCGGTGTAGACGGTCTGCGGGCAGGCATACCCGCACCAGAGCCGCCCCGCGACCGCCGTGAAGAGGAAAAGCGCAAGCGCCGAGACGATCAACAGGACCGTGAGGTAGATCACGTCCTGCGGCCAGAACACCAGCCCGAAGAGATAGAACTTGCGCGCCGCCAGGTCGAAGAGCACCGCCTGGCGGCCGTTCCACTCCAGCCAGGCAAGCCCGTAGAACACGAACTGCGTCGCGAACACCAGCGTCCAGCGCCAGCGCGCGAACCAGCCATGCACCGCGCGCGGGTAGATCTTGCGGCGGACCTCGTAGAGCGACTGCTCGACGGTTTCGAGGGGAATCCGCGCGTTCATTTCACCGCGGATACCGGCGCGGTGCCGTTGTCGCGGGACTGCCCCTGCGACAGGCCGTACACGTAGGCGGCGAGCACATGCACCCGCTGCTCGCCCAGGAAGGCGCGGTGCGCGGGCATCACGTTGGTGCGGCCCTTCATGATGGTCTCGGCGATCGTCGCCTCCGACGACCCGTAGAGCCAGACCTTGTCGGTCAGGTTCGGCGCGCCCATGGCGGGATTGCCCTTGCCTTCGGGGCCGTGGCAGGCCGCACACACCGCGAATTTGGGCTGCGCACGCGCGGCGCCGGCGGCATCGTGGTCGAGCTTCGCGAGCGAGCGCACATAATTGGCCATGTCCTTCGCGCCCGCGGCATCACCCACCACCGCGGCCATCGACGGCATCATGGCGTTGCGCCCGTCGAGGATCGTGGTCTTGATGGTCTCGGGGTCGCCGCCATGGAGCCAGTCGGCGTCGGTGAGGTTGGGAAACCCCTTCGCGCCGCGAGCGTCGGCCGCGTGGCATTGGCTGCAGTAGCTCATGAAGAGCCGCTCGCCGGCCGAGCGCGCCACGGAATCGGTCGATAACTGCTTCACGTCGACCAGCGCCATGCGGGCGTAGAGCGGACCGAACTGGGCCTCGGCCTGCTTCACCTCTTCGGTGTATTCGCCGGTCGAGGTCCACTTGAGCGAGCCCGGGTTGGCGCCCAGGCCCGGGTAGAGCCAGAGGTAGCCGAGCGAGAAGACGATGGTGATCCAGAAGAGCCAGATCCACCAGCGCGGCAGCGGGTTGTTGAGCTCGTTGAGGTCCTCGTCCCACACATGCCCCGTGTCGTCGGGGTCGGTGGCCACCTTGCGTTTCGAAAGTGACGCCAGCAGCAGCCCGCAGGCCACGATGCTGACGAGCGTCGCGCCCGCGACGAAAAGGCCCCAGAAGCCGGAGGTGAAATCGCTCATCGGCCGGCCTCGTCGGGCGGAAGCTGCGCGGCCTGCTCGAAGCGGCGGCGATTGCCGGGGTAGGCGACAAACCCGAGGATCGAAACAAACGCGGCGAAGGAAAGTACCGTCACCAACACGCGCACCAGGTTGATCGTGTCCATGTTCAGCGGTCTCCTTTCAATGCGGTTCCCAGGCCCTGCAGGTAGGCGATGAGCGCGTCCTGCTCGGTCTTGCCTTCGAGGGCCTGCGGGGCGGCGGCGATTTCCTCGTCGGTATAGGGATGCCCGAGCGAGCGCAGCACCTCGAGCTTGCGCCGGATGTGGCTGGCGTCGGCGGGAGTGCGCGACAGGAAGGCGTAGGCGGGCATGTTGGATTCGGGCACCACGTCGCGCGGGTTGTCCAGATGGATGCGGTGCCAGGCGTCGCCGTAGCGCCCGCCCACGCGCGCCAGGTCCGGCCCGGTGCGCTTGCTGCCCCACTGGAACGGGCGGTCGTAGACCGACTCCCCCGCCACCGAGTAGTGGCCGTAGCGCTCGGTCTCGGCGCGGAACGGGCGGATCATCTGCGAGTGGCAGCCGTAGCAGCCCTCGCGCACGTAGATGTCGCGCCCGGCCAGCTGCAGGGCCGGATAGGGCTTGAGGCCCGCCACCGGCTCCGTGGTGGAGCGCTGGAAGAAGAGCGGGATGATCTCCACCATCCCGCCGACGCTCACCACCAGCAGCACCAGCACGATCAGCAGCGCGCTTTTTTTCTCGATCAGTTCGTGTGTGAATTTCATGTTGTCGGCTTCAGGCGTGGGCCATCGAGGCGGAGGGGATCGGGGCGTCTGCGGCCTTGCCGGCAAGCAGCGTCTTCGTGACGTTCCAGGCCATGATCAGCATGCCGCTCAGGTAGAGCACGCCGCCGGCGAGGCGGATGGCGTAGAAGGGATAGGTCGCCTTCACGCTTTCCACGAAGCTGTAGGTGAGCGTCCCGTCGCTGGAGACGGCGCGCCACATGAGGCCCTGCATCACTCCGGCGATCCACATCGCGGAGATGTAGAGCACCACGCCGATGGTGGCGATCCAGAAGTGCAGCGAGATCGCCTTGATGCTGTGCATCTCCACGCGGCCGACCAGGCGCGGGATGAGGTAGTAGAGGCTGCCGAAGCTGATGAAGCCCACCCAGCCGAGCGCGCCGGAGTGCACGTGGCCCACGGTCCAGTCGGTGTAGTGCGAGAGCGCGTTGACGGTCTTGATCGACATCATCGGCCCTTCGAACGTCGACATGCCGTAAAACGAGAGCGAGACGATGAGGAACTTGAGGATCGGGTCGGTGCGCAATTTGTGCCACGCGCCCGACATCGTCATCATCCCGTTGATCATGCCGCCCCAGGAAGGCGCCAGCAGGATGAGCGAAAACACCATGCCGAGGGACTGGGTCCAGTCGGGCAGCGCGGTGTAGTGCAGGTGGTGCGGGCCCGCCCACATGTAGGTGAAGATGAGGGCCCAGAAGTGCACCACCGACAGGCGGTACGAATAGATCGGGCGGCCAACCTGCTTCGGGATGAAGTAATACATCATCCCGAGGAAGCCGGCGGTGAGAAAGAAGCCCACGGCGTTATGGCCGTACCACCACTGCACCATGGCGTCCTGGGTGCCGGCGTAGGCCGAATAGGACTTCCAGAAGCTCACCGGCACCGCGGCGCTGTTGACGACGTGCAGCAGCGCCACCGTGAGGATGAACGCGCCGAAAAACCAGTTGGCGACGTAGATGTGCGAGACCTTCCGGCGCGCCAGGGTGGCGAAGAAGACGATGGCGTATGAGATCCAGACGACGGCGATCAGGATGTCGATGGGCCACTCGAGCTCGGCGTATTCCTTGCTGGAGGTGATGCCCAGCGGCAGCGTGACGGCCGCGAGCACGATCACGGCCTGCCAGCCCCAGAAGGTGAAGGCCGCGAGCTTGTCGGAGAAGATCCGCACCTCGCTGGTGCGCTGGACCACGTAATACGAGGTCGCGAAGAGCGCGCAGCCGCCGAACGCGAAGATCACGGCGTTGGTGTGCAGCGGGCGAAGGCGCCCGTAGGTGAGCCAGGGCCCGAAGTTGAGCTCCGGCCACAGCAGCTGCGCGGCGATGATCACGCCCACCAGCATGCCGAC
Organism: Burkholderiales bacterium; assembly: GCA_038203035.1. Taxonomy (GTDB): domain Bacteria; phylum Pseudomonadota; class Gammaproteobacteria; order Burkholderiales; family Usitatibacteraceae; genus Usitatibacter. Next base: position 9,651 of record JBBREI010000017.1, read on the forward strand.
CACGCCCCAGACCACGGCCATGACGGCGAACTGCCGCACCACCTTGTAGTTGTACATTCCCTGCGCTTCCATCTGGCATCCCTTGGGTGTCTGACACCCGAATGCTAGGGGCGGACGGAATTCGCCCTTTGATCCGGATCAAGCGGCGGCTTCGCCAGGTCGATGCAGTCGCGGTATTCCGGCACTTCGGCGTTCCAGCCCAGCTGCTCGGCGATGCGCATGCGCAGCGCGTCCGCCGCGGCCGGCTCGCCGTGGGTGAGGAAGATGCGCCCCGGCGGCTCGCCGAATGCGCGCAGCCATTGCACCAGCTCGTCGCGGTCGGCGTGCGCCGAAAAGCCGTCGAGGTTGCGCACCTCGGCGCGCACCGGCACGTAGGCGCCATGGATCTTCACCTCGGGGGCGCCGGCCACCATCGCCGCGCCACGCGTGCCCCCGGCCTGGAAACCCGTGAAGAGGATGGTCGAGCGCGGGTCCGGCGCGAAGCGTTTGAGGTGGTGAAGGACGCGCCCGCCGGTGGCCATGCCGCTGCCGGCGATGATCACCGCGGGCCAGTCGGACTGGTCGAGCGCGCGCGACTCCTCCGGCTTCTTCACGTAGCGCGCCACACGCCCGATGGCGCGGCACTGGTCCGCATCGAGCCGGTGCTCGCCGATGTGGTCGCGGAAGAGGCCCGTCACGTCGATCGCCATGGGGCTGTCGAGGTAGATCGGCAACGCCTTCGGGATCGCATCGCCCTCGCGCAATTGGTCGAGGTGCAGCAGCATCGACTGCGCGCGGCCCACGGCGAAGCTCGGGATGACGACGGTTCCCCCGCGCGCGGCGGTCCGGTTGATGACGCGCCCGAGCTCGCGCGTGGGATCGGTGGTGTCGTGGATGCGGTTGCCGTACGTCGATTCGAGCACCAGCACGTCGGCGCGCGCCACCGTGGCCGGCGCGTTCATGAGCGGGTCGCGCGGGCGGCCGAGGTCGCCGGAGAACACCACCGTGCGCCCGCCCAGCGTGAAGGTGGTGATCGCCGCGCCGAGGATGTGGCCGGCGGGATCGAAGCGCGCGCGCATGCCCGCGGCGGGCTCGAAGTCCTGCTCGAACGGGACCGTCGAGAACTGCCGCAGCGCGTTCTCGGCGTCCTTGCGCGTGTAGAGGGGCAGCGCCGGGTGGTGCTTCGAATAGCCGTGGCGGCTGGCGCGTTCGGCCTCCTCCTCCTGCAGCCAGGCGCTGTCGGGCAGCATGATCCGGCACAGGTCGAGCGTCGCCGGTGTGCAGTGGATCCTGCCGCGGAAGCCGAGCTTCGCCAGCAGCGGCAGGTAGCCGCTGTGGTCGATGTGGGCGTGGCTGAGGACCACGGCATCGAGCGCGCGCGGATCGAACGGGGGCGGCGCCCAGTTGCGCAGGCGCAGCTGCTTGTAGCCCTGGAAGAGGCCGCAATCGAAGAGTACGCGCGCGTTTCCGTGTGTCAGGAGGTAGCGCGAGCCCGTGACGGTGCCGGTGGCGCCCAGGAACTCGAGCGTCATCGACATGCCGCAAGGACTCGGGAAGGGTGTGGGCATGCCGCCATTGTCCGCGCTCGATCCCGTTTCCATTTGACGCACGTCAACGGGTCCCGGCGGCGTGCTCCTAAGCTCGAAGCTCGACCAATCGCAACCGAGCCCGTCATGGCCAACGCCACCCGCACCGACCCGTTGCGAGCCCGTGCCCCGCACCTCGCCCTGGCGCTGGCCGCCCTCCTGGCCGGCTGCTCCGGCCTGCTGCCGAAGGCCCAGACCGAGGTGGCGAGCCCGTGGCGCAGCTTCGAGGACGCGAAGGCCGCCATCGAGCGCATCGAGCCGGGGCGCACCTCCACCCAGGACCTGCGCGAGCACGGCATCGACCCCTACACGGGCACCAACATCCAGGTGCTCACCTATTCGGATATCGCCCTGCGATTTCCCATCAACGTCGGGCGCGAGCGCCTGGACGCCGGGTTGCGCGAATGCCTGGAAGCGGGCAAGGCATGCACCGGCTACGCGATCAACGCGCGCGACGTGAGGCGCGAGCGCGTCGGCTCCTTCTGGTCCGACGCGCTCGCGTTCAAGCGCACCGTCGAGGTCAGCGGCTGGAACTTCAACGCGCTGGTGCTGCTGGTGAACGACCGCGTCGTCTACACGCTCTACGGCGGCCAGCCCAACCTGCGCGAAACCGAGATCACCCGCCGGCCCCTCGGGCCCGCGCAGAACTTCGGCGATTCGATGCCGTGGGGCGATCTGGTGCGCTAGCCGGGGCGCCCATGCCGCGCGTCCCGATGACGATCGGGGCGACGCTGGCCATACCTGCCTAGTAGTGCAACGCGAGGGTCATGTCGAGGTTGTGCCCGTCGTACTCGAAGCTCGCCGCCTCGAACGATGGCGCGCCGAACCAGGCCCGCGCGTCGTTGGAGAAGCCGTAGCCTTCCTTCGGTATCCCCAGCACGTTGGTGTCGAGCTTGCCGTTCATGTCCTCGTCGTGGATCACGGCGAGCGCGTAGCGGCCCGGCGGGATGTCCTCGAAGTCGCAGCGCGCCTGGCTCTTGCGGATCTTGATCACCATCACGTTGGTCGCGGAATGCAGGAACTCGATCGGGAATCCCTGCGCCGACTCGAAGAGCGCGCAGGCCACGGTGCCGGTGCTGTTGCGGATGTCGAGCTTCCCGGCGACCGATGGAGACATTGGCGACGATCCTTCGTATCGGCTCGCGGGACATGGCGGTGACGACGCCTGGAATGTGGGGCTGGGATGATGCCCATTATCCCGGCGCTCCGGGGGCCCGCGAGTTGACGGCGGTCAAAAGCGCCGCACTGCCGCGGGAGGCGCCTTCACGGTCGCGAACTTCGTCGAGTTGTGCGGCGAACCTCCTCGGCAGGGTGGTGATGGAGCTCGCCTGAATCCGACGCTGATTTGACCTGCGGCAAGGTCCGATGCCCGGTGGCGGGCATACTCGATCGGCCACTCGAATCGCCGTTCGTCGTAGCGTGAGGATCGGCCTCGAGTCCGAAATTTGCGAGGATATTCCCATGAATGCCCACACCCGCCCCAACCCCCAACAAGCGGTTTCCAAATTCGCCCTCGCGGCGCTCCTGCTGGCTTGCGTCCCGGCATGGGCCCAGGTCGCCCCCAACCTGGGTGCGGCCGGAGCCTTCGCGGTGCTGGGTGCAAACGCGATCCCGACGGTTGGAACGGTGACCTGCACCGATACCGGACCCGGGATCGGAATCACCGGGCAAGTCGGCACCACCTTCGCGGGCGGCATCACCAACGTGGGCCCGTGCACGATCACGGGCCCGATCGTCTCTCCGGTGGCCGCCGGGGTCGTCACCGCTTTCAACAGCGCATTCGCCAACATCGATCTGCAGAACCCCGTATGCGACGGCGTCATCCCGATCGTCTCCACCGCCCTGCCGCCCGGTGTCTACTGCTCCGCCGCGGGTACCACGCTTGGCGCCGGCGTCGTCATCACGCTCAACGGGACCGCTTCCGACGTCTGGATCTTCAGGGTCGGCACCGGCGGTCCGGGCGCCCTCGCGTTGACCAACGCGCAGGTGGTCATGGGCGGCGCCGCGAATGCCTGCAACGTGTACTGGAAGACGTCGGCGGGCACGACGGTGACGGATTCGGACTTCGTGGGAACGGTCCTGTCGGGCGCCGCGGCCACCATGACCCGGGGAAGCTGGATCGGCCGGATGATGGCGACGACCGATGCGACCCTGACCGACCCGTCGCCGATGACGGGCTGCGCCGCCCTCCCCGCTGGCGGCGCAGCCGCCCCCATTCCGACGCTCTCCCAATGGGCGACGATCCTGTTGGCCGGCCTGCTTGCCATTGCGGGCTTCGCGGCGTTGCGCCAGTCCAAGAAGCGGCGGCTGAACCCGTCCGCGTAGTCTTGCTCACGCGAATCTTCTTCGACCCCTTCACCACGCCCGAGGGCGCCTTCACGGTCGCGAACTTCGCCGGGCTGTTCGGATGACCTCTCCGCTCGCGCTGCTCGCGTTGCTGCTCGCCGCCGCCGTGGTCTACGACTTCGTGAACGGCTTCCAGGACAGCGCCAACATCGTCGCGACCATGATCGCCTCCCGCGCGATGAGCGCGCGCGGCGCGCTGCTGATCGCCGCCGCCGGCACGCTGGCGGGGCCCTTCGTGGTCGGCGTGGCGGTGGCGCGCACCATCGGCAACGAAGTGCTCGCGCCCCAGGCGATCACCATCGCCGTGGCGGTGGCGGCGCTCGCCGCCGCGACGCTGTGGAATCTCGCGGCGTGGTGGCTGAGCGTCCCGGTGAGCTCTTCGCACGCCCTGGTGGGCGGGCTGGTGGGCGCCGGATGGCACGACGCCGGGCCGTCCGCGATCCAATCCGCCGGCGTCGCCAAGGTGGCCGTGGGGCTGGTCGCCTCGCCGGTCCTCGCTTTCCTGGCGGCGCTCGGCCTCATGCACCTTACGCTCTGGCTCCTGCGCCGTTCCAGCCCGAGCGCCAACATCGCGCTGTCGCGCGCCCAGGTCGCCACCGCCATGGCGATGGCGGTGGGCAACGGCGCCAACGACGCGCAGAAGACGGTCGGCGTGATCGCGCTGGGCCTGCTGCTGCTCGGCTACACACACTCCTTCACGGTGCCCTGGTGGGCCATCGCGCTGAGCGCGGCCTCGCTGTCGCTTGGCACCCTGCTGGGTGGCGGGCGCATCGCGCACACCCTCGGCTCGCGGTTCTATCGCGTGCGCCCGATCCACGGCTTCGTTGCCCAGGCCTCGTCGGCAAGCGTGACGCTGGGCGCATCGCTCTTCGGGGCGCCCGTGAGCTCGACCCAGGTCATGAGCCTGTCCATCGTCGGAGCCGGCGCCGCCGAGCGGCTCGCCAAGGTGCGCTGGGGGCTGCTCGGCGAGATCGCGGCCGCGTGGGTCCTCACGGTTCCGGCCACGGCGGTGTTGGCGATGCCGCTGCACGCCGGCATCGGGGCCCTCATCGGAAAGGCGGGCGCGTGATGGGCCTGTTCGACGCCGGCCGCCGGGAGAGCAACAAGTTCGTCGCGATGCTCGTCGCCCACGCGGCCCTCGCGCGCCGGGCGGTCGCCTGCCTCGAGGGCTCTCTCGAACAGCCCGACCCCGAAGCGATCGGACGCATGCGCGCGCTCGCTTCGGAATCCGGCGAGGGACGCCGCGTGCTGATCGACGAACTGCACGACACCTTCGTCACGCCCTTCGACCGCGAGGACATCTACAACCTCTCGCAGAGCTTCGAGCGCATGGTGACCTACGCGCTCACCACGATCGAGGAGATGCACCTGCTGCACGTCGCCGCCGACGAGCCGATCCGGCGCATGGTGGCGCTGATCGGCGAGCAGGCGGGCGACCTCGAGGCGGCGATGCAGCGCCTTGCCCGCAATCCGCGCGTGGCCGACGACCACGCCAATCGGGTGCACGAAAAGGAGCGCGAGGTCGAGCACGTCTACCGCCACGCGATCCACGACCTCTTCGCCCGCGCCACCGACCTCCCCGGCCTGCCCGCGGTGCTCTATCGCCGCGAGGTCTACCGCCATATCTCGAACATGGCCGACCGCGCCGTCTCGGCGGCGAACATGCTCGGCATGGTGGTGATGAAGATCGCATGAAGGAACCCGTGAGCGCCCCCCACTTCGGATTCGACGCCTTCTCCCCGCCGGAGATCGCCGCTCGTGTGAGCGACCTGGGGGTTGCCAAGTCGCGCCTGCCGTTCACCTCGCTCGTGATGCTCGGCGTGCTCGCCGGCGCCTTCATCGGGCTGGGCGCGATGTTCAATGTGATCGTGCTCTCCGACGCCTCGATCCCGATCGCGCTGCGCCGCGTGCTGGGCGGCATGGTGTTCTCGCTTGGCCTCTTCCTCGTGCTGGTGGCGGGCGCCGAGCTCTTCACCGGCAACAACCTCCTCGCGATGGCGTGGGCGGAGCGCAAGGTGACTACGCTCGACGTGCTTTACAACTGGACCGTGGTGTGCGTCTCCAACCTGGTGGGCGCGATCGGGCTCGCCTGGCTCGTGTTCCTCTCGGGCCACCCGGGCAACGACGGCGGCGCGGTGGCCGAGACCTACCTGCGCATCGCCGCGGCCAAGACGTCGCTGCCGCCGCTACGCGCCTTCGCAAGCGGCGTCCTGTGCAACGTGCTGGTGTGCTCCGCGGTCTGGGTCGCGATGGCGGGGCGCAGCGTGACCGACAAGCTGCTCGCCATCGTGCTGCCGGTGGCCGCCTTTGTGGCCGCGGGCTTCGAACACTCGATCGCCAACATGTACCTCATCCCGCTCGCGATGATGCTGCAGGAGAGCGCCGGCCACACGCCCGACGTCGCGGGCCTGGCGCGCAACCTGGTCCCGGTGATCGCGGGCAACATCGTGGGCGGCAGCGTGCTCGTGGCGCTGGTCTACCACGTGATCTACATCCGGCCGCGCCGCGGCGAGGAATCCCCGTGAGGCCCGGGATCATCGGCGACCTCGCCGCGCCCACCTCCTGAAAACGCGCGGCGGCCAGGCGCCGAGGCAGCCTCAGGCGGCCGCGCGCGCAGCGCGCCGCCTGAAGGCAAGCCACAGCGCCGCCGCCCCGGCGATCGCCAGGAACGGCAGCGCCAGGTAGTTGAGCGTGTTCCAGCCGGACGAATTCACCAGCACGCCCGAAGTAAACGACGACGTGGCCGTGGTGCAGAAGATGAGGATCTCGTTGGCGCCCTGGGCCTTGGCTTTCTCGGCCGGCCGGTACGCCTCCGTGAGCAGCGTCGTGCCGCCCACGTACATGAAATTCCAGCCCACGCCCAGCAGCACCAGCGACCACCAGAAGTGCGTGACGAGCTGGCCGGAGAGTGCGATGCCGACGCAGGCGAACATCATCGCCACCCCGGCCATCATCACGTTCAGCACCCCGAAGCGCTGGATGAGGGAACCCGTGAAGAACGACGGCCCGAACATGGCGATCACGTGCGCCGAGATCACGCTGGCAGCCGCCGCGTAGGGATGCCCGCAGAAGCCCATCGCGAGCGGCGTCGAGGTCATGAGCAGGTTCATCACGCCGTAGCCGAGCGCCGCAACCACGACCGCGACGATGAAGACCGGCTGCGCCATGATCTCCTTCAGCGGCCGCGCCGGCCCGTGCGCCTCCCCGGCATGGGGCGTCGGGATGCGCAGCATCGCCAGGATCACCATCGTCACCAGGCAGAAGCCCATGAGGGACGCATAGGACGCGAGGTACGCGGGCCGCGCGAGATCGATGGTGTGCTTGCTCATCTCGGGGCCGATGATGCCGCCCACGAGCCCGCCGGCCATCACCAGCGAGATCGCCCTCGCCCGCCAGCCGAGGGGAGTCGCGTCGGCGGCGGCGAAGCGGTAGTACTGCCCGAACGCGTTGTAGGTCCCCAGCACCAGCGTGCCGAACACGAGCAGCCAGAAGCTCGACTGCCAGATGGCGAGCGTGGTGATCGCACCGCCGGCGAGCCCGAAGAGCGTTCCCGTGAGGAACCCGTTCCTGCGCCCCACCCGCTTCATCCACATCGACGCGGGGAAGGTCGAGATCGCCGCCCCGACCACGTAGCCCGTCACGGGCAGCGTGGCGAGCGCCTTGTTGTCCGCCAGCGCGAATCCCGCCAGCCCGTTGAGCGAGATCAGCGTGACGTTGTTGGTGAAGAGGAGCGCCTGGCAGCAGGCGAGCAGGAAGACGTTGCGGGCGGCATGATTCATCGGCCCCATTCTATCGGGTCGACCGCCGCCTACCCGTTCGAGGTTTCGGCGAGCATCCGCGCCCGCGCCCGCGCCGACGAGGTCGACGCCCGCGGCTAGCGGGAATCGCGCAGCGCCTTCGCCTCGGCCCTGGCGCGCGCCTGCGCCGCCTTCGCGTCCTTCATGCAGTCCTTGCGGGACTCGGGCTTGCGGTCGTCGCATTCCTGCTTCGCGATCGAATAGGCGGACTGCGCGCGGGCGATGGCGGCATCGTAGTTGGTGCGCGGTCCGGGTTTGTAGGCCGCCTCGAGCTCCGCCTTGGCGACGTCGCGCGTGCCGTGGGCCCGGGCGATGCACAGGTCGGCCGAATTGCCGTGGCGCTCCCCGCAATTCTGGCGCTCGGCCTGGTACTCGGCGTCGATGCGTTTCCGGGTGGCGCGGTATTCGTCCTTCGCCAGTGGGGCGGCCGTGGCGACCTCGCAGCTCAGGACGCAGAGGGCGGTTGCGGTGACGAGGATGTTGCGCATGTCAGTCTCCTGCGGGCGCTGGCGCAGTCGCGTCGGCTGCCGGCGCGCAAGTGCCCGGGCGAGCTTTGCGGTGCGTGTTCCGGCTCCACCCTGCCCCGCCTAGCGGCGATTGAGCAGCAGGCCGACCACGACGCCGGTGATGGCCGAAAGCCCCGCGACGATGGCGATCGACTGCCACGGATGCCCGTGGACGTACTGGTCGGTGGCCCGTGCGGCGGCGCGCGTGCGGTCGACGGCGTGCTCCTCGAGCTGGCGCAGCCGCTCGCGGCTCGCCTTCAGGTTCTTCTCGAGGCTCTCGCGCAGCGCCTGCGACTTCTCGCCGCCCGCGGACGCGATCGATTTGAGCAACTGCTCGGTGTCGGTGACCACTTCGTTGAAATCCCGCAGCAGCTTATCGGTTGCCTGGGTGGTCGCGGTCATGTCGTTCTCCTTCGCGTTGAAATTCCAGTATCCCCCACATGCGGGGGCCCCTTTTGACGGGCGTCAAGGAAGGGGCAGGCCGCGGAGCCAGGCTGTGCCATGGACACTCCTGCCTGGAAGCTCAGGAAACCCGAGCGCATCAACGACGTGGACCTGGCGAGCGTCGAGTCGCGCCGCCTACTTCGGACTCGCCTCCACGCGCGTCTCGTGCACGCCATAGGCGGCCTCGAAGGCGGCGACGAACGCCGCGCTGCCGCCGGCTTCCAGGCGCTCGATGCCGGCGGCGGTCGCGCGCCCGCCGCCACCCGGGAAGCCGCGGCAGAAATCGCTGGCCGCCGGCGCGCGGCCGGCGGGGGAACGCACGCTCACGTTGAAGCCCCGGCCGGGCAGCGGGACCAGCACCGCCTGCGCCCGCGCGGGATCCTCCGCGACGCAGCGATTGGCGAAAAGCCCGCTCACGCGCCGGCTCCAGGGCGCATCGGGCAACACGAATACTCGCGCTCCCGTCGACGCATGCAGCGCGGGCACCTGCGCCGCAAGCGCCATGTCGGCGACCCGCCCGGCGTCCAGGCGCGCGACCAGCGGCTCGCCGTCGATGAAGGCAAAGGGCTCCGCGTAGCGGCTCACGAGCCGGTAGACCGCGGCGGGCGCGGCCTGCACGTCGCCTTCCGCCGCGCCGTAGGCGTTGTAATTGAGCGATTCTCCGAGGCCGCGAAGGCGCGCGAGTTGCCGCGCGTCGAGGCCGAGGGGTGCGGCGAGGCGATGCGCCGCATCGCCCAGGCCGTCGCCGAAGGCACCCACCACCGCCCAGGCGCGGAAGCGGCCGCCCAGGTGATGGTCCACGAGTTCGCTCGTGCAACGGCGCCCGGTGGGATCGAGGTGCATGTCCAGGCGCGGATGGTGCGGCACGTTCCCGGCGTAGTGGTGGTCGAACCAGGTCACGGCGGCGCCGGATTCCAGTAGCCGGTCGAGCGCCGCGCGGTTGCGCGCGAGCGAGAGGTCGAGGACGGTCACGTGGTCGCCGGCCGCGGCCCCGACGCGCTCGAGCAGCGCGATCTCGTGCTTGAGGCCGGTCACGAGTTCGGAGGCCAGCGGGTGCGCCAGGCGCAGCTGGTGCAGCGCGCAGATGCCGTCGGCATCCCCGTTGACGACATCGATGTGCCGCATGGGCTAGATCGGGCGGGCGCGGAAGCGCCGCGCGAGCGACTCGACCGCGCCCTTCCACTCGATGCGGCTGGTGTCCACGTGAGCCGAATGCATCCTTTCGTCGGCGCCGAGCGGCTCCCGCCGGTCAAGCTGGGCTTGCAGTACCGCCACGCCCGCATCCGAGACATCGTGGCCGCCGCGCTCACGCTCCGCGACCCGGCGGCGCAGGATCGCCTCGGGTGCTTGGCAGTCGGCGATCTCGAGCACGCCGTGCTCGCGCGCGGCGAGCGCCCGGAACCGGCCTCGGTCCGCGCGATGCAGGAAGGTGGCGTCGACGATCACCGGGTACCCGGCCGCGACGACCCCGCTCGCGAGCTCCTCGAGCCGCTCGTAGGTTCCGGCATTCTCGAGCGGTCCATAGATGCCGGCGCCCGGAGCCGCCGGCGCGTGCGCGCCGGGGCCGATGCCGTGCAGGCGCTTTCGCTCCACGTCGGAACGCAGGCGGATGGCGCCCAGCGCCTCGAGCAGCCGTGCCGCGACCGTGGTCTTGCCGGATCCGGACACACCGTGCATCAAAACGACCACCGGGGCCCCGCGGTGCGTGAGCTGTTCGGCCAGGCCGAGCAGCGCCCAGGCCTCCTCCGCCGCGCCGCCCAGCATCGCGACCTTGGCGCGAACGACGGCGCGATAGACCTCGTAGAAGCGCAGGACCGCGAGGCCGGCATAGTCGCCGGTGCTCTCGAGGTAGTGGTTGAGGAAACGCGACGCCTTGCGCGGCAGCCCATGGCGCTGCAGGTCCATGGTGGTGAAGGCGACCTCGCTCATCACGTCGATGTTGCGCAGCGGCGCGGAGAACTCGATGCAATCGAAGGGGACGGGCCGCCCGTCGATGCGCACCACGTTCGCCAGGTGCAGGTCGCCATGGCATTCGCGCACGAAGCCCTCGCCCGCGCGCCGCTCGAAGGCATCCGCGAGCGACGCCGCCTCGCGCCGGGTCCAGTGCTCCAGGACCTCGAGGCGCGCGCGCGCGGCCGGCGCCGGGCCGAGCGCGGCGATCTCGGCCAGGTTCGCGATCGCGCCTTCCGGCATCGGCTGCGCCGGGCCGCCCCGGGGCGCCTGCCGATGCAGGGCGACCACGGCGTCGGCCAGGGAATCGACGTCGGCGTCATCGAGGATCCCGCGCTTCGCGCGCTCGCTGTAAAGGGCGTCCTGGGGGAAACGCAGCATCTTCACCGCGTACTCGAACACCTGACGGCCTTCACCCATTCGGGGCGCGGCCGGCGTGCCGCCGATCGGAACAACCCCGAGGTAGAGCTGCGGCGCGGTGCGCCGGTTCAGGCGGACCTCCTCCTCGCAGGCACGGCGCCGCGCCTCGAGCGTGGAGAAGTCGAGGAACGGCAGGCTCACGGGCTTCTTCACCTTGTAGGCGAAGTCGCCCGCCAGCAGCACCCACGAGATGTGGGTCTCGAGCAACTGCACGGTGCCGGTCGGGTGCGGGTAGCACGCGGAATCGTGCAGCAGGTCCATCAGGGTGGGCGCGTACTCGAACGCCAGCCTCTTCGCGGCCATGGGCTCGTCCTCGTGAGGGTTGGTCGTGCCCATTCTTCGGCACGTTGCCCGGCCACCCCTTGATTTCGAGCAACTCCGCGCCACGCGCCCCGCGCATCATCCAGCGAATGCCGGGCGCTCGGCGAAGCGCCCGGCCTCGGGACCTGGAGCAGGTGATCGTCGCGCAGACCGTTGGCTACCCCGTCGGGTCCCAGGCCGGCGGCGGCGCCATGCAGGTCCGGTCGCGGCCGCTGTTCTTCGCTTCGTAAAGGGCGCGGTCGGCACGCCCGATCAGCGCATCCAGCGTGTCGGGAGCGGCGCATGCCTGCGACACCCCGCCGCTGATCGTGACCTCGAGCTGAGCGGCGACCGCCTGGCGGATCTTTTCCGAGACTGCGAACCCCTCGCCCGCCGCCGTGCCGGGCAGCGCGACCACGAACTCCTCGCCGCCGTAACGCGCCAGGATGTCGGAGGCGCGCGTCTGGGCGCGCGCGATGGCGGCCGCGCGCTGCAGGATCACGTCGCCGGCCTGGTGCCCCTGGGCGTCGTTCACGCGCTTGAAGTGGTCGATGTCGAGCATGATGAGCGACATCGGCGTCTGGTAGCGCTGCGCCACCGCGAACGCCTGGGTGGCGAGCTCGAAGAAATGCCGGCGGTTGCTCAGGCTGGTGAGCTCGTCGGTGCTCGCCCTAAGCCGTTCGCGCTCGAGGACCGCCTTCAGCTCGTCTTCCACGCGCCGGCGATCCGTCGTGTCCTCGTGGATCACCGCGACGTAGGTCGCGCCGCGGTGGAAGAAGCGGGTCACGACCGCACGGTACCAGCGCGCCTGCCCGGGCGAATTGCACGGATACTCGAGCCGGAAGCGCTCGTGCCGCCTGGCGAGCACGTCGTGCAGGCCCTCGAGCATCGCCCTGGCGTACGGGTCGCCCGCCGCCGCGGCGCGCGCGCAGACGGCCAGGTAACTCGTCCCCGGTGCCGACGCCTCGCCGGTCGCGCCGTTGGCGCTGCCGAACCGTTTCCACGCGTCGTTCACGGCCACGATCGCACCCTTCGAATCGAGCACCGCGATGTGCGCGTCGAGAGAGTCGAGGAGGTCGAGGACGAAGGCCTGGAAAGCTTCCAACCGCGCTCAGTCCACCACCATCGGCGGATCGAGGTCGGGGCCCCATTCATCCGCGGGGGCGGCAACGCCTTCGAGCATCTTCACGATCATCGCGACGTGGTGTCCTTCGTCGTCCGCGAACTCGCGCGCCATCCGGCGGACCTCTTCCGGGCAGCCCTGCGCATCGGCCACGGCCGCGAAGAAGTCACGCGCCCTTTCCTCGTTGGCGAGTGCGAGGCGAAGCGCGTGGTGGGGCGTCATCAGGTAGTGGCCCGGCCCGATCGGGGTCGCCTCCGGGCTCTCGGGGTCGATCCAGCGGTACTCCCAGGGCTTGAGCGCGGCCACCGACTGGCTGCGCGCCCGCTGCTGCAGGTGCGAGTGGTGCTCCGATTCAAGGTGCGCCAGCCGCTCGAAAAGCGCCGCCGTCTCGTGGTTGTTGTGGGTGAGCATCTGGTCGGCGAACTCGAGGTAGCGCGCCGCGGCTTCGCGCTCGATGGCCAGGGCGTGGGCGAGGAACTCGTCCAGGGTGCGGATGTTGCAGGGTTTCATGCCAGGAACTCCTTCTCGATGGCGGCCAGTCCAGTCGGCTTCGGCCTCGCCGCGGAGGCGTCGGGTACGGTGGTGAAGAGGTTGCGCCGGCCCGTACGGATGGCCGCGCGCCTCAGGCCCCCGCCAGCTCGCGCACGTGGGCCGCGACGCTGCGGGCGAGGTGGAACATGTGGTAGCCGCCCTCGAGGCAGGAGACTACCCGGCCCCGGCAATGGCGATCGGCCAGCCCCACGATCCGCTGCGTGATCCAGGCGTAGTCCGACTCCACCCACGCGAGCCCGGCCATGTCGTCGGCGCGGTGGCCGTCGAATCCCGCGGAGATGAAGATCATCTGCGGCTCGAAGGCCTCGAGGCGCGGGCGCCACACCGTCTCGAAGGCCGCCTTCAGCGCCTCGCCCGAGGCCCCACGCGCAAGCGCCACGTTCGCCATGTTGGGCCCGCGGGGCTCCTCGCCCAGGAAAGGATAGATGCCGCGCTCGAAGGCGGAGACCATCAGCACGCGCTCGTCGCCGGCCAGGATGTCTTCGGAGCCGTTGCCGTGGTGGGCGTCGAAATCGACGAGGGCCACGCGCTCGAGGCCATGAGCGTGCAGCGCATGCCGGATGCCCACGGCCACATTGTTGAAGATGCAGAAGCCCATGGCCGCGGCGCGTATCGCGTGGTGGCCGGGCGGGCGCACCGCGCAGAAGGCGCGCGTGACCTCCCCTCGCATCACCAGGTCCGTGGCGAGCACCGCGGCGCCCGCGGCGCGCAGCGCGGCCTCCAGGGAGCCGGGCCCCATGGCGGTATCGGGGTCGAGGTGCACCAGGCCTTCCTTCGGGGCGAGCGACTCGATCTCGCGCACGTGCAGCGCCGTGTGGGCGCGCGCGAGCTGCTCGTTCGTCGCCCGCGGCGCGTCGTAGGGCAACAGCAGCTGCATGAGCCCCGTGGACAGGAGGTGGTCGGAGATCGCGTCGAGGCGCTCGGGACATTCCGGATGCCCCTCGCCCATGTCGTGACCACGGCAGGCCGCGTGCGAGATCCAGGCGCAGGTGCTCATGCGGCACGGGCCACGGTGGAAGGGGCGATCGATCCGTCGGCGAGCTCCACGATCCGGTCGCACCGAAGGGCGAGCTCACGATTGTGTGTGACGAGCAGCATCGCGCAGCCGTTGAAGATGCCGGTGATGTTGAGCGTGAGGCTGGCTCCCGGGGGCGTTGCGAGCCGCAGCTTGTCGCCGAGCCCCAGGTCGCGCGCCCATGTCAACGCGTCGACAGGATCCAGCGCGCCACGTCGCGCGCCTGTTCCGGCGTCACGCGCGGCGCGTTGGCGCCCATCGTGTTGAATTCGAGCCTTCCCTTCCAGTGCGGGGGGCCCGGATCGGCGCCCTCCAGGACGACGCGGGCGAGCCGGGACTGCGCGGCGGCGTCGCCGCGATAACGCGTCGCGATCTCACGCCACGTCGGCGCAAGCGGCGGCGCATCGTCCGTCGCGCGCGCGGAGAGCGCTTCGCGGTGACAGACGGTGCAGCCGTGGTCGGCGACGATGCGCGCCACGGCTTCGAGCTGGCGCGGTCGCTCGCTCGCGGTGGCCACGGGTTTCCAGCCGCTGCCGGGGTCGAACCGCTTCATCGAGGATCCGAGCTTCGTGCTGCCGCCGCCCAGGTCGCGCGCGAAGACGGTGCCATGGTGGCTCACGATGAAAGTGCGCACGCCGGTGTCGCGATAACCGGCGGGGTAGGCGACCAGGGCGAAGCCGCGCACGAGGCGGTCCTGCTCGAGGTACGCCGTCGCCCCGTCCGGCGCGCGCGCCCCCTGGGACTCGAGGACGCGGAAGAGATAGCCGCGCAAGGCAGTGGCGTCGCGCCGCGCCGTCGCATCGGCCGCCGCGAAGGTGTAGTTGGGCGCGAGCGGGCTCAGCGGGTATTCGCGCGTGGGCGTCCAGAAGAGCCCGTCGTGGCGCCCCGGGGTGCTCGAGATCACGCGCGCGTAGAGGCCGGGACCGGCGCCGTCGTGGGCCTCGAGCGCGTAGTCGCGCTGCGCCTCCACGTACGCGAGGCTCGCCTTGATGGCGAACGTCTCGTTGCGCTCGATGCGCCGGGCGATGAGCACGCGTTTTCCCGCGCGGTCGTCGAACTGCCAGTGCGCGCCGTTGCGCACCAGCGGATAGGCGAATCGCCACTCCGGCGTGCCGAGCATCAGGACCGCGGCACGCGCGCCGGTGCGCACCACGCGCGCGGACTGCTCGTAGGCGGCGACGAAATGGGCGCGCCCCGCCATGCCCTCCCCCGCACTTGCGGATTCCAGCGCCTCCTGGCTTCCGGGTCCCAGAAGGGCCCGCGCCTGGCCCAGATCGCCCGAGCGCACGGCATTGAAAAGCGCCTCGGCCGCGGCCTCGGGTGTTTCGAAGGCGGGCTGCCGGCTCACCGCCGCGGGCGCTTGAAACGGGGCGGCAAGGACCAGCAGCAGGGAAATCGCGGCGAGCAGGCGGCTATGGGCGTGGCGGGTCATGGAATTCTCCGATCCAGGTCCCATCGTGGACTGCCCGCTTCGCCCCCCATTGACCGCGATCAAAGGCGCGCGGCATCGGTGGCCCAAGGTGAAGTGTCGCGCCGTGGCGACATGAGCAGGAAGATTGGCAGGTGCTGACGCACTCGCGCATTCCCGTGCTGGTCTGCCGCTTGGACGCCCCGCGACGACCGCCAGGATCAGCGCGGCTTCGCCCCGCCGCGCATGGCGCGAGCGCTATTTGCCCTGCTTCTCGAAGTGCGTGCGCGCCTTGGCGACGGCCTCGCGCATGCCGTCCCAAGCCTCGTCGGCGCCCTTCACGAACTCGCTCCAGGCGCTGGTCGAGGCGCCCTCGAGCAGGCGCATCTGGTAGGCGGCCTTCTCGCGCTGGGCGCGCAGTGCCGTCAGCTGGGCCTCGAAGCCGTGCTCCACCCGGGCCCTGGAGTCGCGCGCCTGCTCTTCCCAGCGCGCCATGTCCACGTTCCACTTGTCGAGCTGGCCCTTGAGCCCGCTCACGTACTCTTCGCGTGTCTTCATCACATCCTCCTCGGTTGACCCCGCCATTGCGCGTTCAGGAGCGTCGCCGCTGTCGAGGCGCAACTGCTCCAGGACCTCGGCCAGCCGGTGGCCGAGGCGTTCGAATCGTTCGAGGTCGAGCCCAGGGAAACGCTCGCGCGCGCCCCTGTCATCGCGACTCGCCCTACTTCTTCGCGAACTCGCAGGCGCGGCCCGGATATCTCCCCGGGAGGGCCTTGCCCTGCTGCTTCGCGCGTGATTCCATCATCTTGTGGTGCTCGGCCAGGTACGAGTTGCACTCTCCCGGATCCTTGAAGCCGGCCATCTTTTCCTGGTGGACCTTGCGCTCCTCGGAGGTCATCATCGCCCAGCCCGGCGTGACATCGGCGCCCCACCGGGCACCGGGGCCCTTGCCGGGACCGGGACCGGGGCCTGGGCCCGCGGGCTGCGCGAGCGCGACGGACGATGCGGCGAGCATCATGGCAAGAAGTACTTTCCTCATGAGTTTCTCCTGGGTTGTGGGAATGCAGGTCCACGATATCCGCGCGCGGCCCGCCATCCTTGCGCCGCATCAAGGTTCGTTCCCGCCGGCGGGCTAAAGTCCCCATGGCCCCCATGACCACGCCGTCCTCCCCGCCGCGCCGCGGGCTCGATACCGCCGAGGCCGTTCGCCGCCTCGCGGCCGACGGCCCCAACAGCCTGCCTTCGCGCGAGCGCCATGGCGTGTTCGCGCTGTTGCGCCAGGTGATGCGCGAGCCGATGTTCCTGCTGCTGGCGGCGACCGCCGCCATCTATCTGATGCTGGGCGACCTGCACGAGTCCCTGGTGCTGTCGGCATCGCTGCTGGTGGTGATCTCCATCACGGTGGTCCAGGAGCGCCGCACGGAACGCGCGCTGGAAGCGCTCGAGGACCTCTCCAGCCCGCGCGCGCTGGTGGTCCGCGACGGCGTGCAGGTGCGCATCGCGGGCCCGGACGTGGTCCGCGGCGACCTCCTGGTGCTGCGTGAAGGTGATCGCGTCGCCGCCGATGCGCGGGTGCTGGAATCCCACGACCTGATGCTGGACGAATCGCTGCTCACCGGCGAATCGGTGCCGGTGGAAAAGGACGCCGGCGCGGGCGACGGGCCTGGCGCGCGGGTTTTCTCCGGGACCCTCGTGGTGCGTGGGACCGGCCTGGGCGAAGTGGTGGCCACCGGCGCGCGCTCGGAGATCGGGCGCATCGGCGCGAGCCTTGCGCGCGCGCAACCCGGGCGCACGCGCCTCGAGGAAGAAACCTCGCGCATGGTACGCCTGATCGCGGTCCTTGCCCTGGCCTTGTGTGTGCTGGCGGCGATCCTGCATTACGCCCTGCGCGGCGGCGCCGTGGCCTCCGTGCTGTCGGGCCTCACACTCGCCATGGCGCTGCTGCCCGAGGAGTTTCCCGTGGTGCTCACGGTTTTCCTGGCGATCGGCGCGTGGCGCATCTCGCGCCACGGCGTGCTCACGCGCCGGCTGCCCGCGGTCGAGATGCTGGGTGCAACCACGGTGTTGTGCTGCGACAAGACCGGGACACTGACCGAGAACCGCATGACGCTGGTCGAGGCCTGGGCCGGCGGGCGCTGGCAAGACGCGGGCACATCCGACCCCGACGTGCGCGCGCTGGTGGCGACCGCCGCCCTGGCGTGTGAGCCCCAAGCCTTCGATCCCATGGAGCGCGCCATCCTCGAAAGCGGGGACGGACCCGACTCGCCGGCGCGGGGCGCGCCGGCGGTCCTGGAGCGGCGCTATCCGCTGGCCGACGGTTTCCTCGCCGTCGCGCACGGCTGGAAAGACACCGCGGGCACGCGTTTCGCAGCGGTAAAAGGCGCGCCGGAGACGGTGCTGGCGCTGTCGGCGCCGCAACCGGAATTGCGCGCCGAGGCGCTTGCGGTGGCGGCGCAGGCGGCGGCACGCGGATTGCGCCTGCTGGGTGTCGCGCGCTGTGAGTGGGACGGTGGCCCGTGGCCGGATTCGCCCGGCGAGCTGCCGTGGCGATTTCTCGGGTTCGTGGCGCTGGCGGACCCGGTGCGCGCGGCCGTGCCCGCCGCCATCGCCGCCTGCCGCAGGGCCGGCGTGCGCGTGGTGATGATCACCGGCGACCATGCGGGCACCGCGCGCGCGATCGCCGGGCAAGCCGGCATCGATGGCGCCCATGTGCTGACCGGGCCCGAGGTCGAAGGCATGGACCCGGCGGCACTGGCGCGCGCGGTGTCATCCACGCAGGTCTTCGCGCGTGTGCGCCCGGAGCAGAAACTCAAGCTCGTGATGGCATTGCGCGCCGCCGGCGATATCGTTGCGATGACCGGTGACGGCGTGAACGATGCCCCGGCGCTGCGGGCGGCGCACATCGGCATCGCCATGGGCAAACGCGGCACCGATGTCGCGCGCGAGGCCGCGGGCCTGGTGCTGGTCGACGACGACTTCACCTCGATCGTCTCGACCATCCGCCTCGGGCGGCGCATCTACGACAATATCCGCAATGCGATGCGTTACCTGGTGGCGGTGCACGTGCCCCTGGCGGGCATGGCGTTCATCCCGCTGCTCGCGGGCTGGCCGCTGTTCATCTTCCCGGTGCATGTGGTGTTCCTCGAATTCGTGATCGATCCCGCGTGTTCGCTGGTATTCGAGGCCGAGCGCGACGATCCACGCGCCATGGAGAGGCCACCGCGCCCGCCGGCCGAGCGCCTGTTCAACGCGGCAAGCCTGGCGGTGGCGGTGCTGCTGGGCGCCGGCGTGTTTGTTGCCGTCGCCGCGGTCTATGGCGTGGCCCTCGCAAACGGCGCCGGCGTCATGCAGGCGCGCGCCCTCGCCTTCGCGACGCTGGTGGCGGGCAACCTGGCGCTCATCTTCGCCAACCGCTCGCACCTCCTGACCGTCCCCGAGATCCTGGCGGTTCCCAATCGCGCGCTGTGGGCGATCGTGGCCGGCACGGTGGCTGCGATGGCGATCGCGATCCACGTGCCGGTGGTCGCCACCATCTTCCGCTTCGAGCCGCCGCCCCTGTTATGGCTGGGCGCCGCGTGCCTGGCGGGCATCACATCGGTTGCGTGGTACGACCTCTACAAGCTCGCGCGGCGCGCTTCCACGCCACGTGCCTAGGACTTGTCCTACCCCGCGAAGGGGTGCCCGCACCCCCGCCAGGTTCTGCGCGCCGAAGCCAGATCGCGACGCGCTCCTATATTCCCCGCCCCGGCGCGTGCAGATACTGGCCTTATACAGCCAGGAGCCCACCATGCCCGCAACAGATTTCGCCTTCATTCCCGGTTTCCTTCCGGCGCTGCAACGCTCGCCGGCGGCCGTGGAAGCTCGGGGCAAACTTGCCCACACCATCCGGGAAGGCCGGCTCACCACGCGACAGCGCGCGCAGATCGCCCTGGTGGTGGCGCAGGAAGGCGGAAGCGACTACTGCATCTGGGCGCAAACCAGCGTGGCGCGGCACAACGGCCTGGGCTGGGAAGACATTGTTTTCGCCGCGTCCGGATCGGCCCTCGACCCGCGCGACGCCGCGATCGTCAGGCTCGCCCGCGACATCGCACGCACCGGCTGCTTTTCGCCGATGGAAGTGCGCGCCATGGCCCGCGACCCGCTGCTCAAGCCGGACGACGTCGCCGAAGTGGTGGCCAACGCGGCGCTGGCCGTGCTCGACAACTACATGATCCAGAGCCTCGCTCCGGCCGAAGCCCGCAGCGGCACCCGCCGCGCGGCCTGACGTCACTTCGGACGCGGCTTCACCAGCGCCGCGTCCGGGGAGGAAAGGCGCCCCGCGCGCAACTCCTCCACCGCCCGGGCCACCGCCCGCGCCACGTTCCTGACCTCTTCCTGCATCGCCCGGTCGCGGTCGAACGCCACATGGCTCGCCGCGTAGGGCTCGTAGTATCCGACATAGCGGTCCAGGCGTGACATCGGGCCCGCGTCGATGAGCCCCATCCAGTCGAGCCAGTCGGACAACGCGCGGCGTGTGTCGTCGGTGCCGGCGACGTCGCCGTGCACCACCACCCCGTACGCGCGACCCGCCAGGTGCTTGGGATAAGCCCAGCCCGCCAGTTCCACTTCCTTGGCGAGTGCGGCGTCCTTGCCGCCGGTGGTGGTGGGATCCGGGTTGCCACCGTCGGCGCAGACCAGGCGGTCGATCATGAGCTTCATGCCGCTGCCGGTGTGATACCAGTTGACCGGCGTGAGCAGGATCACGCCGTGCGCCGCCACCCACTTCTCGTAGATCTCGTTCATCCAGTCGCCCACCTGGTTCAACGCGTGGTTGGGATAACACGAACATGGCCAGTGGCACAGCGGCGCGGCCGTCGAGACGCAGCCCTTGCAGGGGTGGATGCGCATCATGTAGCCGGACGTGAGCAGGCTGAGGTCCAGCAGGTCGACCTCGATCGACGCGCCTTCCAGCACCTCGGCCACGATCTTCGACATCCGGAAGGTCTTGGACATCTCGCCCGGACAGGTTCCGTCGTTGCGCGAGGAGCCACACACCACCAGCACGCGCGAGCGCGTGGCGGCGTCCTGCTGGCGCGCCTGCGCCGCGATCAGGCGGTCGCGCGCCTGTTTCCATTCGATCGAGAGCTCGTAGGCCGGATCCGCGAACTCCTTTCCGGCCGGGGCCGTGAGCGGCGCCTTGCGGCCTTCGCTGTAGGCGCCCCAGGCGACCTCCTCCACGCCGGCGATGGCGTCGGCCACCTTCCCGAACGCCGGGTCGACGAAGTTGAGTGCGAAGCGTTCGTGGAACTGCGCGCGCGTGAGTTCTGCGGGCGCCTGGCCCTTCCTCGGCTTGGTCATGGGAGCTATCCAGTGATGCGGGCCGGTTCGACACCCTCCCCGGGCGATTGATCCCGGTCAACGGGCCGGTTGCGTTTGGCGGCACAATCGGGTTTCACCCATGGAGGTCCCGATGAAGATCCTGCTCGCCGCCGACGGCTCGCAGTACACCCGCAGGGCGGCCCGATACCTGGCGGCGCACGCAAACCTGCTGAAGGAGGTGCCTGAAATCCACATCCTGCACGTTCGCCAGCCGATCCCCTACCCTGCGGCCGCGGCCGTGGTGGGCAACAAGGCGATCGAGGATTATCAGAGGAGCGAGGCCGAAATCGCCCTCGCCGTGGCCCAGGCCGAACTGGCCGCCGCCGGCGTGAATTCGGTCTCCCACTTCTGCGTCGGCGACGTGGCACACGAAACCGCCGCGTACGTGAAGAAAAACGGCATCGACCTGGTGATCATGGGTTCGCACGGCCATGGCGCACTGGCCGGCCTCGCGCTCGGATCGGTGGCGACCAAGCTCATCTGCGTGCTCGAGGTTCCCGTGATGGTGGTGCGCTAGCGCCCCGACCCTCAGGCCGCCCTGCCGCCCAGCGCGCGCATGCGCGCGACGATCACGGCGATTCGGGTCAAGGGGGATCCTCGTTCTGCGTGGGCCGGTCGTCGTCGGTGACGACGCGAAGGGCCGGCCCGTCGAGGTCCTCGAACTGCCCGCCGTCCACCGCCATCCAGAAGGCGGCGCCGATCCCGATCGCCAGCACGACGCTCATCGGGATCAGGAGGAAGAGGATGTCCATGGCTAGCGGCGCAGGCGCAGCGCGTTGGCGACCACCAGCAGCGAGCTGGAGGCCATGGCGATGCCCGCCACCAGCGGCGTGACCCAGCCCGCGAAAGCCAGCGGGATCACGATGGCGTTGTAGCCCAGCGCCCAGGCGAGGTTCTGTCGGATCACGCGGCGCGTACGCCGCGCGACCGCGACGGCGGCCGCGAGGTCGGCCGTCGAATCGGAGAGCAGCACGGCATCCGCGCGCAGCTGCGCCAGGTCCGCGCCGCCGCCCATGGCGATGGACACGTCGGCCTGGCCGAGTACCGGGGCGTCGTTGATGCCGTCGCCCACCATCGCGACGCGCGCGCCCTCCTCCTGCAGCGCGCGCACATATTCGATCTTGCCGGCCGGCGTGGCCTCGCCCTCGAAACGGTCGATCCCGAAATGGCGGGCCACCTCGCCCGTCATGGCAACGCCGTCGCCCGAAAGCAGGTGCACCACGAGGCCGCCGGCGCGAAGGCGCTCGATCGCGGCGCCCGCCTCGGGCCGCAACGTGTCACCGAGGCCAAATGCGGCGATCCAGCCGTGCTCGTCACCCAGCCAGACCCGCGTGAGGGAAGGATCGATGGTCGTCGCCGGCACCGGCTCGCCGTGCAGCGCGGCCACGAAGGCGGCGCGCCCCAGTCGCAGGCGGCGTTGGCGCACCCACGCCTCCACGCCATCGCCCGGATGGTTGCGATGCCACGTGGCGGTGACGGCATCGTCGGGCTCGACGGCGGCGGCGAGCGCGCGGTCAAGCGGATGCGAGGAGATGCGCGCCAGTGCCGCGGCGAGCGCCAGGCAGCGCGCCTCGCCCTCCCCGCCGAGCACGTGCGTCTCCACCAGCCGCGGCCGGCCCTGGGTGAGCGTGCCGGTCTTGTCGAAGACGATGTCGGTGACGCCCGCCAGGCGCTCGATCGCGCCGGCCCGCGCCACCACCACGTTGAGCCGCGCGAGCGTTCCGCTCGCCACGGTAAGCGCCGCGGGCGTGGCGAGCGCCAGCGCGCAGGGGCACGTCACCACCAGCAACGAGACCGCGATCCACACCGCGCGCGAGGGATCGACCTGCATCCAGTACACCGCCGCCGCGGCGGCGGCCACCAGCACCGCGCCCACGAACCAGCCCGAGGCGCGTTGCGCCGCTTCGGCCCAGCGCGGGCGCCCGTCGAGTGCGCGTTCCATCATTGCCTGGATAGAGGACAGCGCCGTGTGCGCGCCGACCCGGCGCACGCGCAGCACGAAGGCGCGCCCGGCATTGACCGACCCGCCCAGCAGGGCGTCGCCGGGGCGGCGCTCGAGCGGGCGGCTTTCACCCGACAGCCACGCCTGGCTCACGAGCGCCATTCCCTCGCCCTGCAATTCGCCGTCGCAGGGCAACGTCTCGCCCGAGCGCACCAGCACACGGTCGCCGGGCACAAGCTGCGTGAAGGGCACGCTTTCGGTGGCATCGCCGTCGGCGAAGCGCAGACGGTCGGCCATGCGCGGCTGAAGCCGCGCCAGGTGGTGCAATGCGATGCCCGCCTTCTGCCGCGCCATCAGCTCCAGCCAGCGCCCGCCGAGCAGCAGGAAGACGAACATCGTGATCGAATCGAAATAGACCGCGCCGGTGCCCGCAACCGTCGCCCACGCGCTGGCGGCGAAGGCGACCGCGATCCCGAGCGCGACCGGAACGTCCATGCCCAGCCGCCCGAGTCGCAGCTCGCGCCATGCGCCGACGAAAAACGGCCCCGCGGAGTAGGCCACCACCGGCAGCGTGAGCACCAGCCCGGACCAGCTCATGAGCGCGCCGATGTCGGCGGTGATCTCGCCCTCGCCGGCGATGTAGGCCGGGAAGGCGTACATCATCACCTGCATCATCCCCAGGCCCGCGACCCAGAGGCGCCGCAGCAGCCGGCGGCTCTCGCGCTGCTCCACCAGCGCGATGCGCCCCGCCTCGTAGGGCCAGGCCGCGTAGCCGACCGAGCGGATGGCGGCCAGGACCGGGCTGAGCGCCGGAACCTGCGCCTTCCAGCGCACCAGCGCGCGCCGGCTCGAATAGTTGAAGCTCGCCTGCTCCACGCCCGGCGAGCGCTGCAGCACGTGCTCCAGCAGCCAGGCGCAGGCGGCGCAGCGCATGCCCTCCACGAGCAGGTCGGCCTCGAAGGTGCCGTCGGCATCCACGCGCACGAACCTGCTCGTGACCTCGGGGGTGTCGAAGGCCTCCAGCGCGGCGCCCTGCGCCGGCGCGCCCGCGGTGGCGGCGGGCTCGGTGCGCAGGCGGTAGTAGTCGGCGAGCCCCAGGCCCTCGATCGACCGCGAGATCGCCTCGCACCCGGCGCAGCAGAAGAGGCTGCCCGCGGGAGCGGGAAGGTCGCAATGTTTGCAGCGGCTTTCCGCAAGCTGGACGGGGCTGGGCATCCCGCATTGTTCGCCCGCGGCGCGCGCGCGGCTTGACGCGCGTCAAACCCCGCTCAGGCCTTGCGGCTGATCCCCCTCACCAGGCGCACGGTGAACCAGATGGCGACGGCGTAGAACAGCGCCGGCAACGCGGGAAAGTCGAGAATCTGGGGGCCGGACTTGAACTGCATCAGCAGGCTCGCTGCCAGGTACAGGCCGAGCGTCACCAGCGCCAGGGCCACGCGGTTGGCCCCCGTCACGATCTGCTGGGCGAGCTCCGGCAGGCCCTCGTGGTCGATCTGGAAGCGCATGCCGTCTTCGCGCAGCCGGCGCATGGTGCCCGCCAGCAGGCGCTGCCACTCGGTGGTGGCGATCGCGGTTTCGTATTGCAGGCGGCGCGTCTGCGGCTGGCCGGCGCCGAGCGCGGTCTGCACCACCTCGCGAGAGCGCCCGGCGAGGGAGTCGAGCAGGCTGAACCCGGGATCGAGCAGGCGCACCGTCGCCTCCAGCAGCAGGAGTGTGCGGCCCAGCACCAGCAGGTGCAGGGGCACCGCGAAGTTGTAGCCGCGGCTGGCGGTCACCATCTGGCTGAACGCCTCGCCCACCGACCACTCGCTGATCGGACGGCGCGAGTAGTCCGACATCAG
>JBBREI010000018.1:0-32700 GCA_038203035.1 Burkholderiales bacterium
ATATTTGGTTCGTTCCGTTAAGGACATTTTCTGTCCTGATAAGGCAACCATTCTCCCGGTGAAATTAACGCGGGTCAACGGCAAATCCCCACACCCGTTGAAGAAATCCCAGCCCTCGATTTTTCGGTGTCCGTTATGGCAGTCCGTCCTTATTTCCTGGAAGGCGATCAACCCGCGATCCCAGCCCAGCGCGCCAACACGACGAACGCATCACCCCCGGCCACGCTGTTCCAGGCCGTCCGCCACGCCATTCGCGTGCGCCACTACAGCTTCCGCACCGAGCGCACTTACATCCACTGGATCCGCCGCTACGTACTCTTCCACGATCGCCGTCACCCGCGCGAGATGGGCGCGGCCGAGGTAACGTCCTTCGTCTCCTGGCTCGCCAACTCGCGCAACGTCGCGGCGGCCACGCAGAACCAGGCGCTCGCCGCGGTGCTCTTCCTGTATCGCGGCGTGCTGGGTGTCGACCTTCCGTGGCTCACCGAGGTCGTGCGCGCCAAGACGCCGCGCCGCCTGCCGACCGTCCTCACGCAGGAGGAATGCCGCAAGCTGCTCGATGCGATGGAAGGCCGCCACCAGTTCATGGCGCGCCTCATGTACGGCACCGGCATGCGCATCAACGAGTGCCTCGGCATCCGCGTGAAGGATGTGGACCTCGCGCGGCGCGAGATCCTGGTGCGGCACGGCAAGGGCGGGAAGGACCGCGTCACCATGCTTCCCCGGTCGCTCGTTGATGCGATGCGCGTGGAGCTGAGCGCGTCACGCATCGTGTACGAACGCGATCGCGCCAACAACGTACCCGGCGTCGAGCTTCCCCACGCGTTCGTGCGCAAAACCCCTTCTGCGGCGACCTCGTGGCACTGGTTCTGGGTGTTTCCGCAGGACACGTTGTCGGTTGATCCGCGCCTGCGCATCAAACGGCGCTATCACTATTTCGACCAGACTCTTTCGCGCGCGATCGTCATGGCGGCCCTTCGTGCGCGCATCGAGAAGCGCGTTTCCTCCCACACGCTGCGCCACTCCTTCGCCACGCACCTGATGGAGGCGGGCTACGACATCCGCACGGTGCAGGAGCTGCTGGGCCACAGGGACGTAAGCACCACGATGATCTACACCCACGTGCTCAACCGTGGCGGGCGCGGCGTGGTGAGTCCGCTGGACCGCTAGGTCGCTAGCGAGGGATGGGCGCCTCGAGCGGGCAGCCGAACTCACACGGGAAATCCACCGACACACGCGCATGCACCGCGCCCTGCTTGTCGAAGAAACGCTGGGTGCCCTGCAGGCCGAAGACGCCTTCGTGCCAGATGTTGGGATGGATGTAGAGGCCCTTGTCACCGTTGAACGCGAAACACACGAAGCGGCTGGGCTCGATGTCATCACCAGGCAATGCGAGCGGCACGTAGAACGGCTTGTGATCGAGCGGGAAGAACAGCTGGCCGCCATCGGGGCGGTAGTTGGCGTGCCACAGCATCATGCGGTCCGGCTTGCCGGCGTGGTCCTCGCGTCGACCAGGAAGCCGTAGCCTTTCAGCGCGTCGTTGGTTGCCTGCACCACGGGCATTGTGACTCGCGGCAGGCCAGGCGCCACGCCAGGATTCAGGTAATCGATCGGCTCGCGTTTCATTGAGTCACCCCTTCAGCACCCCATGTCGCCAGCGCAGCGCCAGCGTTCCGGCTCCCGGCGCCTGCGCTAGTGCGTCGCGCGGTCCTGGAGCTCGCGGTCGATCAGCTTGAGCAGCTGGTCGAAATCGGCGGGCTTGGTGAAGTGGTGGTCGAAGCCGGCCTCGCGCGCGCGACGCCGGTCGTCTTCCTGTCCCCAGCCGGTGATCGCCACCAGCAGCACTTCTGCGCCGCGTTTCTGGCGCACGTGCCGCGCGATGTCGTAGCCGGAAAGGCGCGGCAGGCCGATGTCCAGCAGCGCCACCGAAGGCTGGAATTCATCCGCGGCCTCGATGGCCTGCGGACCGTCGTAGGCGGTGCGCACTTCGTAGCCCATCACGTCCAGCAACGTGGCCAGGCTGTCGGCGGCGTCTTCGTTATCGTCGACGACGAGCACGCGCTTGGAAGGGGGGTGTCCTGCCGGGATCATGGGCGTACTCTACGCAACTCAGCGGATCTCCGCCAGCAGCCGTTCGATGGAATCCGTTGATTGCGCGACATAATTACCTGCAAACAGGTTTGCGTGGTTGAGCACGTGGTACAGGTTGTAGAAGTTACGCCGCACCCCATAGCCGTCGTCCAGCGCCCACGCGGCCCGATACGCCGAGTAGAAGTCCTCCGGGAACCCCCCGAAGAGGGCGGTCATGGCGATGTCGGCTTCGCGGTCGCCCACGTACACGGCGGGGTCGAAGACCACCGGCGCCACGCCGCCGATGGCAGCCGCGTTGCCGCCCCACAGGTCGCCGTGCAGCAGCGATTTCTCCGGCGTGTAGGTGCGGAAGAACGCCTCGCAATCGGTGGCCAGGCGCTCGCCGCGGTCGATCATCTTCGAAGGCAGGCGTTTTTTCTCCGCCAGGCGCAACTGCGCCACCAATCGCTTGCCGCGCCAGAAGGCCAGCCAGCTGTCGCTCCATCCGTTCAGCTGCGGACTTGCGCCGATGAAGTTGTCGCGGGCCCACCCGAATTTCGCCTGCGGCAGGCGGTGTTGCGCGGCAAGCGCCGTTCCCAGCAACGCGCCGCTGGTTGCATCGAGGGGCGCGATCTCCAGCCACTCCAGCACCAGCCACGCGCGTTCGCCATCTTCGCCTTGCGTGATCACCTCGGGCACCCGCAACGCGCCGGCCTTGCGCAGCGCGGCCAGCCCCTCGGCTTCGGAAGCAAACATCACCAGGCGGTTGGCCTCGTTCACTTTCGCAAAGAACTCGCGCGCCTTGCCCGCCATGGCGCCGGAAAGTTTCACTGCCTCGTGGATGCAGCCGCCGGTTACGGGCTCGATGCCGGTGGGCTCGAAATGGGTGCCGGCCGAATCCGATATGGCACGTGCCAGCGTGTGCGCCAGCGCGTTTTCCAGCTTCACGCCGCCATGCGCTCGAAGCCGCGCGCCAGGTCGTCCTGGAGGTCCGCGGGGTCCTCCAATCCGATCTGAAGCCGGATCAACGTGCCGCCGGCCCACGGCGTGATGGTGCGTCCGTGGCGCCCCAGGTTCGCCGGCACCACCAAACTCTCGTATCCGCCCCAGCTGTAGCCAAGCGCAAAGAGGTCCAGCCCGTCGATGAACCTCGCCAGCTGCGCAGGGTTGCAGTTGGCCAGCTCCACGCCGAAAAGGCCGGTGGATCCCAGGAAATCCCGCTTCCACAACGCGTGGCCCGGGTCGTCGGGCAGCGCGGGGTGCAGCACGCGCCTGACCGCCGGCTGGCCCTGCAGCCAGCGCGCCACTTCCAGCGCGCTTTTTTCGTGCTGCCGCAGCCGCGTGGAAAGTGTGCGAATTCCGCGCAGCGCCAGGAATAGGTCATCGGGGCTCGCATGCTGGCCGAGGTCGCGCGCGGTGTCGCGCAGGCGCGGCCACCACGTTTCATTGGCCACCACCGCGCCCAGCAGGATGTCCGAGTGTCCCGCGGGATATTTGGTCGCGGCCTGCACCACGAGGTCCGCGCCATGGTCGAACGAGCGGAAGAAGACGCCTGTGGCCCAGGTGTTGTCGTGGATCACGGCCGCGCCGCGTTCGCGCGCCACGCGGGCGATGGCGGGAAAGTCCTGCACCTCGAAGGTGATCGATCCGGGGCTTTCCAGGTACACGGCGCGTGTGTTGGGCTTCATCAGCGCCGCGATGCCCGCGCCGATGTGTGGATCGTAGTACGTGGTCTCCACGCCGTAGCGCTTGAGCGTGCGGTCGCACAGGCGCCGCGTGGGCCCATACACGGCATCGGTGATGAGCACATGGTCGCCCTGCCCCACCGCCGCCATGATGGCCACGGCCACGGCGGCCAGGCCGGATGGCAGCGTCACGGCGCGGTGCCCGCCTTCGATCTCCACCATCAGCTCTTCGAAGGCGGCGCGCAGCGGCATGTTGGCGATGCCGTATGTGGGCACCACCTCGTCGGCCTCGAAGCGCTTCTGCACCGACTCCATCTCGGCCAGCGACGCGAAGGTGACCGTGGAAGCCCGCGCCACCGGCAGGTTCACCGTTCCGGGGTGCGAGCCGGCCTTGCGTCCGCGCTGCGCGAGACGCGTGGAAAGCTTCATCGCGCGCCCAGCGGGCGGACCTCGGCCTTTACCTCGACCTGCGTACGTTTGCCGTCCTTGCCCTCGATGGTGAAGGTGATGGGCACCGTGTCGCCTACCTTCACCTGCTTCGTGAGCTCCATCAGCATCACGTGGTGGCCGCCCGCCTTCAGCTCCACCGCCTTGCCCGCCGGAAGCGCGATCGAATCCACCGAATGCATGTGGTTGACCCCGCTCATCATCATCGAGGCGTGGATCTCGGTTTTCTTCGCGACCGGTGACGAGGCGCCCACGATCTTTGCGTCTTCCGTGCTCGTGAGGGTCATGAAGGCGCCCGTCACCTTCTGCGCCGGCACCGTGCCCCTGACCCAGGCGTCTTTCGCCGCTACTTCCGCGTTGGCGAAGGTTGATGCCGCGAGCAGAAGGCAGCCGCAAACCTTTGGAACACGGATAAACACAGATAACAACGGATGAACCCGGAGGGAAATCATGGGGGATTTCGTATTCATGGTTGCGGCCTCGGCAAGTATTTTCATATTCAAATCGGCGTCCATCCGTTGTTATCTGTGTTCATCCGTGTTCCGAAGGTTCAGTCCCCGCGTCACTGCGCGCCGCCAAAGGTTCGCTCCATCTCGCGGCGAATCACCACGGCTTCGGACCCGGCGTCGTACTCCACGTCGTCCCAGCGGACGGTTTGCCCCTCGGCAATGTCGGCTTTGAGCTTGAGCCGGTGCGCCAGCCCGATCGGCAGCGCGCCCATCGATGCGGAATCCCTCGCCGGCATGAGTTTGCCCCACACGGTGTAGCCGCCTTCGCCATCAAGCGTCTCGCCGGCCTTGAGCATCCGCTTGGCGGTGGCGACGCAGTCGCCGCGCCAGCCGGTGGCCGCACCCGTGGGCTCTCGCCGCAGCGCCACGCTTGCCACGCTGATGCCGAGTTCCAGGCCGATCAGGTGGCTGGGCTTGTACATCGACGCATATTCGCCCGACGGGTCGGTGACGATGCCGTATTCCTGGAAGCAGCGGCGCACGTATTCGCTTTCCGCGGCGAAGGTCACGTACACGCCCCAGCGCAGGTCGCGGAACACCGGGCGGCCATCGCGCTCGACCGACGAGATCACCTCCACCTGTCCGGCGTGGTCGAGGCTCCCCCCGGCGGTACGAGGACGCAGGATGCGCGCCAAGTCGTCGACGCCGCACGGTGGAAAAAGCAAACCCTCGGGCGCGGGCGTAAGGCCCGTGGCATTGGCCACCGCGCTCATCTCGATGCCGCTTTTGGTGCCGTCGAGGAACGAATTGAACATCTGCGCGTTGAAGTCGCCCCTGGCCACCATCTCGTCGCTGAAGCCGTAGTGGCCCCAGACGGTTCTGGGCGTGGACGCGTGATACGCCGGCAGGTACTTGGTGCCCTTGCCCGCGGCGATCACGGTGAAGCCCGCGGTGCGCGCCCAGTCCACCTGTTCGCAGATGAGGGCGGGCTGGTCGCCGTAGGCGAGCGAATAGACGATTCCGGCTTCGGCCGCCTTGCGCGCCAGCAGCGGGCCCGCCAGCGCGTCGGCCTCCACGTTGACCATCACGATGTGTTTGCCATGACGGCAGCACGCCAGCACGTGGCTGATACCCGCGGCCGGGTGTCCCGTGGCGTCGATCACCACCTCCGTCGCGGGATGCGCGATGGCGGCCATGGCGTCATCGGTGATGAAGGTGGTCCCCGCCCTGGCGGCCTCGTCGAAGGACCTGGCCGCGTAGCTTTCCGGCGCCCAGCCCACGCGGGCCAGCGACGCCCGGGCACGGTCCGGGGCCAGGTCCGCGATGGCCAGGATCTGCAGGCCCGGGGTGCGCCGCGCCTGGGACAGGTACATGGACCCGAACTTGCCCGCGCCGATCATGGCCACACGGACGGGACGGCCCTCGGCCGCGCGTTTGAGCAGCAGGTGGTGGAGGTTCATTGGGGGGCCTGGCGGATCATTCCTGGGCGCGCTGGTTACAGCTGCAACCAGTCGGCGGATTCGGGGCGACGAACGGACTGGCAGTTTACCGCCACGCGGGCGGAAAATGCACCCATGGAAAGGTCCGCCCGAACCCCGGGGATCGAAGAGCGCCTCGAAGCGCTCGCCCCCGGCCTCGACCTCGTCGCGATGCCGGTGTGCATCCTCGACCGGGACCTGCATTACCGCTACCTCAACGCCGCCTACTGCAAACACGTGGGCCGGCCGGCTTCGGGCTTTCTCGGCCGCACGCCCGACGAGGCCTACACCAAGGTCCCCACCGATTCGCGCCGCGGCCAGCTGCACCGCGCGCTGGAAGGCGAGACGGTTGTCTTCAACCGCCAGAACATCGAAGGCCCCAATGCCGGCAAGTGGGTGCGCGCGCACTACATGCCGCTGACCGATGCGCAAGGCGCCGTGATGGCGGTGATGGTGGTGCTGGTCGACGTCCAGCAGCTGAAGGACACTGAAGAAGCCCTTGCCCGCCAGCAGATGCAGATGCAGCTGGTGCTGGACAACATCGGCGTGCCGATGAGCTACATCGATCGCGAATGGCGCTTCCAGTTCGCCAACCAGCCGGGGCTCGACTGGCGCATCGGCGACGCCTCGCGCGCCATCGGCAAACGTGTCGAAGAGATATTCGATCCGGAAGTGCTCGAAGTGGTGCGCCCGGAACTGGAAGCCGCCTTCCAGGGGCAAAAACGCAGCTACGAACGCCTGGCATCGCTGGCCGACGGCACCAAGCGCTGGGTGCGTGTGCACCTGGTGCCGGACCGCGCGCCCGACGGCACCGTGCAGGGCCTCTACTCGCTCATGCTCGATGTCGACCGCGACCACCGCATGCGCGAAGCCCTGGAAAGCCAGGAAGCGCGCATGCGCAACTTCGCGGAGAACATCCCCGGCCCGATCGCGATGGTGGATGCCGGCTACCGCTACATCTTCGCCAACAAATATTTCGAGCGCGGGCGCGGCCACGGCCCCGGCGAGGTGGTGGGCCGCACGGTGCCGGAGGTGGTGGGTGAAGAGGTCGCGAAGCTCTACTTCTACCCGTTCCTGGATCGCCTCCACGCCGGCGAATCCTGCACCTACGAACGCATGGTGGGCCCGCCGGGCGAAGAGCGCTGGTACCTCGTCCGCCTGGCCCCGATCATGGACGGGGATGGCCGCTTCAACGGCTTCTACATCGTCGGCAGCGACATCCACGACATCAAGCTCGCGCAGCAGCGCCTGGCCGCGCAGGAGGCGCAGCTGCGCCTGTACACCGACAACATCCCCGATTCCGTCGCCTACCTGGACCGCGATCGGCACATCATCTTCGCCAACCGCCACTTCGCGCAGCAGCGCGGCACCACGCCCGAGGCCATCACCGGCCTGACCTCCGCGCAGCTGCTCGGGCCCGCCACCGCGGAATGGATCCGCACCCGCACGCAGAAAGTGTTCGACAACGGCGAAACCGCCACGTACGAGCGTGCGATGAAGATGCCCGACGGCAGCCATCGCAACCTGCACGTGCAGGCGGTCCCCGACTTCGCGCAGGACGGCAAGGTGCGCGGCATGTACGTGGTGGCGCACGACATCACCGAGGTCAAGCAGGCGCAGGAGCAGATCTCCGCGCGCGAACAGGACCTGCGCTTCTTCGCGGAGAACATCCCCGAAGCGATCGTCTACGTGGATCTGGTGCGCGGCTGCACCTTCGTGAACAACATCTTCCTCGCCACCCGCGGCTTCACGCGCGAATTCACGCTCGGCAAGTTCCCGTCCGACGTCTATCCCCCGGACGTGATGGAACAGCTGCAGCCGCACCTCGACCGTGCGCTGAAGGGCCACGAATCGGCCTACGAGCGCCAGCTGCACCTGCCCGACGGCAGCGCGCGCTGGGTGCGCGTGCGCATCGCGCCGCGCCACGGCGCAGACGGCGCGGTCGTCGGCTACTACGTCGTCTCCACCGACATCCACGACATCAAGAGCGCGCAGGCCGCCATCGAGGACAAGGAGCGCCAGCTTCGCCAGGTGATCGATTCGATCCCGACGCCGATGTGTTTCGTCGACGCGGCCGCCAAATACCGCTACGTGAACGACGCCTTCGTCGATTACATCGGCCTGCCCGCCTCCCAGGTCATCGGCCGCACCGTGCGCGACGTGCTGGGCGAGGACCGCTGGGCGCTGATGGTCCCGTACCTCGATCGCGTGAAAAGCGGCGAATCGCTTTCCGTGGAAAGGCAGGTGCGCTTCGCCGACGGGCGCGTGCGCTGGATGACGGTGCGCCTGTCGCCGCGTTTCGCCGAAGGCAAGTACCAGGGCTACTACGCCACCTCCAGCGACATCCACGAGCAGAAGGCGGTGGAAGAAGAGCTGCGGCGCGCCAACAGCATCCTGTCGGCGCACTTCGACAACACGCCGCTGGCGGTGATGGAGTGGGATACGGCGCTGCGCATCGTGCGCTGGTCGGGGCAGGCCGAATCGATCTTCGGCTGGAGCGCTTCGGAAACCCTGCGCCGTTCGCTTTCCGGCTGGCGCCTGATCTACGAGGACGACGAGCCCGCGGTTTCGGAGATGATCCGCGGCCTCGTGGAAGGGCGCGAACGCCACGCCACGCTGCTGCACCGCAACTACCGCAAGGATGGCTCGGTGATCTGGGTGGAATGGCACAACTCCGCGCTGCGCGACGAATCCGGGAAGGTGATATCGATCCTCACGCTGGCGCAGGATGTGTCCTCGCGCATGCAGGCCGAGGAACGCCTGCAGTTCATGGCCACACACGACGGGCTCACGTCGCTGCCCAACAGCGTGCTGCTGAACGACCGGCTGGAGGCCACGCTCTCGCGTGCGCTGCGCGCGCGCAGCCGCGTGGCCGTGATGTTCCTCGATCTCGACCACTTCAAGGACGTGAACGACACGCTGGGCCACCGCGTGGGCGACCTGCTGCTGAAGGAGGTCTCGCGCCGCATCCGCGCCACGCTGCGCCAGATCGACGTGCTGGCGCGCATCTCGGGTGACGAGTTCGTGGTGGTGCTCGAAGACCTGCCGGACGAAGATGCGCCGGAGCACGTCGCGCGCAAGATCCTCGACGAGGTCCGCCGCCCGTTCCAGATCGAGGGCCACGAGATCCACGTGAGCGGCAGCCTGGGCCTGGCGCTGTATCCGGAAGACGGCACCGATTCCGAGACGCTTCTGAAAAACGCCGACGCCGCGATGTACCACGCGAAGGAGCTGGGGCGCAACGGCTTCCGCGCGTTTTCCATGGAGCTCGGCCAGCGTCGCGCCAACCGCCGCAAGATCGAGACCGCGTTGCGCCGCGCGCTGAAGGGCGACGAGCTGCGCCTGCACTTCCAGCCGATCATGGAGATCGCCGACGGCCGCGTGACACGCGCGGAGGCGCTGTTGCGCTGGCACGATCCGGACCAGGGCCTGGTGCTGCCCGCGGGGTTCATCCCGCTCGCCGAGGAATCGGGGCTCGGCCACGCCGTCGGCCATTGGGTGCTCGATGCGGCCAGCCGCCAGGCGCGCGCGTGGCGCGACCTCGGGTTGGGCGACATCGTGGTCTGCGTCAACCTCTCCGCCAGCCAGCTGCGCGACACCGCGATGATCGCGGACCTGCGCAAGACCCTTTCGCGCAACGGCTGCGAACCGTCGTGGCTGCAGTTCGAGATCACCGAAACCAGCATGGTGCGCGATGTGGAGGGCGCATCGCTGGTGCTCGCCAAGTTGCGCGCGCTGGGCGTGCGCATCGCCATCGACGATTTCGGCACCGGATTTTCCAGCCTTTCGCACCTTCGCCACCTGCCGGTCGACGTGATCAAGGTGGACAAGTCGTTTGTCGCCGACATCGAGTTGCACCAGGGCCCGGGCGCCCCCGACCCGCAGCGTGGCGACAGCGCGGGTGGCGCGGCCATCGTTTCCGCCGTGATCGGCCTTGCGCGCGGGCTGGGCCTCGATGTGGTTGCCGAAGGTGTGGAAAAACAGGTGCAGCTCGATTTCCTTCAGCGCCAGGGCTGCAGCGCCGCGCAGGGCTACCTCATCTGTCCGCCGCTGCCCGCCCGGGAATTCGAAGCCTGGCTGCGCGCGCGCAACGAAATCAGGCCGAAGCGCAAGAAGCGCGTGACGACCTGAGTTGTTTTTCCCGCGCAGGCGGGAATGGCACCCTTCCTCACCAGCTGATCGAAACCCGCGCGCCGCCGAGTGGTGAATCGGAGATGCGCGCCTCGCCGCCGTGCCATTCGGCCACGCTTTTCACGATCGCCAGCCCCAGGCCGACGCCGCCGCTGTCGCGCCCGCGTGAGCCTTCCAGGCGCGTGAAGGGTTCGAACAGGCGGTCGCGCTCATCGGGCGGCACGCCGGGGCCGTCATCGTCGACGCTGATGGTGGTGCGAGATCCGGCGCGCTCCACCGTCACAGCCACCTTCGACTTCGCGTAGCGCACCGCGTTGCGCAGCACGTTCACGAGCGCGCGCGAGAGGTACTTCGAGTCACACGAGAAATTCTCCGGCACGTGGCGCGGCGCCTCGATGCAGACCTCGCGGCCGGCGGCGCGCATCTCCTCGTTGGCCCGGCGAAGCACTTCGTCCACGAGATCGCTGCCACGCACGTCACGCGGCTTGTACGGCGGCGCCTCGCGCAGGTTCGCCAGCACCAGCAGCTCGCTCACCAAGTCTTCCAGGTCCACCACGTCTCGCTCCATCGCCACGAAGCGGCCCTCGCGATCGGCCCCGGCAGTGGCGGTGCGCGCCAGCTCGAGGTCGAACTTGAGCTGCGCCAGGGGCGTGCGCAACTCGTGCGCCACGCCCTGTTCCAGGTCGCGGTGTGATTGCAGCAGCCGCTGCACCCGTTCGGACATCGTGTTGAACCCGGCCGCGATCGGCTGCAGCAGCGAGTTGCGCGAGACATCCGCGCGCACGCCGAAATCACCGGCGCCGACGCGGGCGGTTGCAGCCTTCAACGCCTCGAGATCGCGCCACAGCGGCCGAGTCCAGCGCCACAGGATCGCAAGCATGGCGATGGTGACGAGCGAGAGGATGATTGCGTAATAGACCAGCATGTATTCGTACGCGCCGACCCACTCGATGCGCAGCGCTCGGTCCGAGTTCTTGATGCGCCTCAGGTAGACGTTGCCCCCGCCCGGCCGGTCGCGGAAGGCGATGTCGCCGGCGCGCAGCCGCTCCTTCTCCGAGCCCGACATGAAGAAATCGTCGACCGCCTTTTCCATCGGCACCACCTCGTGGGCCACGCGGAAGGTCGCCTCGATCTCCTGCAGGCGGCCCTGCCAGTCGGGCACGCGCTTGTCGGTGATGATGCGTTCGGCGCGGTCGAAGGCCACCCCGGCACGCGCGCGCTGCTGCTCCGCGTGCATCTGCGCCATGACCTGGTCGGTGACGTACATGAAAGACACGAATGCCGCCGTGGCCGGCAGCATGAGGAAGACGTACAGCCGCAGGAATAGTCGCAGCATCGCTTCAGGCTCGCTGCGTGACGCCGATCAACCTTCGCCGGCGAACAGGTATCCCCGCAGGCGCACGGTCTTGATCATCGATTCCGCCCCGCCCGCTTCGAGCAGCTTTCGGCGCAGGCGGCAGATGCGCGCGTCGATCGAGCGATCCAGGCCGTCGTAATCGATGCCGCGGACCACGCGCAGGATCTCGTCGCGCGTCACGACGTTGCCCTGACGCGAGGCCAGCAGCCAAAGGATGTCGAAGTCACCCGTGGTGAGTTCCACCGCGCGCTCGTCGATGGTGGCCGCGCGGCGCGCCCCGTCGATGGTCAGGCGGCCGGCGGCAAGCTTGGCCTCGCGCGCCTCGGGCGGGGCCGAACGCGAGCGGCGCAGCAGCGCCTCGATGCGGGCCAGCAGCACCCGCGGTTCCACCGGCTTGACCACGTAGTCGTCGGCGCCCATCTCCAGGCCCAGCACCTGGTCGATGTTTTCTCCCTTCGCGGTGAGGATGAGGATGGGGATGCGGTCGTGGCGGCGCAGCTCTCGGCAGATGGTCAGGCCATCCTTGCCCGGCAGCATGATATCCAGGATCACCAGATCGGGCTTGAGGCGGTCGAAACGTTCCGCCACCGCGTTGCCGTCACCCTCGATGAACACCTCGTAGTTCTGACGCTCCAGGTAGTCGCGGATCGAGGCGGCCAGGCGCGCGCTGTCTTCGACCAGCAACACCCGCAGCCGCTGGCTGGGGGCGGCGGAAGTGTCGCGGGGCAGGGTGGCTTCGGCGTGCATGACGCAAGGATACTACGCAGCCCCGGCGCCATACGCCGTGACATTTCCTTCCGAACCTTGCACAAATGTTACCGGGGACGTGTTGCCGGGGACGCACCCTGCTTTCCCCAAATCGGGGACGCACCCTACTTTCCTGCGCTTCTTTCCCGCAACTCGGGGACGCACCCTACTTTTTGTAAATCGGGAGACGGACCCTGCCTTCTTTCCGGGGATGAAGGCAGGTCGGGAAAGAAGCGTAGGAAAGTAGGTTCGAAATTAGGGTGCGTCCCCGATTTGCGAAAAGTAGGGTGCGTCCCCGATTTAGGGTTCAGCCCTGCTTGAGGGTGAGGAAGTTGCGCACCTGCTTCACGCCCTTGTTGGCCGCGGCCAGTTTCTCGGCGCGCTGGCGGGCTTCGCTGCTGGGCGCCAACCCGTTGAGGGTCACGACGCCGTCGCGGGTGTCGACATCGATCTTCAGCACCGACAGGTCGGGGTCTTTCAGATAGTCGGTCTTGATCGAGGCGGTGATGCCGACATCGGACATCATGCGGCCGGAATCGGAGGAGCGGGCGTCGGCGGTGGTGGTGGAGGCCGACTCCTTCATGTCGCGCCCGGCTTCCTTTACCTCGGCGGCGGCCTTGCGGCTGGCGTCGACGATTTTTTCACCGGTGCGCTCGAGGGCGTTGTTGATCTTGTGGCCGGCGTCTACCGCATCGCGCCGGGCCTGTTCGGTCGCCTGGCGGTCACACGCCGAAAGCGTCATGGCGCCGGCAACCAGCAACGCCGCGCAGATCGAATGGTTGTTGATGGGCATCTGGGAACTCCTTTAAGTGGGGCCATCGTAGGCGCGCGGGAAGGGCGCCGCCATCGGCCGGCCCCGCAACAACGTGTCGTCCCCCGCCTACCCGCGCCTGTCGGTGCAGTCCCACGCCGGAATCGGAATTTGTCCCGTGCCATCCGGGCGCGGCTCCGACAGAGGGGGCGAGCGGTGGTGCCTATTCTTGCGGGTGAGGGAGTCGTGGCCACTGTGACCCGCTCCCCGGGTAAATCCACAACCAAATCCAACCCTGGAAGCAAAGGAAAACACCATGAACGCCAAATCCATCTTCACCGCCGTCCTCATCGGTTCCGCCGTCGCCATCGGCTCGGTCGGCTGCAGCCACTTCGCCGACAAGTCCGCTGGCGAAATCATCGACGACGCCGCCATCACCACCAAGGTGAAGGCCAAGTTCGTCGACGATCCGGTCGTGAAGGCCATGAACATCAAGGTCAACGTCTACCAGGGCGTCGTCCAGCTGTCCGGTTTCGCCAACACCACCGCCGAAGCTGAAAAGGCCGGGATGATCGCGCGCGACACCGCGGGCGTGAAGTCGGTCAAGAACGACATCCGCCTCGCCGCCAGGTAATCGCCCACCGCACCACCCAGGAGAACGACCATGCAAAGCCGCACCCAAGGCAACCAGCTCGGCCGCGA
Organism: Burkholderiales bacterium; assembly: GCA_038203035.1. Lineage (GTDB taxonomy): Bacteria > Pseudomonadota > Gammaproteobacteria > Burkholderiales > Usitatibacteraceae > Usitatibacter. Next base: position 13,818 of record JBBREI010000018.1, read on the forward strand.
CGTCCAGAACGTCGTGACCGAGGCGCAGGACCTGCTGAAGACCGTCAAGGACGAAGGCAATTCGAAGCTGGAGGACGTCAAGTCCAAGCTCAGCTCGCAATACGACGTGGCCCGGGAAAAGTTCGGGGAGCTGCAATCGACCGTCCAGGATGGTGCCAAGGCCGCCATGACCACGACCGACGATTACGTGCGCAGCAACCCGTGGCGCGCGGTCGGCATCGCGGCCGCGGTGGGCGCCTTGATCGGCTTCCTCGCCTCGCGTCGCTAGGGGCTGGCCGGTGCTGCGCGAAGCCTCAAACATCCTCGGCGATATCCGCGGTATCGCATCGACCGGGGTGCGCGCGGTCCGGACCCGTCTCGAGCTGATGTCCATCGAGCTGCGGGAGGAAAAGGCGTGGCTGATCCGCTCGATTGTGGTTGCGATCACCTCGCTGTACCTCCTCAGTTTCGGACTGCTGCTGGCCATCCTCGCCCTGGTGCTTTACGCCGCGGCGGAGAACCGGCCTGCGATCCTCGCGGTGTGTGCGGGAGCTTTCCTGCTCGCGGGGATCGGCGGCGGGGTCTACGTCATACGGGCAACACAGAGCCGCGAGCCGTTGTTCAACGACACCATCAAGGTGCTCAAGGGCGACGAGTCCGGCCTGCAGGAAATGTTGAGGGGCTCCGGTGACTGAGCTGCAGGAGCTGCGCAAGCGCCGCGAGCTGGTGGTACTGGCCGCGGAGCTGCAACGCGCCAACGTCGTAAAGCGTCTCGAGCGCATCCAGGTCAATCCCGCCAGGAAGCTGCTGGGGCTGGCCGCGACCGCCGTAAGCCGCCCAGCGCTTTTCACCCTGGGCGCAGCGGCTTTCCGTTTCGCGGTGCGCGCGTACAAGCGCCGCGCCGCGCGTGCGACGCGTCACTGATTTTTCATTGATCCACTTAACCTCGAAAAGGAGATTCACATGCTTTATTGGGCCGCAGTCTTCTTCATCATCGCTCTCATCGCCGCCGTGCTGGGCTTTGGTGGCATCGCCGCCGGCGCCGCCGGCATCGCCAAGATCCTGTTCTTCGTGTTCCTGGTTGCGTTTGTGGTCTCGCTCCTCATGGGCGTGTTCCGACGCTCCACCTAAGGAGATCCAGAAATGCTGAAATCCCGTTACCTCATCGCGGCCACCGCCGCGGTTGTCATGGCGGGTTGCGCAAGCGACCCGGTGTATTACAGCCAGCCGGTGTATTCGCCGGCGCCGGCCTATAACAACCCGGTCGCGTACACCGACAGCGGCCGCGTGGTTGCGATCGATGTCGTTCGCGGCAGCGGCCGCACCAGCGGTGGCGGTGCCATCGCCGGCGCGATCATCGGCGGCGTGGTGGGCCACCAGATCGGCAGTGGCCGCGGCAACGACGTCGCCACCGCCGCGGGCGCCATCGGCGGCGCGGTTGCGGGCAACCAGATTGAGCGCAATCGCAACGACGACGAGTACTACCGCATCGTGGTGCAGTTGCGCGACGGCCGTGAAGCCACCTTCACGCAGGACTCCCTCGAGGGCCTGCGCGTGGGTGACCGTGTCCGCATCGCCGACAACCACGTTTTCCGCGACTAGATCCACAGCGCCACCCTGCTGTTGCACTGCGGCCATGGGGGTACACTGCCCTCATGGCCGTTTGTTTCCCTGAATCACGCTGAGACGCCGTGGGTTCCTCCGACAACCTGGACAAGTTGAACGACGCGCAGCTACGCGTGTTGGTCGGCGAGTTGAGAGCGGAAAACACCTCGCTTGCATCCCTGTCCGATTTCCTCCAGGCCGAGGGGGAACGGGAAAAGGCCGCGCTGGCGCGCGAGCTGCACGATTCCCTCGGCGGCATACTCACGCCCGCCAAGATGGACCTCGCGTGGCTCGAATCGCGCCTGGGCAAAGATCCGCAATACGCCGATCGCATGAGCCGCCTCAACACGCTCATCGACGATGGCATCGACCTCAAGCGCCGCATCATCGAGAAGCTCAGGCCCTCGCTGCTGGACCACCTGGGCCTCGCCTCGGCCCTGCAATGGCACGCGGAAGACGCCTGCCGCGCCGCGCACATCGATTGCCGCCTCACCTTCAGCGCGAAGCTGGAACGCCTGTCCCCGGATCTCGAGATCGCGCTTTTCCGCCTGGTGCAGGAAAGCATCACCAACATCGTCAAACACGCCCATGCCAAATCCGTGGATCTCGCGCTGGAACGCACCACGGAAGGACTGAGGCTCAGTGTTGCCGACGACGGGGTGGGGATCGCGGACCTGGAACGCGCCCGCAACCTGGCGCGCGGGATGGCGGGCATGATGCGCCGCGTGCGCTCCATCGGCGGGACCTTCGATGTCGTCACGCACCCAAACCAGGGCACCCGCATCGAGGTTTTTGTCCCGCTGACGATGAATGAAAAGGTGCCAGGTTAGTTTTCCGCCGTCTTGGCGAAAAACTAACCTGGCACCTTTTTATTGGCTTTCCCCGGGGAAAGTCGTCTCTGACACCAGTTTTTCTCAGCTGCCCTTGCTGTTTAGCAGCTCGCCGATCAGCCGGGGGATGGTCGCGAAGTCCTTCGACTTGTCGAGGAAGTAATCGGCGCCTGCCTCGAAGGCGGCAACCTTCAGCGCCGGAACGGCGTGGTTGGTGAGCACCACGATGCAGGCCGGATGGGCGCCGGTGGCGGCGCGCAGCCGGCGGATCACACCGAACCCGGTGCCCTGGGCCAGCTGGAGATCCACAATCGCCAGCGAGATGGTGTGGCGGTCACAGGCGGCCAATGCATCGTCTTCGGACGCCGCGGTTGCCACGACCTCGACGCGATTGGGCACGGAGACAAGCTCCACCAGCCGTTCCGCGATCTGCGGCGAATCCTCAACCACCAACGCGTTGATCATCTCGTCATCCGAATGCCGGACCTGGAAATCGGGGGGAAGGCTCCGGCGGTCCGGATTGTCCTGCGCGGAAGGTGCGTGCATGGGAGGGCTCTCGCCTGCGACTGAGGGGGTCATGCGATGAGCTGGTTCTTCACCGCGTAGTAGGTTATGTCCGCATTCGACTTGAAGTTCATCTTCTCGAGGATGCGCGAACGATAGGTGCTCACGGTTTTCACCGAGAGGAAAAGCTCCTTGGCGATCTCGGAGACGCTTTGTCCCGAGGCCAGCTTGCAGAAGATCTGGAACTCGCGTTCCGACAATTGTGTATGCGAAGGCTGGTCGGCAGCCGGTCCCGCGAGGCCTTGCGCCAGCTTGTCGGCGATGCGCGGGCTCACGTAACGGCGGCCCTGCGCGGCTGCAACGACGGCGGAAACCAGGTTCTCGCTCGGCGCGTCCTTGGCAACAAAGCCCGAGGCGCCCGCCTTGAGCAGGTTGATGGCGTACTGGTCTTCGGGATAGCCGCTCACGATCAGCACCGCCATCTCGGGACGGATCGCCTTGCTGCGATTGAGCACGTCCACGCCCGACATGTCCGATAGCGACAGGTCCACGAGGGCGACATCAAAAGGCGTCGAACGCACGGCGTTGATCGCCTCTTCGCCCGTGCGGGCTTCGCCTGCTACTTCCATATCCACGCGGCCGGCGAAGACCTGCTTGAGGCCCATCCGTACCACGTCATGGTCATCGACGATGAGAAGCCGGATCATGGCGCTGGTTCCTGTTTGTTGGTGTGGGTGTGAGGAGTACATGAGAACGTATTACACAGCTCCCTTCACACAAATGGCGTCCGTGTAGGACGGATTCGCGTGTAGGAGAAATCCTACAAGCCCACAATATATTAAAAGGTGTAGCGCAACACGATGCGATCGCGCTTCACCGAGATGTTTTCGCGTTGCAAGCCGGGGATCGCGGGCATGAGTGCACGCGCCGGTTTGTAGACGATCCGACCGGAACCGGCGTCGTAGCAGAGCGTCCTCGCGCTGCTGCACGATGAGCGGCTCTGTTCCATGCGCGAATCGCGCACTGCCAGCAGGTCGGGTTCGTGGAAAGCAGGCGCCACGAAAGGCGCCGAATTATGGGTCGGGGTCATCGTCGCGATCGCCGCCTTCGGCCGCAGCAACAGGGGCGCCGACGCGGGGGTGCCTTCCGCGCTGCCCTGGGGGGCGGCGGTGACCACGGCGAGGACAATTGCGGCGAACATCTTTTCGGCTCCGGAACGGTGTTGATGTGGAACCGACTGTGCGCCGCGCCCCTCGCGATATATGCCAGCGCCGGACGGCACAGGGTGTCCCTTTCCACCCCCAACCCGTGTAGGACACTCCCGACCGCGGGAAAGACATTACCGACGCCAGGGCGCGGCGTCGCCTTATTCTTTCGTCCCTACCGGCGGCCTATCTTGGCGTGGCTACCTCACTACGGGCCCAACCGCCATGAATGCCAAGTCGACTTTCCTTGCCGCCGCCGTGATCGCCGCCGCTTTCCCGGTGGCCGCGCAGGAGCAGCCCAGGATCGCCGCCTCGCCGGTCCTGCCCATGTACGGCATGCCGGTGGTGCTCGACCTGGAAAGCAGCCTGCGCACATTCATTCCAGCCACGCGCTACGTGATCAGCGCCAACAACATCACCGTCGACTACGAATACGCCAGCTCGGGCGCCAATTCCACCGCCATGGGGCGCGAGCCGGTCCAGATCGGCGAGATCGCGCCGGGCAACTACAACGTCACGGCGCGCCTCTTCGACATCAACAAGCCCGCCGCGGCGCCGCGCCTGGTGCAGAACACCCTCGCGGTGGTCCCGCCGCAGTCCTATGGCGTCTATCCCCTTCCTTCGCAGCCGCGCGCGTATGCGCCCACCAGCGTGCTGGTGCGCAGCGCCGCCTATTTCAACCCCGCCACGATGAAGGCGCGCGTGAGCGGCGACGTGGTGCGCGTGGAGTTCGACTACGCCTCGCTGGCCCCCGGCGCCGATGCCCCCGCCGGCATGCAGATGTTCGGCACGGTGCGCATCGCGCAGGTGATGGGCGCGGGCGCGTACACGATCGAAGGCTGGGGCCGCACCAACGGCGGCGCCTACCAGAAGTTCTTCACCTACGACATGGTGGTGGCGCAGACCACCCCGGTGGTGGAGTATTACTCCGCCCGCCTCGACCACTACTTCATGGCGGCCGGGGCCGACGAGATCGATCTCCTCGATCGCGGCCGCCAGGGCGACTGGAAACGCACCGGCCTGGATTTCTCCGCGTTCACCCGTTATGCCGATGCCATCCCCGGTTCCGCGCCCGTATGCCGCTTCTACGCCAGCGGGCCGAACTCGCACTTCTTCACCGGCAATTCCGGCGAATGCGACTACCTGAAGGCGCTCGAGCAGTTGCAGCGCGCCAGGGCGCAGGACGAGGGTCGTGTGTTCGAAGGATGGGCGTACGAAGGCACCGCCTTCTACGCCATTGTGCCCACCAACGGCCAGTGCCCTTCCTACACGCTGCCGGTGAACCGCTTCTACAACAACCGCGCGGCGCAGAACGATTCGAACCACCGCTTCACGACCGATGCGGCGCAGAAGGCGGCGATGAGGGACGGCTGGGTCGACGAGGGCGTGCACTTCTGCTCCGCACCCTGAGCGGGGCCAGCAGTCGAAGGCCGCGAGCGAACGATTCGACGTAGCGACGCAGCACCCCAGGATTCCGGAAGACATCCGCGGATTCTGGCGGAGCGGTTGTTGCGTTTTCACCACATCAACGCCCCCCCGATATGCCGGCGCCGGCATGTCTGCGATACTGCCGCCACAACCGGTCTGGTGGCCAAAAAGTCCGGACAACCTACCTAAAATCTCCAGGGATGGCGCCATGAAAAACCTATTGAAGCGCTTTACCCGCAGCCTGGCTGCGGCCATGTTGATTTTCTCCGGCAGCGCGCTCGCGCAGCTCTATGGGGTCAACCCATTCGGCAACGCCCCGGGCAACGAGGGCCTCTTCCAGCTCGACCGGGCTACCGGCGCCGTCATCGGGCAGGTCATCATCACGGTACCGGCGCGCACGATCACCGGCGCCCAGGGCCTCACGCGCGACCCAACCACGGGGCAGGTCTACGCCATCGCGCGGGCCGCGGCCGTTGTGGGCCGCCTGCTGATCCGGATCGACGTGCATAGCGGGGCCGGCGTGGAGATCGGCAACCTCGGCGACAGCTTCGCCAGCATCTCCTTCCGCGGAGACGGGCAGCTCTTCGGGGTGACCGGCGACGGCGCCACGGTGCCGGAAACGCTTTTCCTGATCGACAAGACGGACGCCACCAGCGTGATCGCGACCGCGCTCGGCAACGGTTCCGATGGCGAGGTCATCGCCTACCACCCGCCCAGCAACAGCTTCTACCACTGGTCCGGCGGCGCCAACGTGTTCGAGCGCATCTCGGCGAATGCGCCCTTCACCGTCACCAACGTGCCCATCAGCGGCCCGGCGGGCGGCGAGGTCTTCGGCGCCGTGTGGGACCCCGCGGTGGGCCAGTTCCTGGTGCACGATATCAACAGCATCATGGCTTTCTGGACCACAGCCGGCGTGCGCAGCGACCCGCAACCTGCGACAACCTTCGACGTGCGCGGGATGGCGCTGCTGTCGCCCGCGATCGCCGGGCTCGCCGCGGTTCCGACCCTCAACGAGTGGGCGATGCTGATCCTCGCGCTGCTGATGGCAGCCGCGGCGATCCACACCATCCGGGGCCGCTCCCGGGTTCGCTGACGCGTATTTGCGCGCGCCTGTTTGTCGGGTAGGATTCCTGCTGTCTTCCACCCGCAAGAGAGGAGGTGATCGTGAAACCCAAGGCCCGAATTTCCGCCGTTGCAGCTGGTGTTGCGCACTTCGCCAAGGCCACGATCGATTGAGCGAGGCGTGCTCACTCTGCCTGTAACCGCGGCAGGGACTTGCAGAAGGCCGGCCTAACCCGCCGGCCTTTTGTTTTCCGCTAGTTACATCGCCACGTCGCCCCCGCCGGCTATCGGGCAGGCGAAACCCGCCAGCGCCGCCCGCGTAAAGCACGGCGCAGTCGCGATGAAAAAGCGCAACGAGCCGGCTACGGGACGCATGGCCATGGGGGATTCCAGCGTTACTTGCCCTTCTTGCGCGGGCGCCCGGTCTTGACCGACGGTATTGCCGCCAGGGTCGACAGGAACGCCTCGTCCCCCAACGCCTGCAACGTGTGCAGGCCGGCACGCAGCAGTTCGCTTTTCTTCACTTCGCGCGCCCCGGCCAGCGCGCGCTTCTTGAGAAGGCCGATCAACGCGTAGTCGGCATCCGGCATGTTGAAGCTGTCGCGAACGGTTTTTACGGCCTTCGGGGGGGCAATCTTCTCTTCCTTGCGCGTGTCCTTGCGCACGGGCCTCTTGACCGCGGCTTTTTTCGCGCGAGTCGCGGGGGGTGTCTTCCTTGTGGCGGATCTGCGGGCCGGCTTTGTCATGTGATGCTCCTGTCGTCGCCCCGGATGGCGGGGCTGTAATACAGTATACATCGTATACACCGCACGCCGGATCGATGCCGGAAAACAAACGGCGCCCGGATGGGCGCCGTTTTGTCTGCTTCAGGAACGTAGAGGTTGGTGGAGTGAAAGGGGATCGAACCCTCGACCTTCGCATTGCGAACGCGACGCTCTCCCAGCTGAGCTACCACCCCACGCGTAAGGCCATAATTATACCGGAAGCCCCCCGGACTTCGCGAATTGCGGCCGGCTGCTCCTTGTCCTACAGGCAACCAAGCCGCGGGCCGACATATTTGTGGCTGGAGGAACCTGAAAATCGCCACCTATGGACAGGATGGCGGTCAACTCCCTGGTGTTGCTGGCAGGCGTGGCGGGTATCGCGCTGCTGTATTTCGGCGCGCCTTTTTTCATCCCGTTTTTCGTGGCCGTGCTTTTCGCCTACGCGCTTTCGCCGCTGGTCGACCTGCTCACGCGCGTGTTGCGCTGGCGCGTGATAGCGGCCGCCGTGGTGGTGCTTGGCGTCCTCGGCATGCTCGGCCTGGCGGCCTGGACGTGGAGCGACGACATGGCCGCGCTCTGGAATCGCGTTCCCGAGGCGGCAAAAACCATCTCGGCATCGCTGAAGAAAAACGCGCGGGCGCCGGCCGCCAGTCCGATGGCGGAGGTGAAGAAGGCCGCCGCCGAGATCGAATCCCTCGCGCAGACCGGCAAATCGGCCCCCACGGCAGTGGCCGCCGCGGCACCGCCCACCACCTTCTCCTTCTGGAGCGTGGTCTGGGCCGGCGGCAAGGGCGTGCTGGTGGCGCTCACCCAGGTGCTCTCGGTTGTGTTCCTGGTGTTTTTCATGCTCGCCTCGGGCGACCTCTTCAAGCGAAAGCTCGTGCGCATGTTCGGCGAGACGCTTTCGGAAAAGAAGGTCACGGTCCAGACGATCGAAGAGATAGACACGCAGATCCGCCGCTACCTGGGCGTGGTGCTCATCAGCAACCTGTTGGTGGGGTTCGGCACCTGGATCACATTCCGCATGGCCGGCGTCAACTACGCCGAACTCTGGGGCGTGACCGCCGCGCTGATCCACACCGCTCCCTATTTCGGTCCTGCGGTAATCGCCGTGGGCAGCCTCGTCGCGGGGTTCCTGCAGTTCGGCACCTGGCCCCAGGCGTTCCTGGTTTCGGGCCTGAGCATCCTGGTGGCGACCCTGGTGGGAAGCGTGTTCGCAACCTGGCTTTCCGCGCGCCAGACCCGCATGAACACCCCCGCCACGTTTGTGGGATTGCTGTTTTTCGGATGGATCTGGGGTCTGTGGGGAATCCTGCTCGGCATTCCGCTGCTCGCCATCGTCAAGACGATCTGCGAACGCACCGACAGCTGCAGCGGCATATCGGAGCTGCTCACGCGTGAACAGCCGGTGAAACGATTGCCGGTTGAACCCGGACCATCGGCAACAACTTCCCCGACGCCCGCCAGCGACGGGGCACAAACACCTTGAATATCCTGGGCTTCTTGCGTGGCATGCCTCTTGCACTTTGTCCCATGCGTACCGTCCGGAACCGGGCGCGAATTCGAACCACTCTGGAGAAACGCAACATGATGCAGAAACGAATGATCACCGCCCTCGCCACCCTGGGTGTGCTCGCCTCGGGAACCGTATTTGCCCAGGAACAATATCGCGCCCCCTGGCGTGGCGAGTTCTGGGGCTACGTGGGCGCCGCAGGTGGCGAATCCAAATTCCGCGCCGACTGCCGCCAGGGCGTCACGCGCTTTTTCGATTGTGATTCACGTGACACCGGCTTCAAGGTTTTCGCCGGCGGCCAGATGACCTCGCTGCTGGGCCTCGAGGTGGGCTACACGGACTTCGGACGCATCCGCGCTTCGGGCGGCGACACCAACGCGTGGGCCATCCCCATCGCGCTCACCGTCGGCACGCCCATCGGCGCGCGCTTCGGAATCCTCGGCAAGGCGGGCGGCGTGTATGGCCGCACCGACGTGACCACGGCCCCCGATGAATTCTTCGACAACGGCAGGAAAAACGGCTGGGGCTGGACTTACGGGGTGGGCGCGACCTTCGCGGTGAGCCCCTCGGTGCAACTGCGCGCCGACTGGGATCGCTACAAGCTCGACTTCGTCGGCGGACGCCGCGACGTCGACATGCTGACGGCGGGACTGCAGGTGCGTTTCTAGGGCGACAACCAACGACAACCGAGGAGAGACAGGATGGCGACCATCATCGCGGGTGGCTTCGAGACCTATGTGGAAGCGCAGGATGCGCTGAGGCGCCTGGCCGAGTCGGGTGTCAATTCGGAGTACCTGTGCGAGTTCCGCATCAATCCCGCGGGCATGCACGACGCGACGATCGTGGGTGGTGATCGCGACGAGTCTCCCGGGGCGCACAACGCCGACAAAGGCGCCGCCAAGGGCGCGGCCGTGGGCGCGGCCATCGGCACCGCGGCGGGTGTTGCCGCCACGGTGCTGGTGGGCCCGGCGGCGATTTTCGCGGGCGCCGGCGCGGGGGCCTACGCGGGCTCGCTTGTGGGTGGCCTCAAGGCCGGCATTGATACCGAGGCACAGCCGGACCATACCGTGGTTCGACCCGCCGAGGCCATGATCGCCGTGAACGTCGACGGCGCCGGCATCCCGGCCGAGCGAATCGTCGAGGTGTTCAGCGCGGCGGGCGCGTGGCAGATCGAACGCAGCGAGGGACGTTGGGAGGATGGCGAGTGGGCGGATTTCGATCCGGTCGCCGCACCCCACCTGATCGGCGGGCGCGACCCCGAAGCCGGCGCGGGACGCGCCTCAACCGCCCGCTAGGGGGACCGTCCTCACCCGGTCGGCCCGCATCGACCGGTCGAGCAGTTTCGCGGCCTGGTAGATGGCGCGGATGGTGGGGGTAGGCACACCCACCAGCGCGTCGAGCTCCAGGGCGCGCCCCGCTTCCACATCCTGAAGCATCGATGTCTTGTGGCGCCCCACCTTCCGGGCGCCGTCGATGCGTTGGTCGATGCTGGTGCGCCTTGAGGGCGACGATCACCAGGTCGTAGCGGCCGGCGTCCTCCCACGAGGTGGCGCGGGCGATGAAGGTGACGTCCTCGCCGGCGATCGACAGGCGCGCGCCCAGGCAACCACCGATGGCGCCGGCGCCCACGATGCAGATCTTCATTCACGCTCCACTCGGGGATAATCGGGTTTCCCGCACCCACCTTACCAAATCCCATGCGCCAGATCGCAGCCCTCGCCGTGTTGTTTGTCCTCGCATTGCCCGCCGGCGCGCAGCAGGAGGCGCAGGCCGCGCGGCGCACCATCGAGGCGATCGAGGCGCTGATCCGGGAGCGTCCCACCGACGCGACGCTGTATTTTTTCCTCGCGCGTTTCCGCGCGCAGCTTGGTGAAAAGGCCGCCGCCGTGGCGGCGCTGGAGAAGGTAGCCGAGCTGGGCGAAGGCTTCCTTCCGCCACGCGCCGACGGCTTCGAAGGCATCTGGGACGATCGGGAATTCCAGGCCGTGTACACAAAGCTGGCGGCGAAGCTGCCGCGGCTGGATTTCGCACCCGTCGCCTTCGAGATGATCGACAAGACCGTCATTCCGGAAGGCCTCGCCTGGGACGGCCCGTCGAAGAGTTTTTTCGTGGGCTCGATTGCGCAGGGGCGCATCTATCGCGTCGACGATGCACGCGGCATCTCCGAATTCGCGGGCGCTGGCGCCGACCTCGACCAGGTGCTGGGCCTCGCGGTGGATGCGCCCCGCAGGATCCTCTATGCGGTCACCACTTCGGCGCTCACGACCGAAGGTGAAAAGCGCCGCCGCAACGCCGTCGTCGCCTTCGACGTCGATTCGCGCAGGCTGATCAAGCGCTACGACGTCGATGTCGCCCGGCAGCTCAACGACGTCACCGTGGCGGCGGGCGGGCGCGTGTTCACCAGCGATTCGGCCAGCGGCGCCATCTACGAAATCGGCATCAAGGGCCCCGGACCCGCGCGCGAGCTGGTCGCCGCGAACCAGATTCGCGGCAGCAACGGCCTGGCCGCCTCACCGGATGGAAAGAAGCTCTACGTCGGGCATTCCACCGGCATCGCGGTGGTCGACACCCAAAGCGGCGCGGTGCGCCGTGTCGCCAACCCCACGCGCGAGACGGTGGCGGGCATCGACGGGCTCTACCAGCACCATGGCGATCTCATCGGCGTGCAGAACGTGACCACACCCGGGCGCGTGATCATGATCTCGCTGTCGCGCGACGGAGAAAGCATCGCCAGGGTTCGCACGCTGCTTTCGCACCACCACCCCGCGCTGTACGAACCCACCACCGGGGCGATCGGGGACGACTACTTCTACCTGCTGGCCGCGACCGGCGTGAACCACTTCAATCGCGAGGGCCGCATCGAGCGCCTGGAGGGCCTGCGCTCACCCACGGTGCTGAAGGTGCTGTTGCCACGATAGGCAAACGCGAAGGCGGCGCCACGCCATGCGGGCCTTCGTAATTTCCCCGCTCAGGGCTTGCGGTACGACCACACCATCATCGCCACACCCGCCGCGATCATCGGCAGCGACAGCCACTGGCCCATCGACATCCCGAACCCCAGCAGCCCGAGGAAATCGTCGGGCTGGCGCGTGAACTCCGCCACGAACCGGAAGAAGCCGTAGCCCACCAGGAACGCCCCGGAGACGGCGCCGGTGGGCCGCGGCTTGCTGGAAAAGAGCCAGAGAATCACAAACAGCGCGACGCCTTCGAGCGCGAACTGGTAGAGCTGCGAAGGGTGCCGCGCCACCTGCGCCGGATCGTGCTGCGGGAACCACATCCCCCACGGCACGTCGGTGACCCGCCCGGGCAATTCGCCATTGATGAAATTGCCCATGCGCCCCGACGCGAGCCCGATCGGCACCAGCGGTGCGACAAAATCCATGGTGGGCAACCAGCGCTTCTTCTTGACCAGGCAGAAGACCCAGATGCCCACCATCACGCCGATGAAACCGCCGTGGAAGCTCATGCCGCCGGACCAGATCTGCGGGATCTCGGCCAGGTGCTCGAGGTAATACGCAGGTTTGTAGAACAACACGTATCCCAGCCGCCCACCCAGGATCACGCCGAGCACGCCATAGATGAGCATGTCGTCGACGTCGCTCGCTTCCAACCCGCTGCCCAGCCCCCGGCGCACGCGCAATTTGCCAAGCATGATGAAGGCGACGAACCCCACCACGTACATGAGCCCGTACCAGCGCACGGCCAGTGGCCCGAGGCTGAAAACGATGGGGTCGAACTGCGGGTGGACGAGCACGGGGGATCCTTCAGTCGGAGCGCTTGAAGCGGTAGAGCCGCGCGGCATTATCCCAGAGGACCGCATCGCGCACGTCGGGTTCGATCCAGCGGTCGAGCGCGCGCAGCATCAGGCCGTAGCTGGCATTGGCCTCGAACGCGGTATACGGCCAATCGCTGCCCCACACCAGGCGCGTGGGCCCCGCGATCTCCAGCCAGCGGTCGGCGAACCATTCGGCATCGTCGATGGCGCCCAGGCGATAGGGCGCGGACAGTTTTACCCACACCTCGCGCTGGTCGAGCAGGCGCTCCACGGCGGAGAAGGTGACCCTGACCGAGGCCTCCTCGACGCCGGGGTTGCCGAAGTGGTCGAACACCACGGCGACCGGGCTGCCCACGAGCGCGGGTTCAATCGCCGCGAGCCGCCCGTGGTCGACGTAGATTTCCAGGTGCCAGCCGCGTTCGTGGATCCGCGCCAATACGCCGCGCCAGGCGGCTGACGCATAGGCGCGGTAGTCCGGCACACCCTTCAGGTTCCAGCGGATTGCGCAGACGCCCCCGGCATCGAGGTGGTCCAGCTGCGAATCGTTGATGCCGGCATCGACCACCGCCACGCCGCGCAGGTGCCGCGGATCCGTGGCGATGGCTTCGAGCATCTCGCGGTTGTTGGCCCCGAAGAAACTCGGCTGCACCAGCACGCCGTGGGTGATTTCGTATTCGCGCCAGGCTTCCTTCCAATCCTCGAGGCGCGCCGCATACGCGGGACGATAACGCGCGCCCGCGATGGCGGGTGCGTCCGCTGAAAACACATGGGCATGGCAATCGATCACCGCGCCATTCTACGGTCGCGGCCGCCCGCCACGTGCACGCCGATCTTCCGAAGGACCTTCTACAGGCCGACTACAGGCCGCAATCGCGCAGGTCGCGAACACCTTCTGCACGCGACTCCACCGGGCCGCGCTTGCGCGACATGCCGGTGCCGTAGGCCCGTACCCCTTTCGGAACACGTAAAATGAGGACATCCCTGTAGGACCCGTCCTTCGCCCAGGAAACAACTGAAATGGCTGACAAATACCGTTCCTTCACCATCACCAAGGGTGTGCTGCGTTCGCCCAACCGTTCGATGCTGCGCGCCATCGGCTACCAGGATGCCGACTTCGACAAGCCCATTGTTGGCATCGCCAACGGCCACTCCACCATGAACCCCTGTAACGCGGGCATCCAGCCGCTGGCTGACGCGGCGGACCAGGCGGCGCGCGAAGCGGGCGCCATGCCGCAGATGTTCGGCACCATCACCGTGACCGACGGCATCTCCATGGGCACCGAAGGCATGAAGTATTCACTCGTCTCGCGCGAAGTCATCGCCGACTCGATCGAGACGGCCGCGCAAAGCCAGTTCATGGACGGTGTGCTTGCCATCGGCGGCTGCGACAAGAACCTGCCGGGCGCGATGATCGGGCTCATGCGCATGGACGTGCCCGCCATCTGCGTCTACGGCGGCACCATCAAGCCGGGACGGCACAAGGGCCAGGACCTGCAGATCATTTCGGTGTTCGAGTCCGTGGGCTCCTTCACCGCCGGCAAGATGTCGAAGGAAGACTTCGAATGCATCGAGCGCAAGGCGCTGCCGGGCGTGGGCGCGTGCGGGGGCATGTACACCGCAAACACGATGAGCTCATCCGTCGAGGCCGTCGGCATGTCGTTGCCGATGTCGTCGACCATGGCCGCCGAGGACGAGGAAAAGCGCGAAAGCGCCGCCGAAAGCATGCGCGTGCTGGTCGATGCGGTGAAGGCGGGCCTGAAGCCCAGCGACATCGTCACCAGGAAATCGATCGAAAACGCCATCGCCGTCATCATGGCCACGGGCGGCTCCACCAACGGCGTATTGCACTGGCTCGCCATCGCGCACGCGGCGGGGGTGCCCTGGACGCTGGATGATTTCGAGCGTGTGCGCCTGAAGGTGCCGGTGCTCTGCGACCTCAAGCCCTCGGGGCGCTACGTTGCGGTCGACCTCCACAAGGCCGGCGGCGTCCCGCAGGTGATGAAGATTCTGCTCAAGAACGGCGTGCTGCACGGCGATTGCATGACCATCACCGGCAAGACCGTCGCCGAGAATCTGAAGGACATTCCCGACGAACCGCGCGCCGACCAGGACGTGATCCGCCCCTGGGGCAACCCGATGTACCGCCAGGGCCACCTCGCGATCCTCAAGGGCAACCTCGCGCCCGAAGGCGCCGTGGCGAAGATCACCGGCCTCAAGGTGCCCGCCATCACCGGCCCCGCGCGCGTGTTCGATTCCGAGCCCGACTGCATGGACGCGATCCTGGCCGACAAGATCAAGGCCGGCGACGTGCTGGTGATCCGCTACGAGGGTCCGAAGGGCGGCCCCGGCATGCGCGAGATGCTGGCGCCCACTTCCGCGCTGATCGGCAAGGGCCTGGGCGAATCCGTGGGCCTCATCACCGACGGGCGCTTTTCCGGCGGCACCTGGGGCATGGTGGTGGGCCACGTGACTCCGGAGGCTTTCGACGGCGGCGTGATCGCGCTGATCCACGAAGGCGACTCGATCACGATCGATTCGCGCAAGCAGTTGCTGGAGCTCAACGTGCCGCAGGCGGAGATCGCCACGCGCCGCGCGGCATGGAAGCAGCCGCTCCCAAGGTACAAAAGCGGCGTGCTGGGAAAATACGCGAAGCTTGTCGGCACCGCCGCGCACGGGGCGGTCACGGACTGAAGTAGAATTTCCACCGTCGAACGGCGGGGTCAACCGGATCGGCATATACACCAACAATGCGGGCTTCCCCAGCACGACGCGCGTGGGCGCATTCCTGACCAACCCCAACCCGACGGTGGCGGGGCACCATGTCGTACACCGGCCTCGTGGTGCTGGCGCCGAACACGACCTACTGGATGGTGGTGGACATCGTCGACGCCTCGCTGGTCGCCTTCACCAGCACCAACACCGTCACCTCAAACCCCTCGACGGGCGGGGCTGACATCCCCGGCGGCAGCGCCCGGCGCCCTCGCGGCGGTGCCCACCCTGCAGGAATGGAGCCTTGTCCTGCTGGCGCTCCTGATGGGCCTTACCGCGTTCGGCTTCCGCCGCCGCTTCGGCAAGGACTGAGATTCCTCCAGCTGCCCGCAACTGGAAGATCGGGCACAGTCGCTTCAAGCCGGCGAAACGATCGCCTCGATCTTCTCCATCACCGCGGGCTTGAGCTTCGCCAGCACGTCCAGCGCCTTCATGTTCTCCTTCACCTGATCGACCTTCGAGGCGCCGGTGATGACGGTGGAGACATGCGGGTTGGCCGCGCACCAGGCGATGGCGAGTTGCGCGGTGGTGCAGCCGAGCTCTTTCGCGATGGTTTCGAGCTGCCCGACCGCTTCGTTCTTCGCCTTGTCCGTGAGCGCGGGCACCAGGAACTGCATGCGCTTGATGGCGCCGCGGCTGTCGGCGGGAATGCCCGCGCGGTATTTGCCCGTGAGCAGCCCGGAAGCCAGCGGG
Organism: Burkholderiales bacterium; assembly: GCA_038203035.1. Lineage (GTDB taxonomy): Bacteria > Pseudomonadota > Gammaproteobacteria > Burkholderiales > Usitatibacteraceae > Usitatibacter. The sequence continues at coordinate 29,945 of JBBREI010000018.1, forward strand.
CTCCAGGTGGTCAGCCCCAGGCCGATGTCGTCGTAGAGCCGCGCGTATTCCTGCTCCACGCGCTCGCGATGGAACAGGTTGTATTCGGGCTGCTCGACGACAGGTTTGTGCAGGTGGTGGCGATCGGCGATGTGCCATGCCTCGGCGATCTCCGCCGCGCTCCATTCGGAAGTTCCCCAGTAGAGCGCCTTGCCGCGGTTGATGATGTCGTGCATCGCGTACACGGTCTCCTCGATCGGCGTGTGCGGGTCGGGGCGGTGGCAATACACCAGGTCCACGTATTCCAGCTGCAGGCGCTTGAGAGAGGCGTCGATGCCGTGCAGCAGGTACTTGCGGTTGAGCGTGCTTTTTTCGTTGGGGCCGTCGGTGATGCCCCAGAAGAACTTCGTGGAGACGATATATTTGAGGCGCGGCCATGCGAGCTTCTTCAGCGCTTCCCCCATCAGCGTCTCGCTTGCGCCCGCGGCGTAGACTTCGGCGTTGTCGAAGAAGTTGACCCCCTGGTCCCACGCGGCGGCCATGCATTCGCGCGCGGCGCTGCTGTCGAGCTGGTTGCCGTAGGTGACCCAGGAGCCGAAGGAAAGGGCGCTGACCTTCAGGCCGGAGCGGCCGAGGCGACGATAGATCATGGATAGGTACCTCGATATGCGAACGATTCACGCCATTATCGCCTGTGTGCTCGCCCTCGCCCTGGAGCCGGCCGCGGCGCTGCCCACGCCGCCCACGCCCCCGCCCGCGGGCGAACCCGGCGGCTTCTACGAGCTCTTCGCGCTCGAGGAATTCGAAGGCAGCCTGCGCTTCGTGGCCAAACACTTCCATCCCGACTGGGTCGGCTGGGAGGAAAAGGACAAGGCGCTCAAGCTGCGGCTCACGCGCCTGGCTCCCGGCGAGCTCGCTTTTGGCGGGTTGGTGTTCAGGCGCGAAGGCGACGGCGGCTTGACGGTGGACCTGACGCGCCGCGGCCAGGACGGCGCGGCGCTTTTATGGCCGTCCCTGCACACGCGTTTTCAAGGTCCGAAAACGGCGAGCGCCGGGTAACCCGCGCGGCGATAATGTCGCCATGCACCTCGATTCCGACCAGTGTTACCGCGCGTTGCGCACCCACGATTCGCGCTTCGACGGGCGTTTCTTCGTGGGCGTGGCCACAACCGGCATCTACTGCCGGCCGGTGTGCACCGCGCGCACGCCGCACCAGAAGAACTGCACGTTTTATCCCAGCGCGGCCGCGGCCGAGGCCGGCGGCTTCCGTCCCTGCCTGCGTTGCCGCCCGGAGCTCGCGCCCGGTTTCGCCACCGTCGACGCCAACCGCCGCCTCGCACAGGCCACCGCGGGGCTGATCGAAGACGGCAGCCTCACCGATGCGCGCCTGCCCGACGTGGCGCGGGGCCTGGGTGTCACCGACCGCCACCTGCGCCGCGTCTTCCAGGAGGAATTCGGCGTGGCCCCGATCCAATACGCGCAGACTCAGCGCCTGCTGCTGGCCAAGCGTCTGCTGACCGATACGCAGATGCCGGTGCTCGCTGTCGCCATGGCGAGCGGTTTCGCGAGCCTGCGGCGTTTCAACGACCTCTTCCGAACGCGGTATCACATGACGCCCGCCCAGCTGCGCCGCAAGTCGCCCGCGCGCGCGCCCGGCGACCGGCTGGTGTTCGACCTCGCCTACCGCCCGCCCTACGATTGGCCCGCGATGCTGGCGTTCCTCGACAAGCGCGCGATCGTGGGTGTGGAAGCGGTGGAGAAAAACGCATACCTGCGCACCGTATGCATCGGCAGTGCCGGCGGATGGATCCGGGTCATGCCCTCGAAGCGGCGCTCGGCGCTGCAGGTCACGGTTTCGGCATCGCTCGCCGGCGTGATCCCGCCGCTGCTCGCGCGCGTGAAGCACTTGTTCGACCTCGCCTGCCATCCCGACGAGATCGCGCAGACGTTGGGCCCGCTGGCCGCGGCGCACCCCGGGCTGAGGCTGCCCGGCGCAATCGACGGCTTCGAGGTGGCGGTGCGCGCGATCCTGGGCCAGCAGGTCACGGTGCGCGCGGCATCCACCATTGCCGGGCGTTTCGCCGCGGCCCTCGGCGAGGATTTCGAGACGCCGTTTGCACCGCTGTCGAAACTTTTTCCCACGCCCGCGAAGGTCGCGGCCCTTGATCCTTCCGCGATTGCGAGCCACGGCATCATCGCCGCGCGCGCGCGCGCCATCGTGGCGCTGGCCACCGGGGTCGCCGCCGGACACATCCGCCTCGAGCCTTCCGCCGCGGTAGAGGCCACCGTCGCGGCACTCGACGCGCTGCCCGGCGTGGGGCCGTGGACCGCGCAATACGTCGCGATGCGCGCGCTCGCCTGGCCCGACGCATTCCCGCACGTCGATGTCGCGGTGGTGAAGGCCATGAACCTCACCCCCGCCAAGGCGCTTGCACACGCGCAGTCGTGGCGCCCGTGGCGCGCCTACGCCGTGCTTCACCTGTGGAAATCCCTGGAGACACCGAAATGACCCGCTACGCCCGCTTTCGCACCCCGCTTGGTCCCGTGTTCGCAACCGCCGTCGACAATGCCATCACCGGCATCTACTTCGAGGGCCAGCGCCACGCGCCGGCGATTTCACCCGAATGGCGCGAGGATCCCGGCCACGCCGCGCTGGCGCAATGCACGTGCCAGGTGATTGGTTACCTCGAAGGCAGGCGCGATTCGTTCGACCTGCCGCTTGCGCCCGCCGGCACGCCGTTCCAGCAGCGCGTGTGGAAGGAGATCGCGGCGATCCC
>JBBREI010000019.1:0-32620 GCA_038203035.1 Burkholderiales bacterium
GGCGCTCGCCGCCCACCGCGGCTCGGTGCTGGGCGAACTGCCCGACGAGCCGCAACCGTCACAAAAGGGCTTCGAGACGAAGATCTGGAGCGCGCTGTCCGGCTTCGATGCCGCGCGGCCGGTCTTCGTCGAGAGCGAGAGCAAGAAGGTCGGCAACCTGCGCGTGCCGGAGCACCTGATCGAGCGCATGCGGCAATCGCCGTGCCTGGGTCTGGAGGCCAACGACGCCACGCGCGTGGCCTTGCTGATGGAGGACTACGCCCACTTCGTGGCCGATCCCGCGGCACTGGTGGAAAAGCTCGAGCTGCTGCGCACACTGCACGGCGAGGAGCGCATCACGCACTGGAAGGACCACCTGGCGGCCGGCCGCTGGGAGCCCCTGGTGGCGGACCTCCTCGCCAGCCACTACGACCCGGCTTACCGGCGCTCGCTCTACCGCAACTACCGCGGCGCCGAGGCGGCCACCCCCATCCCCATCACCGATATTTCCCGTGCGGGATTCCTCGGCGTTGCACGCAGCATCGCGCGCGGGCACGGCTGAGGGCGATTTTCCCCTCGCGCCAAGGCTCCCGCCCGACGCAATGGGTTAAACTGCACGAAAACAAAGGCTTCGTCCGAAAGACTTCTCCCAGCTCGTGTCAGATCGTCCGCACAAGATAGGCAAGTACACCATCCTGTCGGAACTCGGCCAGGGCGCGTCCGCTGTTGTCTACCTCGCAGAAGACCCGTTCAACGACCGCAAGGTCGCGGTGAAGCTCGCGAAGTCGGACGCCGACATGGGCGAAGAGGAAGCCAAGCGCTTCGAGAAACTCTTCCTCAACGAAGCCTCGCTCGCCGGCAAGCTCAACCATCCGAACATCGTCGGCGTCTTCGACGCCGTGGTCGAAGGCGACCAGCAGTACATCGTGATGGAATACGTCACCGGCGGCTCGCTCAAGAAATACTGCACGGAAACCAACCTGCTGCCGGTGCGCCAGGCCGTGCTGGTGATCTTCAAGATGTGCCGCGCCCTCGACTACGCCTTCCAGAACGGCGTGATCCACCGCGACATCAAGCCGGCCAACATCCTGCTGAGCGATCGCGACGACATCAAGATCAGCGACTTCGGCACCGCCAAGATCTCGCACGCGACGCACACGCAGATCGACGGCTTCCTCGGCTCACCGGCCTACATGTCGCCGGAACAGATCAACGAGGAAAGCCCGGGCGTCCAGACCGACATCTACTCGCTCGGCGTCGTGATGTACGAACTGCTCACCGGCAAGCTGCCGTTCCGCGCGGAAAACGCCGTGGCGATGATCAACAAGATCCTCAACGAGGATCCGCAGCCGATCATCCAGCTGCGCCCCGACCTGCCCGACAAGCTGGTCGAGATCGTCGAAAAGGCGATGCACAAGGACCCGAAGGTGCGTTACGGATCGTGGTTCGAGATGGCCACTGAGCTTGCGAACACCTTCCCGCAGCTGGAGCGTTATTCACACGAGATCAGCTCGACGGAGAAGTTCAACAAGCTGCGCTCGCTGCCGTTCTTTCGCGAATTCCGCGATGCCGAGTTGTGGGAAGTGCTGCGCGGCGCGGTGTGGGAAACCCACATGCGTGACGAGAACCTGCTGCTCGAAGGCGAAATCGGCCAGGCCTTCTTCATCATCGTCGGCGGCCAGGTGAAGGTGGTGAAGGACAGCAAGCTGCTCAACGTGCTGAAGGAAGGCGACTGCTTCGGCGAGATGGCCTACCTGTCGGGCGATCGCGCGCGCCGTTCCGCTTCCATCATCTCGGTGTCGGAAGTGCAGCTGCTCAAGATCCAGTCGACGCAGCTCGAGTCGCTCTCCGAGGGCTGCCAGCTGCGCTTCAACCGCGAATTCCTGCGCACCCTGATCGAGCGGCTGACCTGGACTTCCTCCGTCCTCGCGCAATTTCGGCGCTGATCTTCGCTGCGCTCACCCGTACGGCCGGTCCGTTAAAACAGCGTCGCGTCCTTGTTGGCGGCGCGCGAAGCGGAAATCTCCCCCGACTCCACCAGGTCTTCCCAGGAACACACGCGGTTGCGCCCGTTCTCCTTGGCGAAGTACAGCGCCTGGTCGGCGCGATCAATGAGGATCGCGGCGGGCGTTGCCGCGTCCGAGATGCGGGTGTAGCCCGCGCTCACGGTTACCCGTCCCACCGAAGGAAACTTGTGGCCTTCCACGGCGGCGCGGAAGCGCTCCAGCGTCGCGCCGCCGCCCTTGCCGGGCTCGACGCCATAGATCAGCACGAACTCCTCGCCGCCGAAGCGGTACATGAGGTCGCCCGCGCGAAAGGTCTGGCGCATCAGGTTGGCGAAGAGCACCAGGATTTCGTCGCCGTAAAGGTGGCCGAAGCCGTCGTTGATGCGCTTGAAATGGTCGATGTCGACCACCGCGAAGTAATGCGGGCGCCCCGACCCGGTCCAGCGGCGCACGCCGGCATCAACATGCGAATGGAACACGCGGCGCGTGGAAAGGCGCGTGAGCGGGTCGGTTTCCGCATCCACCAGGCGCTCGTAGTACTTGGCAACGATGGTGATGAAATCCGAGATCGCGGTCTCGGCGCCGGCGAAGGAGATCTCTCCGGAGAGCTCCACCAGGTAGCGCACTTCGCCGAAAGCCTCCAGCGCCACCAGCAGGCGCGAGCCCCCGCCCGGAAGCACCGTCACCGAAAGCGCCGCGCGCGAGCGGATCACCTCCACCAGGGGCTTGTCGACGCCGGTGGGGACGGGAGGCTCGTGCAGCGCCGGATCGAGCACCGCGAAGGCCTCGGCCTTGGCGCTCTTCACGCGCGCGGCCTTCCCCGGGAAGACGCGCAGGATGCGCCGCCTGGCGTAGGGAAACCGGACGCCGAGCCGATCCGACAGCCACGACGCCAGCAAGTCGCTCGAACGCACGTCGAGCATCGATTCGATGTCGTGCATCCCGCTCCAGCCTGCCGACGGATCCTGCCGAGCCTGCATTCGTGCCTCCGGACGCCGCTTGCGCACGCCCTATTCCACCAGGCAGATCGCCTGCGCGGCGATGCCTTCTCCACGCCCCGCGAAACCGAGCTCCTCGGTGGTGGTGGCCTTCACATTGACGTCGTCCTTGCCGATCCCGAGGTCGGCGGCGATGTTCGCCACCATCCTTTCGATGTGCGGCGCCATGCGCGGCGCCTGCGCGATGATGGTGGCATCCACGTTGACTACCCGCCTGCCGCGCGCGTCCAGCAGCGCGGCCACGTGCCGCAGCAGCTCGCGGCTGTTGATGCCGCGGTAGCGCTCGTCGCTGTCGGGGAAATGCCTGCCGATGTCGCCCAGCGCCGCGGCGCCCAGCAGCGCGTCGCAGATGGCGTGCAGCAGCACATCGGCATCGCTGTGGCCCAGCAGGCCCTTGTCGTGTGTGATCTCGACGCCGCCAATCACCAGCCGGCGGCCGGCGACCAGCCGGTGGACATCGAATCCCTGGCCGATGCGCATCTAGAGCGGCACCCGGCCCTGGCGCTTGAGGATCATCTCCACCAGCGCGAGGTCCTCGGCAAAGGTCACCTTGATGTTGCTGTTTTCTCCCTGCACCAGGCGCGGCGCGTTGTAGCCGATCGATTCCACCGCCTGCGATTCGTCGGTAGCGTCCGGACGCGCCTCCAGCCCCTTGCGCAGCAACGCGTGGCGGAACATCTGGGGGGTCTGGGCGCGCCACAGGTTCAGGCGCGGGATGGTGGCGGCGACGCGCTGGTTCTCGTCGGCGCTCTTGAGCGTGTCGGCCACCGGCATGGCGAGCAGGCCGCCGATGGGGTCGTCGCCTAGCTCGTCGAGGAACTGCTCCACCAGTTCCGTCGTGATGCAGGGCCGCGCGGCGTCGTGCACCAGGACCCAGTCGTCGCTGGCAACCCGGTCGCCGAGGTGCTGGAGGGCGTTGCGCACCGTTTCCGCACGCAAGGCGCCACCGGCGAATATCGGCTCGATCTTGTCCGGGAGGGCGCTCCAGTCGTGCTGGCCCCAGTGGCGGTCGAGGGGGGAAAGCACGACGGCCACGCACGCGATCCGCGCCACCGCGGCCAGGGCCTCGATGGAATGGAACATCATGGGCTTGCCCGCCACGGGAATGTACTGCTTGGGAACGGCATCCCCGATGCGTGTGCCCTGGCCGGCCGCGGGCACGATTGCGAATATTTTCGGCATGTTGTTCGTCTGGAGTCGGGGACATTATCGCGCATTTCCGCGGCCCTCCCGGCGTCTAGTACACTGGGCTCCCCATGAAGGCGCGGCGATTCCTGACGCTCCTCATCACCTGCCTCGCGGCGGGATGCGAGGAGGCACCCAAGCCGATCGCTCCCGTGGCGAAATCAGGCGAGCTGGTCATTCTCACCGTCAACGGCCCGTCGACCTATTTCGAGGACGCGCAGGGCCTGCCTTCGGGCTTCGAATACGACCTCGCGACGCTGTTCGCGAAGGACCTGGGCGCAAAGGCCACCTTCATCGTGATCGACAATCCCGCGCGCATCGACCAGCAGCTGAGGGCGGGGCAGGCGCACCTGGCCGCCGCAGCGCTGGCGCGCCACTTCGATTTCCCCGGCGGGCTCGGATGGGGCCCGTCCTACTTCACCACCCAGCACCAGATCGTGGGCCGCGCCGCCGACGCGCCGAAGCCGAAGGCGCTGGCCGACCTCGCCAACAAACGCGTCGGCGTGATCGAGGAATCGGTGGCCGAATACCTGCTTGCCGGACACTCGCCGGCCGAGCCACGGATGGAGCGGCTGGACCCGGGCGCCTCGGTCGGCGACCTGCTCGAGCGCGTGGCCGCCGGCCAGCTCGATTACGCGCTGGTGGAGTCCAACCGCTTCACCCTTGCGCGCCGCTATTTCCCGCAGCTCGAGGTCGCCTTCAACGTGGGCAAGCCCGTGGACTACGCATGGCTGGTGGCCGCGGACGACAAGAAGCGCCTGCTCGCCGCGGCGGGCCCGTTTTTCGAGCGCATTCGCAAGGATGGAACACTCAAGCGCCTCGTCGATCGCTACTACGGCCACGCGGCGCGCCTTTCGGCGATCGATTCGGAGACGCTGCTCGAGCGCATCACGACGCAGCTGCCGCGCCTGAAGCCGCTTTTCGAGGAGGCCGAGCGCGTGAGCGGCGTCGACTGGCGCCTGCTGGCCGCGCTCGGCTACCAGGAATCCCACTGGGATGCGTCCGCCACATCGCCCACCGGCGTGCGCGGCCTCATGATGCTCACCGACGAAACCGCCGACCGCCTGCAGATCACCAACCGCCTGGACGCGCGCGAAAGCATCGTGGGTGGCGCGCGTTATCTGGCGCTGCTGAAGGAGTCGATGCAGCCGCGGATCGCGGAGCCCGACAGGACCTGGCTCGCGCTCGCGGCCTACAACCTGGGCCTGGGCCACCTGGAGGATGCGCGCATCCTGGCGCAGAAAGCCGGCCTCAATCCCGACAAGTGGCAGGACGTGCGCCAGGTGCTGCCCAAGCTCGCCGAGCCGGAGTCCTTCCAGCAGCTCAGGCACGGCTATGCGCGCGGGGGCGAAGCGATGCAGCTGGTGGACAACGTGCGCAACTACTACGACATCCTGGCACGCATGCAGCCGCGCGAGGTGCTCGAGGCTCAGCTCTCGACGAAGGGCACCACGTCGGGCAGGTGAGCGGTGTCGCCCCAGGCCTCGATCGCCCAGGCCGGGGCTTCGAAGGCGATGGCGTTGTACGAGGCGTTGGCGATCGGGATGCGATGCGGCTCGACCAGCGCAATCCCGTTGATGATGCGGTAGAGCGCCGCCAGCACCCCGCCGTGGCACACCACAACGATGCGCCGGCCGTCATGTTCGCGCGCCAGCGCCTCGAAGGCGCCGCACACGCGCTCCTGGAACTGGCGCCGCGTCTCGCCATCGGGGACCACGATGTCCGGGTCGGTGCGGCCACCGCGCGTGAAGACGTTAGGCCACTTGAGGTCGAGCTCCTCGTAGGTGTGGCCCTGGCCCACGCCGAAATGGCGCTCGCGGATGCGCGCGTCCGGGATGACGGGGATGGCGCGGTGGGCGGCGATGCAGCGTGCCGTATCCATCGCGCGGCCGAGGTCGCTCGAGACGATGAGATCGAAGGGCTCGGTGGCCACGCGCCGCGCAATAGCCACGGCCTGGGCGCGGCCGCTGGGCGTGAGGGCGCTGTCGAGCTGGCCCTGGACGCGCCCGGCGACGTTCCATTCGGTTTCGCCGTGGCGCACGACGATGAATCTTGTTGTCATTGGAGCGGGAAGGTTTGAAGGCTGATTTTCAACACAGAGGACACAGAGGATTCACAGAGGACACGGAGGAAAACGGAAAACCCGATGGTTGTTCGCGAAGCTGCATGCGAGGGCTCGAACCAATATCGATTTGCTTTTCCTCTGTGTCCTCTGTGAATCCTCTGTGTCCTCTGTGTTGAAACCTATCGTTCGAGTTTCATGACGCCGCCCATGAACGGCACCAAGGCCTTGGGCACCGTCACGGACCCATCCGCATTCTGGTGGTTCTCGAGCACCGCGACGAGCGTGCGGCCCACCGCGAGCCCCGAACCGTTGATGGTGTGCAGCGACTCGACCTTCCCCGCGTCGTTCCTGAACCGCGCCTGCATGCGGCGCGCCTGGAACGCCTCGTAATTGGAGCACGAGGAAATCTCGCGGTAGGCTTCCTGCGCCGGCAGCCACACCTCCAGGTCGTAGGTGCGCGCGCTGGCGAAACCCGTGTCGCCGGCGCACAGCAGCATGGTGCGATAAGGAAGCTCGAGGCGCCTGAGGATCTCCTCGGCATTGCGCGTGAGCTGCTCGTGCGCGTCGGTCGACTGGTCGGGCTTCACGATCTGCACCAGCTCCACCTTGTCGAACTGGTGGTTGCGGATCATGCCGCGCGTGTCCTTGCCGTAGCTGCCGGCCTCCGAGCGGAAACACGGGCTGTGGCAGACGAAGCGCATCGGCAGCGCCTTCGCATCCACAATCGAGTCGCGCACGAAGTTCGTCACCGGGTACTCGGAGGTGGGGATGAGGTAGAGGTCGCGGCCCTCGACCTTGAAGAGGTCGTCCTTGAACTTGGCCAGGCTCGAGACGCCGTCGGCGCACTCGCCGCTCACCATGTAGGGCACGTACACCTCGGTGTAGCCGTGCTCCTCGGTGTGCACCGCGAGCATGAACTGCGCAAGCGCGCGGTGCAGGCGCGCGACACCGCCCTTGAGCACCACGAAGCGCGCACCCGCGATCTTCGCGCCGGTGTCGAAATCGACCCCGCCCAGGCCCGCGCCGACGTCGACGTGGTCCTTCGGCTTGAAGTCGAAGCGGCGCGGTTCGCCCCAGCGGCGCACCTCGACGTTGTCGTCGGCCGAGCGGCCCTCGGGCACGTCGGCGCGCGGGATGTTCGGGATCAGGCGCAGGAAGGCGGCGAGTTTCTCCTGCAGCGCGGCGAGCGCGGTCTCGTTCGCCTTCAGCTCGTCGCCGATGCCGCCGACTTCCTGGATCACCGCGGAGGCGTCCTCGCCCTTGCCCTTGAGCATCCCCACCTGCTTCGACAGCGTGTTGCGCCTGCCCTGCAGCTCCTCGGTGCGCGATTGCAAGCGCTTGCGGTCTTCCTCGAGCGAGGCGAAAGCGGCCTGGTCGAAGTCGAAGCCGCGGCGTTTCAGGCCCGCGACGGCGGCGGGAAGGTCTTTGCGAAGGAGGGCGATATCGAGCATGGGATTGGCACCGGCCTGCGCCGATGTGACGTGTGGAGCGCTATTTTAGCTTTTTCGCGCGCGCGTCCAGGTCGCGCAGGTGCTCGAGGCGCTCGCGGATCTTCGATTCGAGGCCGCGATCGACCGGCCGGTACCAGTTCGGCGGCTCCATCCCGTCGGGCAGGTAGCTCTCACCGGCGGCGTAGCCCTCATCCTCGTCGTGGGCGTAGCGGTAGTCGCGGCCGTGGCCCAGGCTCTTCATCAGCTTCGTGGGCGCGTTGCGAAGGTGCAGCGGCACCGGGCGCGTACCGTCCCCGGCCACGAACGCGCGCGCCTGGTTGTAGGCGGCATAGACCGCGTTCGACTTGGCGGCGATCGCGAGGTAGATCGCGCACTCGGCGAGCGCGAGTTCGCCTTCGGGCGAGCCGAGCCGCTCGAACACGTCGGCGGCGGTAACCGCCACTTCGAGCGCCCGCGGATCGGCGAGCCCGACGTCCTCGCTCGCCATGCGGATCATGCGCCGCGCCAGATAGCGCGGGTCGGCGCCGCCGTCGAGCATGCGCGCGAGCCAGTAGAGCGCGGCGTCGGGGTCGCTGCCGCGCACGCTCTTGTGCAGCGCCGAGATCTGGTCGTAGAAGTTGTCGCCGCCCTTGTCGAAGCGCCGCCCGGCACGCTGCGAGATGGCGTTGACGAAATCGACGTCCACGCCGTGGCGGCCCTCCACGCGCGCGGCCTGCGCCACCTGCTCGACCAGGTTCAGGGCGCGCCGCCCGTCGCCGTCGGCGAATTCGGCGATGCGGGCGTGCGCATCGGCGGTGGAGTCCACGCCCTCGGCCTCGAAGCCGCGCTGCGTGAGCTGGTCGAGGTCTTCGGTCTTGAGGCTCTCGAGCACGTACACCTGCGCGCGCGAAAGCAGCGCGCCGTTGACCTCGAACGACGGATTCTCGGTGGTTGCGCCGATGAAGGTGAGCAGCCCCGACTCGACGTGCGGCAGGAAGGCGTCCTGCTGCGACTTGTTGAAGCGGTGGACCTCGTCGACGAACATGATGGTCGCGCGGCCGTACTGCTCGCGGGTGAGCTTCGCGCGCTCGACCGCCTCGCGGATCTCCTTGACCCCGGCAAGCACCGCCGAGATCGCGATGAACTCCGCCTTGAACGCCTGGGCCATGAGGCGAGCCAGCGTGGTCTTGCCCACGCCGGGCGGCCCCCAGAGGATCATCGAGTGCGGCCGTCCCGAGCGCAGCGCGACCCGCAGCGGCCGGCCCTCGCCCAGCAAGTGCTTCTGGCCGACCACGTCCTCGACCGATTTCGGCCGCAGCCGCTCGGCCAGCGGCACGTTGGCCTCGCCCGCCTCGTTGAAGAGATCGCCTTCCATGGCGCTATTCTAGGGCGCGGTGGAAGCGCCCGCGCCCCGCGCGCGTCGCCACCGGCTCACTTATCGCCGCGATCACCTTCGCGGCCACCGTATCGGCCTGCTCGGTGGCGCGCAGGCCCTCGAGCGCGATCGTGAACGGGCTGACGGCCACGACCGCTACCTGGCGTCTTCGATCACGTCGGCGCTCTTCCGCGGCACGAACTGCAACGGCGTTCATCCGCGACATCAATCGTTCGGCAACCGTCATCGCCGCCGCCGCTCGTGGAGCACGAGTGCCACGCCGCTCGCGACAATTGCCGCCATGCCGAGCACGGACAGGCCGTCGGGCAGGTGGCCGAAGACCAGCAGGCCATAAATGGTCGACCAGACCAGGTGCAGATACGTGAACGGAGCGAGGAGCGACGCGGGTGCGCGCACGAAAGCGGCGATGAAGCACCAGTGGCCGAGTCCCGCGAGCACGCCCAGGGCGGCGAAGGCCGCCGCCTCGCCAGCGGCGACCGATGCCGGGAACTCGACCGCGGGCAGCAGGAGCGACAGGCCCACCGCGCCCACCGTGGAAGTATAGAAAAGCGTCGTCTCGGGCCGGTCGTTCGGCACCCGGCGGGTGAGCAGCTGGTACATCGCGTTGGCGAGTGCCGACAGCGCCATCAACGCGGCGGCCGGGTGGAAAACGGCAGAGCCGGGCCGCACCACGAGCAGGATCCCGGCGAACCCTCCCAGTGCGGCGAGCCAGCGCGCGGGCGTTGGGCGTTCCCCAAGCACCGGGATCGCCAGCACGATCGCGAGCATGGGCGCCAGGAACGCGATGGCCGAGCCCTCCGCGAGCGGAAGGTAGCGCAGCGCGGCGACGAACAGGGTCGAGGCCACGACGAGACACAGTGCGCGCGCGAGCTGCATGCGCAGGTGCCGTGTGCGCCAGAAGCCGCTGCCCAGGCGCCGTGCGGCGATCACCGTGGCAAACAGCATCTGGCCCACGTATCGCGCCCAGACCACCAGCAGCACGGCATGTGCGCCCACCAGGAACTTGCCGGTGGTATCGAGGGTAGCGAAGAAGAAGCCGGACGCCAGGACCAGCGGCAGTGCCCGCCGCAGCGGATGGTCGCGGTCCACCTCGAGCCGGCTTCAGTAGAGCTCGGCGAGCAACCGCTCGAATGCGGCGCGGCGCGGCGGCGGCGTGGGCGCCATGAGGCCCTGGTCCTGCAGGATCGCGACCAGCTTGCGGGGTGGCACGTTGCGGTAGCCCACGATCTCCACGTGGCCGGCGCCCACTTCCACATTGGTCACGCGGGCGTACTCGTCGATCACCGGATTGTACTGCTCGGGCAGCGAGAACACGTTGTCGCTCTCGACGCACATCCCCAGGACGCGGCGACGACAGGTGCCGCGCTCGTCGGTCACGACCTTCAGGAAGCGGCGGACCTCGGGCGCGAGCGGCCCGGGCTGGCGAATGAAGGGCGAGGAGTCGGTGATCTCGAACCAGTTGTCGCCGCTGATCATCCAGCAGATGCCGGGAACGGCGCCGAGGCTCAGGTACTTGAGCCAGGTGGAACCGCAGTGGCGCGCGACGGCGATGCCGGCGACCGGCGCCGAAACCGTCGCAAGGTTGTAGGGCCGCGCGGAAGACCCGGAGCCGCGGGTCCCCGCCTCCATCGCCTTCCTCGCAATCAGCCCGCCCATGCTGTGGCCGATGACCGTCACTTCCCGGCCCGGCACCTCGGCCGTGAGGCGATCCAACGCCACGAGCAGCTGCGAAGACGCTTGCACGAGGCTCAGGCGGTCGTCGTATTCGAAACACACCGCCTGCTGGCCATGGAAGGCGTAGAGCTGCGCGAGCTCGCGGAAACGGCCCGCCGAGCCGTTGCAGCCGTGCACCAGCACTGTCACCGGCAGGGAGGCGTTCAGGCTCAGTGTGCGATCGGGGGCTTCGGTGCACGGGCCGAGCTGGCCCACGCGCGCGGCCACGTCCGGCACCGGGAGGCGACTCGCGTCGAGGGGCCGCGGGTCGGGTTCGTACGGCGGGCCCACGAAGGAGCATCCGGCCAACCCGGCCAGGACCACCAGCGATGAAATTGCGTGACGCAGCGTCATTCCAGCCTCCCTCTTCGATGACGCCGCCATCATGCCCATGCGCGCACGACGCGGCTAGTGTTTCGACGCGGGCGGCGCGTCTTCGATCACGTCGGCGCCCTTGGGCGCAACAAACCTGAAGGTATCCGCCGGCACCGGCGCGTTGGGCTTCAGGCCGCTGAAGCGCAACAGGGTGCGCCCGCCGAGCTGGTCCTGCAACTCCATCGCCGCGAGCACGCGGCCATCGAGCCCGAGGCGCACCTTCTCGAAACCGGTGTCCTGCGCCTTCGGCACGGCCTCGACCCAGGACAGCCCGTCGGCGCTGCCGGCGTCGCGCAGCGTGAAGAGCGCGGTGATGTCCTCGCGCCCGGCGAGCAGCGCCGCGGGCGTGGCCGACATCGCCCCGCCGATGCGCTTGACCGTGACCTGGTTCAGGTCCGGGTCGTGGATCCAGAGCTTCGCGCCGTCGCTCACCAGCAGCTGCGCGTGCGGCTTCTCGTAGGTCCAGCGGAACTTGCCGGGCCGCGCGAACGCGAAGGTGCCCGAGGCGCGATCGACCACCTTGCCCGCGCGGTCGAATACCTGCTGCTCGAAACGCGCCGTCGCGGTCTTCGTCGCGGCGTTGAAGGCGAGGAAGTCGTCGAGGCCGCCGGCGAGCGTGGCCATGGGCAGCCACAGGAGCGCGGCGAGGAGCCCGGCACGGACTCGCGCACGGGCTGCGCGGACTGCGGGTTGCACGTTCACTTCTCCCGGTTGGGGGCGATGATCTCGCGATTGCCGTTGGAGGCCATGGAGGTGACGAGGCCGGCTTTCTCCATGTCCTCGATCAGGCGCGCGGCGCGGTTGTAGCCGATGCGCAGGTGGCGTTGCACCAGCGAGATGGAGGCACGCTTGTTCTGCAGCACGATCTGGACCGCCTGGTCGTAGAGCGGATCGCTCTCCCCTGAGACACCGCCCTCGGACGAAGCGTTCATCTCCTGCTGTTCGGGCTCGTCGAGGATGCCGTCGATGTATTGCGCTTCACCCTGCTTCTTGAGCGCCTCGACCACGCGGTGGACCTCGGCGTCGGAGACGTAGGCGCCGTGGGAGCGCACCGGGATGCCGCCGCCGGGTTGGAGATACAGCATGTCGCCCTGGCCCAGCAGGCTTTCGGCGCCCTGCTGGTCGAGGATGGTGCGCGAATCGACCTTGGCCGAGACCTGGAAGGCGATGCGGGTCGGCACGTTGGCCTTGATGAGGCCCGTGATCACGTCGACCGACGGGCGCTGCGTGGCCAGTATCAGATGGATGCCGCAGGCGCGCGACTTCTGCGCCAGGCGCGCGATCAGCTCCTCGACCTTCTTGCCTGAAACCATCATCAGGTCGGCGAGTTCGTCGATGATGACCACCAGCAGCGGAAGGGCTTCGAGATCCTCGGGCGCGTCGGGGGTGAGCGAAAACGGGTGCTTGAGCGGCGCCTTCTTCTCGATGCCGTCGCGCACCTTCTGGTTGTAGCCGGCGAGGTTGCGCACCGAAATCGCCGACATCAGCTTGTAGCGACGCTCCATCTCCGCCACGCACCAGTTGAGGGCCGCCCCGGCCTGGCGCATGTCGGTGACCACGGGCGCCAGCAGGTGCGGGATGCCCTCGTAGACCGAGAGCTCGAGCATCTTCGGATCCACCAGTATCAGCCGCACTTCCTGCGGCGTCGCCTTGTAGAGCAGCGACAGGATCATGGCGTTGATCGCCACCGACTTGCCCGATCCGGTGGTGCCCGCCACCAGCAGGTGCGGCATGCGCGCCAGGTCCGCCACCATCGGCTTGCCGGTGATGTCCTTGCCGAGCGCGATGGTGATTCTCGAATTCATGTCGGCGTAGGCCTGGGAGCCGACGATCTCCGACAGGCGCACGATCTCGCGCTTCGGGTTCGGGATCTCGAGGCCCATGCACGAGGTGCCCGGGATGGTCTCGACTACCCGGATCGCCGTCACCGAAAGGGCGCGCGCCAGGTCGCGGGCCAGGTTGAGGATCTGCGCGCCCTTCACGCCCACCGCGGGTTCGATCTCGTAGCGCGTGATCACCGGGCCCGGATACGCGGCCACCACCTTCACCTGCACGTTGAAGTCGAGCAGCTTGCGTTCGATCAGGCGCGACGTGTATTCCAGCGTCTCCGCCGTCGGGCGTTCGATGTGTGTGTCGGGCGCATCGAGCAGCGAGAGCTGCGGCAGCGGCGAATCCGGCATGTCGGAGAAAAGCGGCACCTGCTTCTCGCGCACGATGCGTTCGCTCTTCGGCACCATGACCGGGGGCATCTCGATACGGATCGGTTCGTGGTCCTCGAAGATCTTCTTGGCTTCCTCGACCTTCTCCTCGCGCTCGAGCGCGGCGATCCTGCCTTCCTCGCGGTCGCGGCGCGCCTCCACCCGCGCACGCGCCATGGCCCAGGCCGATTCGATGCCGGCGCCGATCAGCTCCGACAGCCGCAGCCATGACAGGCCGGTGAACAGGCTCAGTCCCGAGGCGACCAGCGCAAGCAGCAGCAGTGTGCCGCCGGTGAACCCGAGCGCGGTCGAGACAAACGAGCCCAGGACGGCGCCCAGCACACCGCCCGGCGCAAGCGGCAGCTGCGCCCCGAGCGAATGCAGGCGCAGGGCCTCGAGCGCGCTGCTGGCCGCCAGCAGGACGGCGAAGCCCGCGAGCGAAACCGCAAGCGTGTGGCGATTGAGGAGCTCCCAGGTCTCCACGCGGCGGTAGAGGCGCAGGATGCCGAAGCCGGCCAGCGCGACCCACCACCAGGCCGAAAGGCCGAAGAGGTACAGCAGTGCCTCCGCGATCCACGCGCCCGCGACCCCGCCGCGATTGGCCACGGGGGCCGCACTGCCGCTGAAAAAAGGTCCGGGGTCACCGCGGTGGTAGGAGGCCAGGACCAGCGCGAGGTAGGCGCCGATGGCCAGCAGGAGGATCCATCCCGCCTCGCGCAGCACGCGCCCCAGGCGCGGATTGAGCCCGGCCGGCGCGACTACAGCGATGGCGGAAACTCTCTGTTGATGATGGTGATCGCCTTCGACTCGATCGAGATGAAGCCGCGGTCCGAGAGGTCCTTGAGGATGCGGTTCACCATCTCGCGCGAGGCGCCCACCATGTTGGCAAGGTCCTGCTGCGAGAGCCGTTCAGCTACCATGAGCTTGCCGTCCTGGTACACCGCGAGTTCCAGCAGCGTGCTCGCGACGCGGCCATACACATCCATCAGGGCCAGCGTGCCGATCTTGCGGTCGGCCTCGCGCACGCGCTGGGCCAGCATGCGCATCACCATGTTGCCGATGCGCGGGGCCTGCTCCACACACTTCTCGAACGCGGCGTGGGTCAGCACCAGGAAGGTCGACGATTCGATGGTGCTGACCGAAGCCGAACGCGGCTGCTTGTCGATCATCGACATCTCGCCGAAGAAATCGCCCGACGAAAGGATCTTGAGGATGATCTCGCGGCCGTCCTCGTCGCCGATGAAAACCTTCACCTTGCCGGCCTGGATCATGTAGAGCGAATCGCCCATTTCGCCCTCGGTCAGGACGACGGCGTTTTTCGAATAGCTCTTTTCCGCGGCCACGACGCGCACGACATCGAGCTCGCGATCGTTCAGCGAGGTGAAGAACGGCACCGCCTTGAGCGCCATGGTGCGCTCACCCACGGCCGCGCGCTTCGGAGGAGGGGCTGACATGGTTGTATAGATACCCAAAAAACCCTTAGTTGTCAAACGGTTAGAGGGGCAAGCTAATTTAGGGCCTT
This sequence comes from Burkholderiales bacterium, assembly GCA_038203035.1. Lineage (GTDB taxonomy): Bacteria > Pseudomonadota > Gammaproteobacteria > Burkholderiales > Usitatibacteraceae > Usitatibacter. Next base: position 14,868 of record JBBREI010000019.1, read on the forward strand.
AGTTTCAGGTACATAGCGGAGGCCTGCGGATGCGATAATCGGCGTTTAATCGCGGCCCATCGGCACCATTTACCCCCCATGACCACAAGACATTCGCGCCTTCTCATCCTCGGCTCGGGGCCCGCCGGCTATACGGCCGCGGTTTATGCGGCCCGCGCCAACCTGAAACCGGTACTGATCACGGGCCTGGCTCAGGGCGGCCAGCTCATGACCACCACCGAGGTGGACAACTGGCCCGCCGACGCGATGGGCGTCCAGGGGCCGGAGCTCATGGACCGTTTCGCCAAACACGCCGAGCGCTTCGAAACCGAGATGATCTTCGACCAGATCCATACCGCGAAGCTTTCGGACAAACCCATCACCCTCATCGGGGATTCGGCCACCTACACCTGCGACGCGCTGATCATCGCCACCGGCGCATCCGCCATGTACCTCGGCCTGCCCTCGGAGGAGAAGTTCATGGGCAAGGGTGTGTCGGGCTGCGCCACCTGCGACGGCTTCTTCTACAAGGGCCAGGACGTGTGTGTGGTGGGCGGCGGCAATACCGCGGTGGAAGAAGCGCTCTACCTTTCCAACATCGCGAAACACGTCACCGTGATCCACCGCCGCGACAGGTTCCGCTCGGAGAAGATCCTGCAGGACAAGCTCTTCGCCCGGCAGGCCGAGGGCAAAGTCACGATCGAATGGAACCGCACGCTCGAAGAGGTGCTCGGCAACGACAAGTCGGGCGTCACCGGCGTGCGCACCCGCTCGACGGTCGACGGCAGCGTGAAGGACATCGCGGTGACCGGCTGCTTCATCGCCATCGGCCACCGGCCCAACACCGAAATCTTCGCCGGCCAGCTCGAGATGAAGGACGGCTATATCGTCACGCAAAGCGGCCTGAAGGGAAACGCAACCGCCACCAGCGTGCCCGGCGTCTTCGCGGCGGGCGACGTGCAGGACCACGTCTACCGCCAGGCCGTGACCAGCGCGGGGACGGGCTGCATGGCCGCGCTCGACGCCGACAAGTATCTGGAGAGCCTGGCGTGAAGGCGCTGCGGGGCGGTCGTTTGAGCGCGCGCCCGGCGCCGCCCAACGACTCCTGACAGGTGAAGCCCCCCCGCGAGGAAGACGCGAACATCTTCCGCGAGGCCGTGAAGGATGCGAAGCCGATCAAGGCCACGAATCGGGTGGAACCCTATCGTATCCCGCCGTCGCCGCGCCCTGCCAAGCGCGAAGAGGACGAGCGCGCCGTGCTCGACGAACTCTCGCGCCTGGCCTTCGACGGCAGCGACGACGTGGAGATCGAGGATGACGCGATGTTCCTGCGCCCCGGGCTGCCGCGCGACATCCTGCGCAAGCTGCGCCGCACCCACTGGGTGATCCAGGAAGACCTCGACCTGCACGGCATGACCGGTGACGAAGCGGTGGCCGCGACCGCGCGTTTCCTCGCCGGGTGCAAACGCGCCGGCCTGCGTTGCGTGCGCATCGTGCACGGCAAGGGCCTGCGTTCACATGGGCGCGAGCCGGTGCTCAAGGGTCGCATCCGCCGCCAGCTCACCCGCCGCGACGAGGTGCTGGCATTTGTCGAGCCGCGCGCGATACACGGTGGCAGTGGCGCCGTGGTTGTGTTGCTCGAGGCCTAGGGAGTTGCGCATCCAGCGCGTGGCGCTCTGGGTGCTCGCCGCCGTGGCCCTGCTGGTGGCCATCGACAACCTCGACCGGCCGCTCGCCAACCCCGACGAAGGGCGTTATTCCGAGATCTCGCGCGAGATGGCGGCCACCAACAACTGGGTCACCCCGCGCCTGAACGGCGTGAAGTACTTCGAGAAGCCGCCGCTGCAATACTGGGCGAGCGCCGTGTCGCTGAAGGTGTTCGGCGACAAGGAATGGTCCGCGCGCCTGTATGTCGCGCTCGCCGGGCTTGCGACCCTCCTCATCACGGGATTCACCGCCGCGCGTGTCCTGGGCCGCGACCAGGGCCTGGCATCCATCGCCGCGTTGCTGGCGAGCCCCTATTTCATGGCACTCGGTGGCACCGTCACCCTCGACATGGGCCTCACGCTGTGGACGACGGTGACCCTTTGCGCCTATCTGCTGGCGCAGGCCGCGGACGACGCGCGGCTGCGCCGGCGCTGGATGCTGGCGGCGTGGGCGGCCATGGCGCTGGCGGTGTTGTCGAAGGGCCTGGTGGGCATCGTGTTTCCCGGGGCCGCGATTTTCCTGCACTGCCTGGTGCGGCGCGACTTCTCGCCCATCGCGCGCCTGCAGTGGGGATCGGGACTCGCCGTGTTCCTGGTGATCGCGGCGCCTTGGTTCATCGCGGTCTCCAACGCCAACCCCGAATTCGCGCGTTTCTTCTTCGTGCACGAACACTTCGAGCGCTTCCTGACCACGAGCCACCGGCGCACCGAGCCGTGGTGGTATTTCCTGCCGATCCTGGCCGCGGGGTTCCTGCCCTGGATGTTTGCGCTGCCTTCGGCCGCGTTGCACGCCTGGCGTTCGCAGGCGCGCCCGGAAGGCGGCCAGCCCCTGCGCCTGGCGCTGCTTTTCAGCGCCTTCGTGGTGTTGTTCTTCAGCGCGTCGGGCTCGAAGCTGCCGGCGTATATCCTGCCCGCGTTTCCGCCGCTGGCCCTTGTGCTGGGCCGCTACCTGGCCGAGGCGCCGACGCGGCGGCTCGCGCTTTTCGCCGCGCCCATCGTGGTGGTGGCGATCGCCGGCGCCTTCGCGGCCTGGCAGATGCCCGATCGCGGGCGCGATGCCTGGACCGCGGCGCTGTACCTGCAGGCGCGTCCCTGGGCCCTGGCCGGCGCCGGGGTATTGCTGGTCGTCGCCGTCGCCGCCGCCTGGCTGCTGTGGCACGGCAAGCGCCACCTGGCGATCGCAATCGTGGCGATCGGATCGATGCTGATGGTGGGATTCCTCGAAGACGCCTACGAAGAGATGGCGCCGCGCCAATCGGGCATCGTGGCGGCCGACAAGGCGCGCCCCCTGGTCACGCCGCAGACGCGGCTCTACAGCGTCGCGATCTACGACCAGACGCTGCCCTTCTACCTCGGCCGCACGTTCACCCTGGTCGACTACGTGGACGAGTTCGAGACCGGGCTCAAGGCGCAGCCCGGCCTGCACATCGCGAAGCGGGCGGATTTCCCCGCCGAGTGGGCACGCCCGGGCGACGCGCTGGCTATAATGCAGCCCGACATCTACCGGAGTCTGCGAACGCAGGGCCTGCCCATGCAGCTGGTGCACGAAGACCCACGGCGCATCCTGGTGCGCAAGCCTTGACCCCGCTCACCTTCTCGCTTGTCATGCTCGGCGTGTTGCTGAACGCCGCGGCGCAGCTGCTGCTCAAGGCGGGCACCAACCGCATGGGCGAATTCGCGTTCTCCCTCGACAACGTGCTGCCGATCGGCCTCAAGGCCGCGACCAATCCGCCGATCATCGCGGGCCTGGCCTGTTATGGCGTGAGCGTCGTGGTCTGGATCATGGCGCTGTCGCGCGTGCCGGTGAGCGTGGCCTACCCGATGTTGTCGGTGGGCTACATCGTCAACGCCTTCGCGGCGTGGTGGCTCTTCGGCGAATCGCTCGCGGTGCAGAAGCTGGTGGGCATCGGTTTCATCGTGATCGGCGTGTACCTGGTGGCGCGATCGTGAACACGCCGTACCTGCCCTTCGCGCGCCCGACCATCGACGAGGCGATGATCGCCGCGGTTGGCGAGACGCTGCGCAGCCGCTGGATCGCCAGCGGCCCCCAGGTCGCCGCCTTCGAGAAAAGCCTGTCGCAGTACCTCGGCGGACGGCCGGTGCGCTCCGTGACCTCCGCCACCGCGGCGATGCAGCTCGCCCTGGAAATGCTCGGCATCGGGCCCGGCGACGAGGTCATCACACCGGCCCAGAGCTTCTTCTGCACCGGCAACGTCATCGAACGTTGCGGCGCGACCACCGTGTTTGTCGACGTGGAGCTGGCAAGCCGCAACCTCGACATGGACCAGGCGCACGCCGCCGTCACGCCGCGCACGCGCGTCCTGCTGCCGACGCACTACAACGCGCCCCTCGATCCCGCGGCGCTGGCCGGTTTTCGCCGGCGCCATGGCGTTCGCATCGTCGAGGACGCGGCGCTGGCGATCGGCTCGCGCGCGGGCGGCCAGCCCGTCGGCGCCACCGGCGACCTCGTCTCCTTCAGCTTCCACCCGAACAAGAACCTCACGACCATCGAGGGTGGCGCGCTGGTGGTGAACGACGCCGCCGAGGCGGCCGCGATCGAGCGGCTGCGCTTCCATGGCATCGTCCGGCTTGCCGACGGCACGCGCGACGTCGAGGTGCCGGGCGGCAAATACAACATGTCGGATGTCTCCGCGCGCCTGGGCAATGCGCAGCTTGCGCACCTCGATGACTGGTGCGCGGCGCGCGAGCGGCTGGCGCGGCACTACTTCGAATGCCTCGCGGGCGAAGAGCTCCTGCCCGGCGATGCGCTGCCCCCGCGCGACAACCCCGGGCACAGCTGGAACATGTTCACGGTGCTGCTGCCGCTGGGTGCCATCGCGATCACGCGCAAGCAGTTCATCGACGCGATGCAGCAAAAGGGCATCGGCATCGGCCTGTCCTACGAGGCGATCCACCTCACGAGCTACTTTCGCGGCAAGGGGTATCGGCAGGGGCAGTTCCCGAACTCGGAGCGCATCGCGCGCGAGACCGTGACGCTGCCCCTGTATCCCGAGATGACGCCTTCGGACGTGCATCGCGCCTGCACCGCGATGTCCGAAGTCCTGCGCGGCAAGGCGCCCTGAGATGACCGCGCCGCGCCTTTCGGTCGTGATCCCGGTCTACAACGAGGAAGCGGTGCTGCCCGCGCTTTTCGCGCGCCTCTATCCCGCCCTCGACGCCCTCGCCTGCACCTACGAGGTCGTGTTCGTGAACGACGGCAGCCGCGACCGCTCGACGGCGCTGCTGCGCGAACAGTTCCAGAAGCGCCCCGACGTCACGCGCGTGGTGCTCTTCAACGGCAACTTCGGCCAGCACATGGCGATCATGGCGGGCTTCGAGCATTGCCGCGGCGATCGCGTGGTGACGCTCGACGCGGACCTGCAGAACCCGCCCGAGGAGATCGGCAAGCTGGTCGCGAAGATGGACGAGGGCCACGACTACGTGGGCTCGATCCGGCGCAACCGCCAGGACGCGGCCTGGCGCCGCTGGGCCTCGCGCGCCATGAACCGCATGCGCGAGCGCATCACGCGCATCCGCATGACCGACCAGGGCTGCATGCTGCGCGCCTACGACCGCAACATCGTCGATGCGATCCGCGCCTCGCGCGAGGTCAGCACCTTCATCCCCGCGCTCGCCTACTCCTTCGCCCAGCACCCCACCGAGGTGGAGGTGGAGCACGAGGAACGCGCCGCGGGCGAATCCAAATATTCGCTCTACAAGCTGGTGCGCCTGAACTTCGACCTGGTCACCGGTTTCTCGGTGCTGCCGCTGCAGATCTTCTCGCTCTTCGGGATCTTCGTGGCGCTGGTGTCGCTGGCGGTGTACGTGATCGTGATCATCCAGCGCGTGGTGGCCGGCGGCGACGGGCTGTGGGTGGTCTGGGACCGCGACATCCTCGAATTCTTCCTCACCGGCGTGCAGCTCTTCGGCATGGGCCTCATCGGTGAATATGTCGGGCGCATCTACCAGCAGGTGCGCGAGCGCCCGCGCTACCTCATCCAGACGATCCTGGAAAAGAAGGACTGATGACGGTGCGCGCGGTGGTTTTCGCCTATCACGACGTCGGCGTTCGCTGCCTGTCGGTTCTGCTGGCGCACGGCGTCGAGGTCGCGCTGGTGGTCACGCACCGCGACGACCCGAAGGAAAACATCTGGTTCGCCAGCGTCGAACGGCTGGCGCGCGAGCACGGGCTGGAGACCGTCGCGCCAACCGATCCGCTGGAGGTCGCGACGCGCGTGCAATCGATCGCGCCCGACTTCGTGTTTTCGTTCTACTACCGGCACATGCTGCCCGCGGCGCTGCTGGCGGCCGCCCGACGCGGCGCCTACAACATGCACGGCTCGCTGCTGCCGCGTTATCGCGGGCGGGTCCCGGTGAACTGGGCGGTGATCAACGGCGAGCGCGAAACCGGCGCCACGCTGCACGAGATGGTGGCCCGGCCCGACGCCGGCGGCATCGTCGACCAGATGGCGGTGCCGATCCTGCCCGACGACACCGCGCACGACGTGTTCCGCAAGGTGGTGGTCGCATCCGAAGTGGTGCTCGATCGGGCGCTGCCGCGCCTGCTCGAGGGCAGCGCCCGCCCAACGGCCCAGGACCTCGCGGCCGGCAGCTACTTCGGCGGGCGCAGGCCCGAAGACGGGCGCATCAACTGGCGCCTGCCGGCGCGGCGCATCCATGACCTGGTGCGGGCGGTGGCGCCACCCTACCCAGGCGCCTTCACCGACGTCGCGGGCCAACGCCTGCGCGTGTTGCGCACGCGGGTGCTGGAAGAAGGCCCGGCAAACGCCGCCGCGGCGCTGGCCACGGACGGCGCCGGGCGCCTCGTGGCGCGTTGTGGCGGCGGCGGCGTCCTGCATATCCTCGAAAGCGACCTCGGCGGCGCGGCGCTGCGGGCGGACAACCTGAGTGAGCGGCTGGGACGCGATCCCGTGCCGCTCGGAGAACCGGCATGAAAAAGATCTGCATCCTCGGCGTGAACGGCTTCATCGGCCACCACCTTTCCAACCGCATCCTGGCCGACACCGATTGGGAGGTGTACGGCATGGACATGGGCTCGGAGCGCATCGCCGACCTGATGTCCAACCCGCGCTTCCACTTCTTCGAAGGCGACATCACGATCAACAAGGAGTGGATCGAATACCACATCCGCAAATGCGACGTGATCCTGCCGCTGGTGGCGATCGCCACGCCGGCCACCTACGTGCGCGAGCCGCTGAAGGTGTTCGAGCTCGACTTCGAGGCCAACCTGCCGATCGTCAGGAGCTGCGTCAAATACGGCAAACGTGTGTTGTTTCCCTCGACTTCCGAGGTCTATGGCATGTGCGCCGACGGCGAGTTCGACCCCTACCAGTCGAACCTGGTGCTGGGCCCGATCGACAAGCAGCGCTGGATCTACTCGTGCTCGAAGCAGTTGATGGACCGCGTGATCTACGCCTACGGCTCCATGGGCCAGCTCGATTTCACGCTCTTCCGCCCGTTCAACTGGATCGGCGCTGGCCTCGATTCGATCCACACCGCGAAGGAAGGCAGCTCGCGCGTGATCACGCAATTCCTCGGCCACATCGTGCGCGGCGAGCCGATCAAGCTGGTCGACGGCGGCGCGCAGAAACGCGCCTTTACCTACATCGACGACGGCATCGCGGCGCTGATGCGCATCATCGAAAATCGCAACGGCGTGGCGAGCGGGCAGATCTACAATGTGGGCAACCCCGCGAACAACTACTCGGTGCGCGAACTCGCGCAGATGATGCTGGATCTCTCGACTCTGTACCCCGAATACCGCGACAACGCGGCGAAGGTGAAGCTGGTCGAGGTGACCTCGGGCGACTACTACGGCAAGGGCTACCAGGACGTGCAGAACCGGGTGCCCGCGATCGCGAATACCATGAGGGACCTGGGGTGGGCGCCGAAAGTGGACATGAAAACCGCGCTCAAGAACATCTTCGATGCGTACAAGGGCCAGCTTGACGACGCCCGCGCGCTGGCGAACTGAGGAAGCGATGGACGAAAAACCTTTGGTCGGCGTGATCATGGGCTCCCAGAGCGACTGGGACGTGATGCAGCACGCGGTGCGCGTGCTTCAGGATTTCGGCGTGCCACACGAAAAACGCGTGGTCTCGGCGCATCGCACGCCCGACACCATGTTCGAATACGCCGAATCGGCGCGTGACCGGGGCCTGGCCTGCATCATCGCCGGCGCGGGCGGGGCGGCCCACCTGCCGGGCATGATCGCTTCCAAGACCACCATCCCGGTGCTCGGCGTGCCGGTGCCCTCCCGCCACCTCGCGGGCCAGGATTCGCTCTACTCCATCGTCCAGATGCCCAAGGGCATCCCGGTCGCCACCTTCGCCATCGGCGAGGCGGGTGCGGCCAACGCGGGCCTCTTCGCGGTGAGCCTGCTGGCGAGCACGGACGCGGGCCTGGCCCGCAAGCTCGCCGAATATCGCGAGACGCTGGCCGAACAGGTCGCGGCGATGCAACTGCCGGATGTCCTTTGAGGTCGCCTCCCCCGGCACGGCGGCGGCGAAAGCTGCGGTGATCCTGCCCGGCGCGACGCTTGGCCTGCTCGGCGGCGGGCAGCTCGGACGCATGTTCACCGTCGCCGCGCGCACGCTCGGCTACCGCGTGACGGTGCTCGACCCCGATCCCCTCTCGCCCGCGGCGGAATTCGCCACCGGCCACCTCAACACCGACTACACCAGCCCCGCATCACTCGATGAGCTGGCCCGCACCTGCGCGGCCGTCACCACCGAATTCGAAAACGCCCCGGCCGATGCACTCGATGCCATCGCCGCCCGCACGGTCGTGCGCCCGCGCGGCTCCTCGGTTGCCGTGGCGCAGGACCGCCGGCGGGAAAAGTCCTTCTTCGCCGAACGCGGATTCGCCATGGGTGGGTGGGCCACCATCGGTTCGGCCGCCGACGTCGAGTCCGCCCTTCTGCGGGTGAGGCTTCCGGCCCTGCTCAAGACCGCGCGTTTCGGCTACGACGGCAAGGGCCAGGCGCGCATCGAGACAAGAGCGCAGCTCGAGAAGACGTTCGCCGCCTGGAACTTCGTGCCCTGCGTGCTGGAAGAGCTGCTGGTCCTGGAGCGCGAGCTCTCGGTGGTGCTCGCGCGCTCCGAAGCCGACGAGATCGCGGTTTTTCCGCTCGCGGAAAACCGCCATGCGGACGGCATCCTCGACCTGACCATCGCCCCGGCGCGTGTCCCGCAGGATCTGGCACTGGAGGCCTGCGCCATCGCATCGCGCCTGGCCCGGGAGCTCGACTATGTGGGCGTGCTGGCGGTGGAGATGTTTGTGGTTGGCTCCAGGCTGCTGCTCAACGAAATCGCCCCGCGCCCGCACAACAGCGGCCACTACACCATCGACGCGTGCCGCACCTCGCAGTTCGAACAGCAGGTGCGCGTGTTGTGCGGCCTGCCCCTCGGTGATCCCTCGCAGCACACACCAGCGGTGATGGTGAACCTGCTGGGCGATGCCTGGCGCGGCGGCGCGGACCCCGACTGGGAGGCGGTGCTGCGCCATCCCGGTGCACACCTGCACCTCTACGGCAAGCGCGAGGCGAGACCCGGACGCAAGATGGGGCATGTCACCGTCTGCGAACCCACCGTCGAACGCGCCCTGGAAGTCGCCCTGGACATCCGCCGGCGCCTGGGGATCGGCTCGGGTGATTCCGCCTAGGGTGCCGCCGGCATCAAAGGCTCACCCATCCTCGCGCAGCCTGTCATGAACCCACTGCCGCGCCACAGCCTGCCGACCTTGCCGGACGGCGCTCCCGCCTGATGGGTTGGTTCACACGGCCCGCCCGCCCGCCCCGCGCCATCGACTCGCAGCTGTGGCGCCGCGCCACCTCCCCGTGGCTCTTCATGCGCGGGGTGGGTGAGGAAGACAACACGCGGCTGCGCGAAATCGCGGGCCATTTCATCGCGGGGAAACACTTCAGCGGGACCCACGGCCTCGAGGTCGGCGCGGAAATGGAGGTGGCCATCGCCGCGCAGGCGTGCATCCTCGTGCTCGAGCTCGGCATCGAATGGTACGAGGGCTGGTCCGAAATCATCGTCTACCCCAGCCAGTTCGCGCCCGAACGCGAGGTGGTCGACGAGGCCGGCGTCGTCCACCTCACCAACGACCCGATGGCAGGAGAAGCGTGGCTCGGCGGGCCGGTGGTCCTCTCCTACGAAGACGTCGCACTCGCCGCCGACGAGGCCGAACGGGTGGCGGGCTACAACGTCGTGATCCACGAATTCGCCCACAAGCTCGACATGCGCAACGGCGAGCCGAACGGGTTCCCGCCGCTGCACCCCGCCATGAGCGCGCGCGCCTGGAAAGATGCCTTCGCCACGGCGTACGACGATTTCCGCGCGCGTGTCGATGCGGCCGATCGCCTTCCCGAGGCGCGTGCCGAAGCCGCATTCGATGCGTTGCCGATCGATCCCTACGCCGCGGAAAGCCCGGCGGAGTTCTTCGCCGTCGCGTCGGAAGCTTTTTTCGAGACCCCCGAGCTGCTGCAACCCGCCTATCCCGGGGTCTACGGGCAGCTGAAGCTTTTCTACCGCCAGGACCCCGGCGCCCGACTGGGGAGTTGAAGGCGCGTCAGCAGGCCTCGAGGATCGCGCGGATCGCGGCGGGCAAGCGGTCGCGCAGCGACTTCTCCAGGATCCCGACGGCGCCCGCGGCACGCGCCTGTGCCTCCACTTCCGGATACACGGCCCCGGTCACGATGATGACCCTGAGGGGCGCGCCCTTGCCCGCGGCGATGAAACCCGGCACGTAACCGATGCCGTCGTGGTTGCCGAGCCTTCGATCGAGCAGGACCACGTCGGGCTGCTCGGCTTCGGCCAGGCGCGTGCCCTCGGCGACATCTTCGGCCTCCGTCACCGAGAAACCGTTGCGCCGCAGTTGGCGCGCGAGCAGCAGGCGATCGTCTTCGCTGTCGTCGACGATGAGGGCGCGCAAGGACCGCACCGGCGGCTCTTGCGCCGGATCGGCGGTGGGCGCGGCGCCGGCCGGGGCCGAACCCGGCGGACCGGCCTGCGCAATCGCCTCGCGAAATTCGGCCAGCTCGCGATCGAAGCGCGGCGCCGCATCGGTCACGCGCGCGCCGTCGGCCGCGACGCAGGCGATTTCGATTTCCTGGCAAAGGCTCGCCAGGCGCAACCCACCCAGGTGCGCGGCGCTGGAACGAAACGAATGCATCGCGCTTGCGGCGGCGGCAAAATCGCCGGCGGAAAGCGCGCCCCCCAATGCGATGCGCGCCGATCTGGCCTGCACCCCCAGCTGGCCCAACATGCGCTGCACCAGCCCCGGGCTGCCCTCGCGCTCAACCGCCTGCAGGTCGGCGTACACGGTCTCGCAGAACACTTTTTCGCCGGCGGGCTTCGTAATCGCCGGCGGCGCGGTGGCGACAACCCCGGCCTCGCCGCCGAGGTTGGCCGCCAGCATCGCACGCATCTGCGAGGGCGAAAACGGCTTGGGCATGTAGTCGTCCATGCCGGCGGCCTCACACGCCTCCCGGTCGCCGCTCAACGCGTGCGCCGTCACCGCAACGATGCGCTGGTGGCCGCCCTCTAGGGCTTCGCGCTCGCGCACGCGCCTGGTGACCGTGTAGCCGTCGAGCCCCGGCAACTGGCAGTCCATGAGGACCAGGTCGAAACGCTCCACCTCCAGCCGCGAGAGCGCCTCGAGGCCGTCGGTGGCGACGCTTACGCGGCAGCCCGCGGCCTCGAGCATCGCATTGGCGACAAACACGTTCACCGGGTTGTCCTCGACCAGCAGGACACTTGCGTCGTAGCGCCGGTGCATGTTGCCGTCGGCACGCCGTTCGCCGAAGCTGCTGCGTGAAAGCAGGAAGTTGTAGAGCGCCGAGCTCTTCACGGGCTTCTGGATCTCGATGGCGACGCGCGCACGGGCCTCGCTCCCGGACGTAATTGATGCGCCCGAGCCGAGCAGCACCACCGGGATTGCGGCAGCCGAGGGCACGGCCGCGAGCTGCATCAACAGCGCGCCCCACCCTTCCGGCAACCGGTCGTCGACGACCAGCACATCGTAGGCGCGATCCGGGCACGCCAGGCGCTCCACCGCGGTCTTCGCCTCGGTCGCGACGTCCACCTCGACCCCCCAGGCGTTCATGCGCTGTATCTCGAGCTGGCGCATCGCCGGCTCCGCGTCCACCAGCAGGGCCCGCAGGCCCAGGCGTTCGCGCGCGGGCGCTGCGACGTCGGTGCGGGACAGCGGAAGCGTGAACCAGAACGTGCTGCCGCGTCCCGCTTCGCTCGAAAGTCCCAGCTTGCCACCCATCATTCCGGTGAGCTGGCGCGAGATGGTCAGCCCGAGGCCGGTGCCCCCGTGCTCGCGCTGGGTCGTGGAGTCGGCCTGGCTGAAGGCATCGAAGATGCGTGCCTGGGCGTCGGGGCTCACGCCCACGCCGGTATCGGTCACCGAGACCCGCAGTTCGAAATCGCCCCCGGGCGAATCGGGATCGCGTGGCCGCGACGTGCTCTCCACCGCCACCGAGCCCGCCGCCGTGAACTTGATCGCGTTGCCGATGAGGTTCGAAAGCACCTGGCGCACCCGCAGCGAATCACCCACCGCCATCGCCGGCACCGAGGCGTCGAAACGCAGCCTGAGCGCGAGGCCCTTGGCACGCGCCTCGGCCGCAAACACCTGCACCACGTCCTCGATGTGGTCCTGCAGCGGAAACGGCGCGCGCACGATCTCAAGGTGCCCGGCCTCGATCTTGGAGAAATCCAGGATGTCGTTGAGGATGCGCAGCAGCGCCTCGCCCGACGAGACGATGGTGGCGAGCGAATGCCGCTGCGCCACGTCGACGGTGGATGCCTGCATGACATACGCCATCCCGAGCACGCCGTTCATGGGCGTGCGGATCTCGTGGCTCATGTTGGCGAGGAACCGCGACTTGGCGAGGTTTGCCGCCTCCGCGGCTTCCTTCGCCTGGCGCAGGTTCGCCTCGGTGCGCTTGCGTTCGGTGATGTCGATGCCGGTCACCACCGTCACGTATGAGGTCGAGTGCGGGGTGGAGCTGCGCGAGGTGCGCCACGCGTATTCGCGCGGCGGGCCCGCCATCGGGCGCAGGGTGGCTTCGAACTCCACGTCGCGCTCGAGCCGCGCCTTGAATCCGGGCGCATCGTCGACGCCCGCGCATTCCCACACCGGCCTGCCGGCGCAAGCGGCGGCCAGGCGCCCGGTCGCGCGCAGGAAGGCGCCGTTGGTTTCGACCACGCGGGATTCGGCATCCACCACCAGCACCACCGCGTCCATGGTGTTGAGGATGGTGTGCACGAGGTCGCGCTCGCGCGCGAGGTAGCTGTCGCGCTCCTCGATCTGTCCCAGCATCATGTTGAAGCTTTCGGCCAGGGTGCCGAGTTCGTCGCGGCTTTCAACCGGCGCGCGCACCGAAAAATCGTGGCTGCTGCGCACCTGCGCCACAAGCCCGGCAAGCGATTCGACCGGGCCGGCCACCACCTTTCGCAGCCATGTCGCCAGCGCAAGCGCCGCGGCCAGGGCGCAAGCCGCCGCGATCAGCAGCGCCACGCCGAAACGCGCCAGGATCTCGAGGTATCCGCCGAACCCGGCCTGCAGGCGGATGAATCCGATCGAATCGTCCGAGAACTCGATCGGATGGTCGAGGGATATGCTGCTCAAGGTGATCTGTGGCGGGCGGATCTGCGCCCGGCGCGCGGACGACTCGGTCCCGCCCGGACGCTCGAACGACACGAACAACTCGCCATGTTGGTCATAAACCTGCGCGGCCAGCACGCCGGGGGCGTGGCGCAGGGCGGCAAGCGTTTGCCGGGCGGATTCCACGTCCCGAAATGCCAGCGCCGCCGACAGGCTGATCGCGCTCACCTGGGCGTGGGAACGCAGCACCGAGACCGTATCGTCGCGGTAGCGTTTGAACTCGCTGACCGCCAGCACGGTACCCATCACCAGCAGGACAGCCGAGGTCGTCGCCAGCGAGATGAGCGACAGCTTGGCCTTGATGGACAGGTCGCGAAGGCGGATGCGCAGGCTCATTTGCGCCGGGCCGCAAGCTTGATCAACTGCGAGCTGAGCTGGATGCGCGCCGCGGCAGCCGCGCCGATGTCGACATCGAAAACGATCTGCTGGCCAACAATGCGCAGGTTCACGATCGCACCCTCAACCTGCGCCTGATCGCTGATGGTGAGCGTGGGCCGGTTCGCCACCGCGGTGAGCCATGCCCCGAGGCGCCGGGCCTCGATGGGTGGGATATAGAGCACGGCGCAATCGGCGGTCTGATCAGGTGTTGCCACCGCCACCACCGACAAGGTGCGATCACGCACAACCTTTCCCGCCAACACCCCGAAAACTTTCGCATCGGCATTGCCCGCGATGCAGATGCGAAGCACTTGCGGCAGGTCGGCGGGCCAGGTGGCCAAAACGACGAAATTGTAGACATAGGCGGCCTTGAGGTCGTTTTCGGCCCCATGGGCGGCGTGGGCCTCAAGGTGGGCGGCGCTCGGCATGAGCATCGCCAGGACCACCAGGCGGCGCGCCAGCCACCCGCCGGGCCGCGATGGCGCCATCAATGGCGCCACTCCATCGCCAGGCGGACGGAACGCCCGGCGCCCGGCACTTGTGCCGGCGCGAAAAATTCGCCCACGGGCGACCGGTTGTCGCGATCGAACAAGTTGTAGATCCCGAGGGACAACGAGGCCCCGTGCCACGGCCGCTGCGTCGTGAACACCAGGTTGGTGAGCAGCACTGCGGGGATCTCGCCGCGATCGCGGTCCAGGCGCGGTCCCACCGCGCTCATGCCGAGGGCGCCGCGGATGCCGCTGCCGAAGAGGGGTGCATCCACCGAGGCCGTCGCCGTGTAACGCGGCGAGTTCGTCAAGCGCAGCCCATCGGGGCCGCAGGCATCCACGAAAGACGCCGACGCCCGCGCATGCACCCCGGCCGGCAGCAACACGTTGGCCGCCACCTCGACACCGCGCGCGCGCACGGAATCCACGTTGCGGAAGACGAATTCCCCACCCTCTTCCACCTGCTCGATGAGGTCGGCGAAGCGGTAGTGGAAGATCGATGCGCGCCAGTGCAGGGTTTCACCCAGCTGCTGCTCGAGCACCGCCTCGGTCGAACGCATGTGCTCGGCGCCGAGCGTCGCATTGGATACGAAGGTGTCGGACTGGTAATAGAGCTCGTACGCGTTAGGGGCGCGGAACGCCTGGCCATAAAGCAGCTTCACGGTGGTTGCCGGGGCAACCCCGCCGATCAGCGCCAGGCGCGGGCTGGTGCTTGATCCCGCCGAGTAGTAGTGATCGTGGCGCAAACCGGCATTGATGAGCCAGCGCCCGTCCAGCCGGATCTCGTCCTGGATGTAGCCCGCCACGCGACGGCCGCTATCGTGGCGGTCGAGATAGGTCACCTCGGCATCGGCGTTGCGCTGGTCGAGGCGATAGTCCTGTTGCACTTCCGCGCCGGCGACGACCTTGTGGCTGTCCCAGTACGTGCTGACCACCCGCAATTCGGCTCCCCGCCAACGCCCCGTTGCATCGTCGCGGGAATCCAGCGCTCCCGTGGCCGCATAGATTCCGGTGAAGTCGTAGCGCCCGGCGTTCACGCGCGCCTCGACCGTCGTCGCCTGCGCGATCATGCGCCGGTAACGAAGCGTTGCGAATCCGAGGCTGTCCACGTTGCGATCCCTGCGCAGGAAGTCGCTGCTGAAATAGATGCTCGGCGAGTCCTTTTCGCGGCGCCCACCCAGCACCTCGAGGTCGAAATCGCCGTAACTCGCCTGCAGGTAGCCGCGCTTGTATCGTTCCCCGTTCGCTCCCGCCGCGACGCCCCCGCCGGTCGAGGCAAAATCGAACTCACGAAAATAGTAGTCCTCGCCCTCACCACGCAGGCCCGACACCGAGGCGAGCACGTCGAGCCCGCTTTCGAAACGCTTCCCGAAGCTCACGGCAAGCTCGCGCTGGTTATTGCTGCCCGCGGCGGTCGCGACGCGCGGGCCTTCCAGCTCCGAAGTGCTGCGCGTGATCACGTTGATGACGCCCAGCATGGCATTGCTGCCATAGATCGACGATCCCGGACCGGGTGCGAACTCGATGCGCTCGATCAGCTCCATGTCGAGCGGGAATTCGGTCCCCAGGTAGGCCATGTCGTACACCGCATCGTTGGTGCGAAGCCCGTTCACCGAAAGCTGGAAGCGGCTGTTGTAGTCTCCAATGCGGTTGAATCCGCGCGATCCGAGGTACCTCCAGGTTTGGTCCGCGGTAACGTAGAGCCCGGGCAACGAAGCGAGGGCGTCGGCGAGGGTGCGATAACCGTGGACGCGGATGTCCTGCGCCGTGATGACCGATACCGCCGAAGGCGCCTCGGCCACGAGCTGCTCGTAACTCGAGGCGGCCACCACCCGCATGTCGAGCAGCTTCTCGAGCGGCAGGGGCGTCAGGTCTGCGGCATTCGCGATGCCCATCTGCACGAGTATCGCCGCGAACGCGATTCGGGGGCGGCGTCCCGTGGACTGGGCGGCGGTCATGGCTCGTGGCTCCTGCCTGGCGCGATACCGCATTATCGGCGCAAAAAAACCGTGCCGCGCTGGCTCAGGGCCGGTGCGGCACGGGTTGTTCGGTAAGGGCATGCAGGCCTGGTGTCAGCCAGGCGTCCCGCCGGTCAGGCGCCGGTGGGTTCGCCGTCCGGTGAAGCGCCCTCGCCCTTCGATTTGCTGCGGCCGATGCGTTCCGCACGCTCCATGTCATCGGCCTCCTTGGCATCGCGCGGCGCGGCGGCGCGCGCGTCCTTCTCGATGTCATGGTTCTCGACGTGTTCCTTGAGCCCCGCGTTGTATTGCCGGGTGGCCTTGTAGTTGCCTTCCCCGTATTCCTGGCCCTCGCCACTTTGTTGCGGCTGCGCTGTGGCCTGGGAACCCTGCTGCTTGTTGTCGGGTTTGGCGCTCATGGTGTTCACTCCTTGCGTTTGTTGGCCTGCTTGCCTTCTTCCGGGGTCTTGGCCATCTCACCGGCCTTCTGGGATGGCTTCGCCGCCAGGTTCGAGTGATCGTTGGCCTGGCCCGGCTGGGGCGTGGCCGCCGACTCGACACTTTTCGTGACCTCGGTGGTGTTCGGGCTCACCGGCGTCGTGCCGGGGGGCTCCGCCATGGGCGCGGCGGGCGCGGTGCCCACCACAACGGCCGAGCTGCTTGGAGCCAGGGGCTCGGGCGCCTTGGCCGTGGTATCGGAGATGCGATCGCCGCAGGCAGCCACGCCCGCGAGCACAAACGACGCCGCCAGCACGCGCGCGGCCGCTGAATTCCAGATCTTGTGATTCATTTTCGTATCCTCCGCTTGCCGCCGATAGGGCGGGCATCACGGCCAGCTTAGCGAGCCGGCCGCGGGCGGTTTATCGGACAGGAGCGCGGCGGCGCGTAGGACTACGCCCCGCCGTGGGCGAAATTGCCTAGAGGAACAGGACCGCGGGGAATACGGCGATGGCCAGGACGATCAGGATCCATTCGCAATTCCAGCGTTTCAGGTGCCCGGTGTAATGCAGGATGATCGCGGCGATCGCGAATACATAGAAGGCGGCGAGCAGCATTTCTTGTCTTTCTTCAGGGCGTTGCGTCAAGGATACCGGAAAGCAGCCGGCCAGTCCTAGACCGCTTCCTCACCCGTTTCACCGGTGCGGATGCGCACCACCTGCCCCACGTCGAAGACGAATATCTTGCCGTCGCCGATCTTGCCGGTGCGCGCCGCCTTGACGATGGCGTCCATGGCCTTTTCCAGCATCGAATCGGCGATCACGACCTCCACCTTCACCTTCGGCAGGAAATCGACCACGTATTCGGCGCCCCGGTAGAGCTCGGTGTGGCCCTTCTGTCGACCAAAGCCTTTCACCTCCGTGACCGTGAGGCCGGTCACCCCGATATCGGAAATGGCTTCACGGACCTCGTCCAGCTTGAAAGGCTTGATGATCGCTTCTATTTTTTTCATGGCATCCGCTTATGGCATTGGAACCGGAAAAGATCGAGATTACACCAAGGTGCGCGGGCATGCCGTCGCGGCACCGATTATGCTGTCGCAAAGC
>JBBREI010000020.1:0-31893 GCA_038203035.1 Burkholderiales bacterium
TTGGTCCGGTTTGGGGGGGGGCCGGCTGGTGTTTTTGTTTTTTTTTGTTGTTTCTTAACTTCCCCCCCCCGCCGGGCCCCCCAACCGTGCCCCGGGTCGGGCCCCGTTTTTGGGGGCCCCCCCCCCGGTTCCCGGGTCACCAGCTCCTCGATCATCACGGCCATGCGTTGGCCAGGCGTTCCGGGCGGCATGTAATCGTGGAAGCGGCCTTCGCGATCGAGCAGCAGGGTGTAGGCCGCGTGATCGATGGTGTAGTTCCCGCCGGGCTGTGGCGCGCGGGCGGAGTATATCTTCCAGGCGCGGGCGATCTCACGCGCCTCGGCCTCGGTGCCACGCAGCGCGAGGATGCGCTTGTCGAATGCACGGGTGTATTGGGCCAGCAGCTTCGGCGTGTCGCGATCGGGATCGAGCGTCACGAACAGCACCTGCACGTCGCGCGCCTTCGGGCCAAGCGCCTTCAACGCGCGCGAAATGTGCAGCAGGTCCGCGGGGCAGACGTCCGGGCAGAACGTGAATCCGAAATACAGCACCACGACCTTGCCCTTGAAACTCGCGAGGCTTCGCTTGCGGCCCTGGGGATCGGTGAGCGTGAAGGGCATGCCGACCTGGGCCTGGCCGGAGGTGAGCTCGGCTTCGAGCCGCGCGGCCTCGCTTGTGTCTTGCGCGTGCGCAACAATTGCCGCCAGGCACAGGCACGCGATGGCAACGGTCCGGCGCAAGCTCAGTCCCCCCAACGTCTCAAGCGTCCCCGCTGCCCTGCATCGAAGGCAACACGCGCCTGGCGAAATCGAGCATGCGTTCGATCGGGATCTTTGCCTTGCGCCCGACTTCGCGATCGACATGGACCTCGTGGCCGGGAGCGCCTTCCAGTGTCTCCAGCAGGTTGTGCAGTCCGTTCATCGCCATCCACGGGCAGTGCGCGCAGCTCTGGCAGGTGGCGCCCTTGCCGGCGGTGGGCGCCTCGATGAAGGTCACGCCGGGCAGGCGTTTCTTCATCTGGTGGATGATGCCGCCGTCGGTGGCGACGATGTATTCCTTCGCGCCCAGCCGTTCGGCCGCCTGGATGATGCCCGTTGTCGAGCCCACCGCATCGGCCAACGCGATCACTGCCTGCGGAGATTCCGGATGCACCAGCACCTTGGCGAGCGGGTGCCTGAGCTTGAGTTCCTCCAGCTGCTGCGCCTTGAACTCGTCGTGAACGACACACGCCGCATTCCACATCAGCATGTCCGCGCCGGTGATGCGCTGCACGTAATCGCCCAGGTGCTTGTCGGGGGCCCACAGGATCTTCTTCCCCTGGTGGTGCAGGTGCGCGACGATCTTTTCGGCGATCGAGGAGGTGACCATCCAGTCGGCGCGCGCCTTCACGCCCGCGCTGGTGTTGGCGTAGACCACAACCACGCGATCGGGATGCTGGTCGCAGAATGCGCAGAACTGGTCGGTCGGTGTCGCGAGGTCGAGCGAACACTCCGCGGCCAGGTCCGGCATCAACACGGTTTTTTCGGGATTGAGGATCTTCGCGGTTTCGCCCATGAAGCGAACGCCCGCCACCACGATGGTCTTGCCGGGGTGCTCGTGGCCGAAACGCGCCATCTCGAGCGAGTCGGAAACCGTGCCGCCCGTGGCCTGCGCCAGGTCCTGCAGGTCCGGATGCACGTAGTAGTGCGCCACCAGGACCGCATCGCGCTCCTTCAGCAGCCGCCCGATGCGATCGATGAGCGCGGGCTTTTCTTCGGGTGAGGCGAAACGCGGCGGTTTTGCCGGCGCGATGTCGATGTCGCCGTTGAAACGCTCGAAACGGATCTGGATCGGTTGTGCGGTGGCCATGGGGAATTGTAGGTTAAAATTCAGCCAATTCAGCGCGTCCAGCGCGCCCGGGCCAAGCCGGCCGGCGGAATCCTCCGCCGCGGCACAGGTCCAGGGATTCCCTCCATGAGGCAGCTGCTCCTCGATTTCACACAGGCTCCCGCGCCGACCTTCGCGAACTTCGTTCACGGCGGCAATGCCGAACTGTTCCACGCGCTCGATGCCGCGGCGCGTGGCCAATCGCCGGAACGTGTCATCTATGTCTGGGGAGAAGCAGGCGCCGGCAAGAGCCATCTCGCCAGGGCCTTCGAGGGCGCCGCCGCCGGCCGCGCGGGCACGCGCGTGGTCGATGGCGTGGAGCGCCTGGCGGAAAGCGACCAGATCGCACTCTTCAACGACTTCAACGAACGCGCCTTCGATTTCCTGCTCGTCACCGCGGGCGCGGCGCCGCGCGACGTGCCCATCCGGCGCGACCTCTCGACGCGCCTGGCCACGGGACTTGCCTACCGGCTGCTGCCGCTGACCGACCTGGAAAAACGCGACGCCCTCGCGGCCCACGCCCGCTCGCGAGGCTTCGCGCTTTCCGACGAGGTGGCCGGCTACCTGCTGACCCACGCGCGCCGCGACATGGGCTCGCTCATCGCGGCGCTGGATGCGCTCGACCGCTATTCCCTCGAGACCGGGCGTGCGATTACGGTGCCGCTGCTCAAGGCGGCCATTCAGCCCGCGCTTTCCCTGGGACGCCCTTGAAGAAGAAACTCGCGATGTTCGACCTCGACCACACGCTGCTCGACGGCGACAGCGATGTGTCGTGGGCCCAGTTCCTGATCGAGGAAGGCGTGCTTGATGCCGACACCTACCACGAGCGCAACATGTGGTTCGCGCAACGCTACAAGGACGGCACGCTCGACATCCGCCAGTTCCTCGACTTCCAGCTGGCCCCGATCGCCAACCGCGAGCGCGCGCAGCTCGACGCGTGGCACCTGGACTTCATGCGGCGCAAGATCCGCCCGATCATCCACGCGGGCGCGGCCGGCCTCATCGCGCGGCATGCGGATGCGACCAGGGCGCTGGTCACGGCCACCAACCGCTTCATCACCGCGCCGATCGCCGCGCAGCTCGGCATCGAGAACCTGATCGCCACCGATATCGAGGAGGTCAACGGCCGCTTCACCGGCAAGCCGCGCGGCACGCCTTCCTTTCGCGAAGGCAAGATCCACTGCGTGCGCGAGTGGCTGGGCGGGCGCGGCGAGCGCCTCGAGGAATTCGAAAGCTGGTTCTACAGCGATTCCCTCAACGACCTTCCACTGCTCGAGCTCGTGACCCACCCGGTCGCGGTGGACCCCGATGCCACGTTGCGGGCCAGGGCCGTGGAGCGCGGCTGGCCGGTGGTCTCACTCAAGGCTTGATTGCAGCCGGCGCCGGAATGACAGGAACCCCATGATCAAGAAATACATCGAAAAACTCTTCGGCCGCCGCGAGCGCGTCACCCACAAGGACGCCA
Source organism: Burkholderiales bacterium (assembly GCA_038203035.1). Taxonomy (GTDB): domain Bacteria; phylum Pseudomonadota; class Gammaproteobacteria; order Burkholderiales; family Usitatibacteraceae; genus Usitatibacter. Next base: position 3,311 of record JBBREI010000020.1, read on the forward strand.
AGCCGGTGATCTACGGGCGCGACAAACACGAGGTCCGCAAGGAGGACATCAGCCGCTGCGCGCGCAAGACCTGTGAGGAAATGCAGCGCGCCGGCTACGCGACCTTCGTCGTGGGCGGCGCGGTGCGCGACCTGCTGCTGGGACGCAAGCCCAAGGACTTCGACATCGCCACCAGCGCCACGCCGGAGCAGGTGCGCGCGGTGTTCCGGCGCTCACGCATCATCGGGCGGCGCTTCCAGATCGTCCACGTGTTGTGCGGGCCGGAGATGGTGGAGGTTTCCACCTTCCGCGCCCACTTCGCCCGCGAAGCCGACGAGGACAACAAGGACGAACACGGCCGCATGCTTTCCGACAATGTCTTCGGCACCCAGGCCGAGGACGCGATGCGCCGCGACTTCACCGTGAACGCCCTGTTCTACGACCCGGTGAAGGAAGAGGTGTGGGACTACGTGCACGGGCTGAAGGACCTGAAGGCGAAGAAGCTGGTCATCATCGGCGATCCCGCCACCCGCTATCGGGAGGATCCGGTTCGCATGCTGCGCGCGGCGCGCCTGGGCGCGAAGCTCGGCCTCAACCTCGACGCCAAGTCGAAGGAGCCGATCGCCGCGCTCAAGCACCTGCTGGAAAACGTCCCGCAGGCGCGCCTCTTCGAGGAGATCCTCAAGCTGCTGCTTTCGGGCAACGCGGTTGAATGCGTGCGTGTCCTGCGCGAGCTGGAGCTGCACCATGGCCTGCTGCCGCTGCTCGACACCGCGCTGGAAGATCCCGTGGCCGGCCCTTTCGCCATGGCGGCCTTGCGCGCCACCGACGAGCGCCTGGCCGACGACAAGCCGGTATCCCCCGCTTTCCTGCTGGCCGCGCTGCTCTGGGGCCAGGTCGAGAGGAACCTCAGGAAATACGAGGAGCGGGGCCAGCCGATGGTGCCCGCGCTGCACGCCGCGATGCACGAGGCGCTCGACGAGCAGCGCGAGACCCTCGCCATACCGCGCCGGTTCGACGCCACGATGAAGGAGCTGTGGCTGATGCAGCCGCGTTTCCTGCAGCGCGGCGGCCACCGCCCGTTCCGGCTGCTGGAGCATCCGCGTTTCCGCGCGGCCTACGACTTCTTCGCCCTGCGTGCCGCCTCCGCCAACGCGCCGCAGGAAGCCGCGAAATGGTGGGAACGCTTCCAGGACGCGCACCCCGACGAGCGCGAAAAGATGCTGTTGGGTGAAGAGTCCGGGCCGAAGAAGAAGCGCCGGCGCCGCCGCGCGGGCAAGAAGGCCGAAGACGGCGCGCCGCCCCCGGGCGATGGCCCCGGCACGGGCGATGAAACATGACGCTGGCGGCCGTCGCGCTGGGCTCCAACCTCGAGAATCCCGAGGCGCAGGTGAACGCGGGCTTCGAGGAAATCGCCGCGATCGCGGGCACCCGGCTGCTGCGCCGTTCGCGGCTTCTCCACACCGCGCCGGTCGGGTACCTGGACCAGCCGGATTTCGTGAACGCCTGCGCGCTGGTGGATACGCAGCTTGGCGCGCGCGCGCTGCTCGAAGCGCTGCTGGAGGTGGAACAGCGGCACGGGCGGGTGCGCGAGATCCCCAACGGGCCGCGCACGCTCGACCTGGACATCGTCCTCTACGGCGACCACGTCATCGATGAGCCCGGGCTCAAGGTGCCGCATCCGCGGGCACATGAGAGGGCCTTTGTGCTGGTGCCGCTGCTCGAGGTGTGGCCGGAGGCAGTGATTCCGGGCAAGGGGCCGGCAAGGGCTTTTGTCGGGCCGGATTCCCGCCCGCGCGGGGATGGCGCGCCATGAAGCACCGCCACATCGTTGTCGAGGGCCCGATCGGCTGCGGGAAAACGAGCCTGGCGACGCGCCTCGCGCAGAAGCTGGGCGCCGATGTGTTGCTCGAGGACGCCAGGGCCAACCCGTTCCTGCCGATGTTTTATCGCGACATGCGCCGCTACGCGTTGTCCACGCAGCTGTTTTTCCTCTTCCAGCGCGTGCAGCAGCTCGAAGGCATCCGGCAGCCCGACATGTTCGCCAAGCCGATCGTGGCGGATTTCACGCTCGCGAAGGACCCGCTTTTCGCGCGCCTCACGCTCGACGACGCCGAATACCAGCTCTACAACCGCATCTACGAACACGTGAAGCCGCAGGCGCCGGTGCCCGACCTGGTGATTTACCTGCAGGCCTCGATCGAGACGCTGGTGCAGCGCGTGAAGAAACGCGGCAACCCGATCGAAAACGACATCGACGAGGACTACCTGCGCCGGCTTTCGGAGGCCTACACCCGCTACTTCCACGGCTACGACGACAGCCCGATGCTGATCGTCAACAGCGAGCGGCTCAATTTCGTCGGCAATTCCGAACACCTCGATCTGTTGCTGGAGCGGATCAACGCCATGAGGGGCGGGCGCGAGTTCTTCAACCGCGCGTAAAACTCCTCGCTCAGCGGCCGAGAACAATCGCTGGCATGGGTGGCAGCACCAGCCCACCCTTTACCCGCATGCCGATGCGATGCAGGTTCGCCACGTCCTCGAGCGGGTCGCCATTGAGCACCAGGAAGTTGGCCTCGAAACCCTCGCGCAGCTCTCCCAGCTTGCGCGCGGGGAAAATCGCCTTGGGGGTATCGACGGCCCAGGCGCGCAGCAGCTGCAGCGGCGAAAGCATCCGGTGGCGGGCGAGGAAGTTGATCTCGTCGCGCGCGGTCACGAAGCGCCGCTCGCCACTGATGCCGTCGCTGCCGATGGCCAGGCGCACGCCGGCCGACGCCAGCGTGCGCAGGTTCGCCGCCTGCACCGCCCGCATGCCGGGCAGCCACCCCGCGGGCAGGCTGGGGGACAGGCGCTCGGTTGTGCCGGCCGTGGTGACCACCGCGATGGCCTTCGCCGCGGCCCGCTCGGCCAGCGCGGGCGCGATCACATAGGCCGAGAGGTCGGGGCTGAAGCGCTGGTCGGGTTGCGGGGTGTGGTTGATCTCGTCGACCCCGGCGTCCACGGCATTTTCGAAATCACGCGCGGTGTCGATATGGGTCGAGACGCGCAGGCCCGCGGCGTGCGCCCTTGCCACCACCGCGCGCAGCACCCTGGGATCGAGTCCCTTGTGCGGCTTTCCGTCGGTCTCCCGGTGCAGGGGCTCGCGGCCTTCGTATTCTTCCGAAAACAGCAGGAAAGTCTTGATGAAGTCGGGCCGGCCCGCGAGGATGCGTGGCCACTTCCGGTCGAGCTCGGCCTCGTCGTCGACCAGGAAATAGGCGCGGTCCTCCATCTGGGCCGGACCGAGCGCGCCGAACACCCCCAGCGAGGCCAGGTAGTTGTGCAGCGGCGCGGGGTGCCCGCCGCGCGACGTGAGCCCGCCATTGGAGAAGATCACGTCGATGCCTTGCGGCCGGTTCAGCCTCGATCGCACCTCGGCAGTGAGCAGGTCGGGGATCGCGTTGGGGTTCTTCACGTAGAAGATGCCGGCCTCGAGGAAAACCGTGACCTTGTCGTCGATGCCGTCGGACGAATCGATGCCGTGGTGGTGCGCATCGCCATAGGCCGGCACCACGTGGCGCCCGCCCAGCTCCACCGCCCGGTCGATCGCGGGGGGTGCCCCGTGGGAGAAAACGCCGTGGGTGGAGTAGCGGTTGCCGGCCACGAACCGGCTACCGTCGAACCAGAGGCCATTTCGCCATTCGACCACTTCGGCCCATGTGTTCGGCACAATGGCGTATAGCAGTAAAACAAATACGGCGCGCGCGATCATGGGCGTCGATTTTGAGGCAGAATTCCGCGTCCCGGACCCGCCGTAACAAAGCGAAATCTATGAGACTGACGATTCCCCAGCTGCACGAGCGCGCGCGCACGGAAAAGCTCGTGATGCTCACGAGCTACGATTCGAGCTTCGCGGCGATCTCCGATGCGGCGGGCGTGGAGATGCTGCTGATCGGCGATTCGCTCGGCATGGTGGTGCAGGGCCACGATTCCACGCTTCCCGTGACGCTCGAGCAGGTCGAATACCACGTGCGTTGCGTGGCGCGAGGCAGCGCGCGCGCGATGATCGTCGCCGACCTGCCGTTCGGCTCGTTCCAGGAATCCCCGGCGCAGGCGCTGCGCTCCGCCGCGCGCGTCATGGCCGCGGGCGCCGGGATGGTGAAGATCGAAGGCGGCGCGCCGATGGTGGAGACCACGCGTTTCATGGTTGATCGCGGCATCCCCGTCTGCGCCCACATCGGGCTCACGCCGCAATCGGTGAACACGCTGGGCGGCTACCGGGTGCAGGGCCGCACCGATGGCGGCGCCGACAAGCTGGTCGCCGACGCCATCGCGCTGGAGGCAGCCGGCGCGGCGATTGTGCTCATGGAGGCCATGCCCGCGGCGGTGGCCCGGCGGGTGACGGAATCGCTGACCGTTCCGACCATCGGCATCGGCGCGGGCGTCGATGTCGGCGGCCAGGTGCTGGTGGTCTACGACATGCTCGACATCTACCCCGGCCGCAAGGCGCGTTTCGTGAAGAACTTCATGGCCGGCGCGCCCTCGGTGAAGGCCGCGATCGAGGCCTACGTGAAGGCGGTGAAGGACAAGGCCTTCCCGGGACCCGAACACTCCTTCTAGGTTCATGGAGCTTTTCCGCACCGTTGCCGACCTTCGCGCCCGCTTGATTGCTGAGCGCTCGGTCGCCCTCGTGCCCACCATGGGCAACCTGCATGCCGGCCACCTCGCGCTTGTTGATGCCGCGCGCAAACACGGCAAGTGTGCGGTCGCCTCGATTTTCGTGAACCGGCTGCAGTTCGATCCGGGCGGCGATTTCGACCGCTACCCGCGCACGCTCGACAACGACTGCAAGCTGCTGGAGCGCACCGGCTGCGACGTGGTGTTTGCCCCCGACGAACGCGGGATGTACCCGGTCGGGCAGGAGATGGTGGTGACGCCCCCGACGGTGGCCGGCGTGCTGGAAGGTGAATTCCGTCCCGGCCACTTCCAGGGCGTGGCGACCGTGGTTTCGAAGCTTTTTAATATCGTCGGCCCCCAGGTCGCGGTGTTCGGCAAGAAGGACTACCAGCAGCTGCAGGTGATCCGCGCCCTCGTGGAGCAGCTCAACTTCCCGATCGCCATCGTGGGCGTGGACACCGTGCGCGAGCCCGATGGCCTGGCGATGTCCTCGCGCAACGGTTATCTCTCGCCGGCAGAGCGCCTGGAAGCGGTGCGCATGAGCTGGAACCTGCAACAGATCCGGGAGCGCGTGCTGGCCGGCGAGCGCGATTTCGATGCGCTTGCACGCGGCGCTTCGGCGGACCTTGCCGCGCGTGGCTGGAAGGTGGACTACATCGGCGTGCGCGGGCGCTCGCGCCTGCAGCCGCCCGCGCCAGGCGAGGTGGATCTGGTGGTCCTCGCCGCCGCCTGGCTCGGCAAGACGCGGCTGATCGACAACGTAGAAGCGGTCCTTCCCTGAAGGCGCAATGACCATGTGGAACATGTCCTTCACCGCCCCGCTGGTCATCGAAGCGCGGGTCCTCACGCGGGTTCCCGATTCATTCCGCAACAAGGAACGCACCGATTGGGGCGACGCCAACAAGCCCGGCGCGCAGGTCGACTGCTTCCTCGAGGGACCCACGTTCGACGGCGCGGGCAACCTCTACGTCACCGACATCCCCAACGGGCGCATCTTCCGCGTCTCGCCGGCGCTCGAGTGGACGCTGGTGGTGCAATACGGCGGCTGGCCCAACGGCATGGCGCTGCATCGCGACGGCTCGCTGTGGATCACGGACTACCGCCGCGGCTTGCTGCGGCTGGATTTGTCATCCCCGGCGCGCGGCAGCGCAGCCAGCGGTGAACCGGAGGTTGTCCTCGGCCACCGCGCGAGCGAGTCGTTCAAGGGGATGAACGACCTTACCTTCGACGCGGCGGGCAACTGCTACTTCACCGACCAGGGACAGACCGGGCTGCACGATCCCTCGGGCCGCGTGTACCGTTTTTCACCTTCGCCCCAGGCAGAGGGCCGCCTGGAGCTCGTCATCTCCGGCATCCCCAGCCCCAACGGCATCGCGCTCGATACCTCCGGGAAAGTCCTCTTCGTGGCGGTTACGCGCGCCAACCAGGTCTGGCGCGGGCCGATCCTTCCCGGCGGCAACGTCTCGAAGGTCGGCGCCTTGCGCACCTTCTTCGGTGCAAGCGGCCCCGACGGCATGGCGGTGGATTGCGAAAATCGCCTGCTGGTGGCCCATGCGAGCCTTGGCGGCGTCTTCGTGCTGAATGCGCGCGGCGAGGTCACCCACTTCGTGAAATCGCCTGCCGGCTCCACGGTGACCAACGTCGCCTACCGGCCGGGCACGTCCACCATCGTCATGACGGAGTCGGAGACCGGCTCGATCCTCGAGGCCGAGCTCCCGGCGAAGGGTGCGAAGCTCTGGTGGGAGTAGTTTCCTCCTCGAAAGGTTCGACTCAGAGCGCGGCGACGACGGCTTTCGTGACGTCGGCGGTTTTCGCCTTGCCGCCGAGGTCGGGCGTGTGCACTCCGGCGCCGGTGGCTTTTTCGATCGCGGCCATCAGGCGCGCGGCGGCTTTTGTTTCCCCCAGGTGCTCGAGCATCATCGCGCCAGTCCAGAACGTGGCGATCGGATTGGCAACCCCCTTGCCGGTGATGTCGAATGCGGAGCCGTGGATCGGCTCGAACATCGAGGGGAAGAGGCGCTCCGGATTGAGGTTGGCGGTCGGCGCGATGCCCAGGCTGCCGGAAAGCGCGGCGGCGAGATCCGAGAGGATGTCCGCGTGCAGGTTGCTCGCCACCATCACGTCGATGGTCGCGGGCTTGAGCACCATGCGCGTGGTCATGGCGTCGACCAGCTCGCGATCCCATTGCACGTCCGGATAATCCTTCGCCACCTCGAAGAAGATGTCGTCCCACATCACCATGCCGTGGCGCTGCGCGTTGGACTTGGTGACCAGCGTGAGTTTCTTGCGCGGGCGCTTGCGCGCGAGCTCGAAGGCGAAGCGCTGGATGCGTTCCACGCCCACGCGCGTATAGACGGAGACGTCGGTCGCGGTTTCGATCGGCAACCCGCGGTGCGCCCGCCCGCCCATGCCGGCGTATTCACCTTCCGTGTTCTCCCGGATCACGACCCAGTCGATGTCCTTTCCGTTCACCAGCGGGCTCTTCACCCCCGGCAACACGCGCGCGGGGCGCACGTTGGCGTACTGGTCGAATCCCTGGCAGATCGGCAGCCTCAGGCCCCAGAGCGAAACGTGGTCCGCCACCTTCTGGCTGCCGACGGCGCCGAAGAAAATCGCGTCGACCTTCTTCAGTTTCTCGAGGCCGCCCTCGGGAATGTAGGCGCCGTGCCTGAGGTAACGATCCGAGCTCCAGTCGTATTCCTCCACGTCGAGGGCGAAGCCCTCCGCCTTGCCCAGGGCCTGCAGCACCTCGACACCCGCGCCGATCACTTCCGGCCCGATGCCGTCTCCCCCCATCGATGCGATCTTGTAGCGTTTCATCGGTTCTCCTTCGATGAAACTGGTGTCAGAGACGACTTTTGCATTCCGGCTCCTGCCGGTTGCAGCAAAAGTCGTCTCTGACACCAGATTTCATTTTTTCCTCAGGAAATCGAAATCCACACCCTGGTCGGCCTGCGTCACGGTTTCCAGGAACAATTTCAGATATCCACGCTCGGCCTTCGGTTCCGTCACCGGGCTCGCCGCCTTGCGCTTCGCCATCTCGTCGTCGGAGACCAGCAGCAGCAGCTCGCGTTTCTCGACATCGAGGCGGATGCGGTCGCCCGACTGCACCCAGGCGAGCGGGCCGCCCACCGCGGATTCGGGCGTCACGTGCAGCACGATGGTGCCGGCGGCGGTGCCGCTCATGCGCCCGTCGGAGATGCGCACCATGTCCTTCACGCCGGCGCGCGCGAGTTTCTTCGGGATCGGCAGGTACCCCGCCTCGGGCATGCCCGGCGCGCCCTTGGGCCCGATGTTCTTCAGCACCAGGATGTCGTCGGCCTTCACGTCGAGGTCGTCCCGATCGATGCGCGCGGCGAGGTCGGCGGCATTTTCGAACACCACCGCGCGGCCCTCGTGTTTCATCAGTTTCGCATCGGCCGCGGACTGCTTGATGATTGCGCCACCGGGAGCGAGGTTGCCGAGCAGCACCGCGATGCCGCCCTTCGGATAAAGCGGGCTGGAGATCGGCCGTACCACGTCCTGCTTGAAGGACGCGGGTGCGGCGTCGATCTCTTCGCCGAGCGTGCGGCCGGTGACCGTCATCGCGTCGAGATGCAGGAGCGACCTGAGCTCGCGCAGCAGCGTGACGAGGCCGCCTGCGTGATGCAGGTCCTCCATGTAGTGCCGGCCCGAGGGCTTGAGGTCGAGCAGCACCGGCGTTTCCTGCCCGATGGCATGCAGGCGCTCGAGCTCGATCGGGATGCCGAGGCGCCCGGCGATCGCGGCGAGGTGGATCACTCCATTGGTGGAGCCGCCGATGGCGAGCAACACACGCAGCGCGTTTTCGAACGCCTTGGGCGTGAGGATCCGGTCCGGCGTGAGGTTCGATTTCGCCAGCTGCACGGCGACCTGCCCGGAACGTTCGGCGACGCGGATGCGATCCGCGGTCACCGCCGGCGGCGAAGCGCCACCCGGCACCGAGATTCCGAGTGCTTCGGCCACACAAGCCATGGTCGAGGCGGTGCCCATCACCGAGCAGGTGCCCACCGAGGCCACCAGCTGGTTGTTGACGCGCGCGATCTCGGCATCGTCGATTTCCTCCGCGCGGTACTTGCCCCAGTAGCGCCGGCAATCGGTGCAGGCCCCGACACGCACGCCATCGTGTGAGCCGGTGAGCATCGATCCGGTCACCAGCTGCACGCACGGCACGTTGGCGGAGGCAGCGCCCATCAGCTGCGCGGGCACCGTCTTGTCGCAGCCGCCGATCAGCACCACCGCATCCATCGGCTGCGCGCGGATCATCTCCTCGGTGTCGATCGACATGAGGTTGCGCAGGTACATTGAGGTGGGATGCGCAAAACTTTCGTGGACCGAGATGGTGGGGAACTCCATCGGCAGGCCCCCGGCCATCATCACGCCGCGCTTGATCGCCTCCAGCAGCTGCGGGGCGTTGCCGTGGCAGGGGTTGTAGGCGCTGCCGGTGTTGGCGATGCCGACCACCGGGCGCGACAACGCGTCATCGGTGTAGCCGGCGCCCTTGATGACGGCCTTGCGAAGGAACAGCGAGAAACCGCTGTCGCCGTAGCTGGTGAGGCCCTTTTCGAGGCCTTTGTCCTTGTCCGTCATGTCGAGTGTGACCGGGTGGCGTGGAAAGTGAAGGGTTGCAAGGTAACCTGAAATGCGTGCCCCCGCATCCGCATGACGGTTTGAACCGTACCCCAGATTCATGAAAACCTACGTCGCCCTTCTGCTCTCCTCCTCCGAGGCCACCCAGGCCTGGCGCCAGGCACTTTCGTCACACGGCCTGGGGGGATACGGATTCGACCCCGGCAAACGCGATCCGCTGCTCGCGTTGCGCTCGCTGCTCAAGGAGCGGCGCGTCGACGCGGCCATCATCGATACGACGTTCTTCGCCGCCAGCCATTGCGAAGCCCCCCGTGAGCTCTCCGAGCTGCGCGGCTCGTTCCCCGCAGTACGCTGGCTGCTTCGCATCCCCGGGCGTGCGCACGTCTCCCCGGTCGAGCGGCAATGGGCCGCGCAATGGGGCGCGGATGCGGTGCTGCCTGGAACGTTGCCCTTGGCCGCGCATGCGATGTCCGAGCCGCCCGTCGCCGCGTTGCTGCGCGCGGTTTCGGTCGATGCGGCCACGAGCCGGTCACGCACGAGCTCGCCCGAGCTCGCGGCCCTCGACCAGCTGGAGCGCGCGGGACTGGAACCCCGGGTGGTACTGGAGCAGATTCGCGGCGCCGGCGGCGTGCAGGTCGACGACCGCGCGTGGCGCGGCACGACGTACCGCGAATGTTTCGTGGCATCGGAGGCCGTGGAAACCCTCGAGCGTCGCCTCGGCCTGGACCCGGTCATCGCGGTAGCCGCGGGCCGCGCCCTGCAATCCCTCGGCCTGCTGCATCACGTGGTGCTCGAACAGTCCTTCGCGAACGAGAACCTGTTCTTCAGGTTCGGCGCCGGCGACGATTTGCTGGGACGCCTGTCCTTCGCGAAGCTGCTGCGCGATATGCGTGGCAACGACGGCGTGGGCATCCGCGACCGCCGTTACCTCGGAAAGCCCTATCCCCGCACCTTCGTGGGCCAGGAAGCGATCGACTGGCTGCGCGTGCGCTGCGGGTTCGGGGTCGGTGCCGCGCAGGACCTCGGCCAGCGCATGATCGACCTGGGCCTCATGCACCACGTCATCGACGAGCATCCATTCCTCGACGCGGCTTACTTCTACCGCTTCCTGGCCGACGAGAGTTAGGCGGGCCGTATAATCGCCCTCTACCAAAGGGGGCACCATGGCTGCGAAGACCCGGAAGAAACCTGCCGCCAGAAGCCGCGAGAAGATTCCCATCACGCTGATCCCCGGCGATGGCATCGGGACCGAGGTCACCGAAGCCACGCTCGCCGTCCTGGACGCGGTGGGTGCTCCCTTCGAATACGACTGGCAGGTGGCCGGCGTCACCGGCGTCAAGGAGGCGGGCGATCCGCTGCCCGAGGCCACCCTGCAAAGCATCCGCAAGACGCGCCTGGCGCTCAAAGGCCCGCTGGCCACGCCGGTGGGCGGCGGCTTCCGCTCTTCCAACGTGCGCCTGCGCGAGGAGTTCCAGCTCTACGCCAACCTGCGCCCCGCGCGCACGCTCATCCCCGGCGGGCGCTACGAAAACATCGACCTCGTGCTGATCCGCGAAAACCTCGAAGGCCTCTACGTCGGCTTCGAGCACTACATCCCGATCGGGGACGATCCCCATGCGGTGGCGCTGGCATCGGGCGTGAACACCCGCGCGGGCGGGCGGCGCATCTGCGAATTCGCCTTCGACTACGCGGCGAAACACGGTCGCAAGAAGGTGACGCTGGTGCACAAGGCCAACGTGCTCAAGGCGCTCACCGGGCTCTTCCTCGAGACCGGGCGCGAGATCGCCGAAAAATACAAGGGCCGGGTCGCCTGCGACGAACGCATCATCGATGCCTGCGCCATGCAACTGGTGATGGACCCCTACCAGTTCGACGTGATCGTCACCACCAACCTCTTCGGCGACATCCTCTCCGACCTCAACGCGGGCCTGGTGGGTGGCCTGGGCATGGCGCCGGCCGGCAACATCGGCGTGGACGCCGCGATTTTCGAGGCGGTGCACGGCTCCGCGCCGGACATCGCCGGCAAGGGGATCGCCAACCCGCTTGCGCTCATGCTTTCGGCCGCGATGATGCTCGACCACGTCGGCCACCCGGAAAAGGCCACCCGCTTTCGCACCGCCATCGACGACGTGTTGCTCAAGGACAAGGTGCGCACCGGCGACCTCAAGGGCCGGGCGAACACGAAGCAGTTCACGCAGGCGATTGTCAAAAGGCTTGGATGAATCCGGTGTCAGAGACGACTTTCTGCCCGTGGAAAGTCGTCTCTGACACCAGTTTCCACATGCGCTCCAAACTCTTCGTCCCAGGCTCCCGTCCGGAATTGTTCGCCAAGGCGATGGCAAGCGAGGCGGACGCGTTGTCTTTCGACCTCGAGGATTCGGTCGATGAGCAGCGCAAGGACGTGGCGCGCGCGGATCTGGGCTACATCGGCAAAAGCGCCATCCATCCGTCGCAGGTGCCGATCGCCAATTCGGTGTTCAGGCCCACGGACGCGGAGATCGCGCACTCGCTCAAGGTGGTGGAGGCCGCGGCCGCCGCGGCCCAAAAAGGCATCGGCGCCTACACCGTCAACGCCCGCATGGTCGATGGGCCGTTTGTGCGGCGCGCGGAATCGGTCCTCGCGCTCGCCAGGAAACTCGGACTGATCGCACAGGAAGGGAGTCTCGAATGAGGTGGATGCTTGCGCTGCTGGTGGGCGTGCTCGCGGTGTCGCCGGTGGCCGCGCAGCTGAAATACCCGAACAAGCCGGTCACGATCGTGGTGCCGTACCCGCCGGGCGGCTCCAACGACACCTTCGCGCGCGAGCTCGGCAAGCGCCTTTCCGACACCTGGAAGGTGCCGGTCATCATCGAAAACAAGCCCGGGGCGGGCGGCTCCATCGGCGCGACGCTGGTCTCCAAGGCGGCGCCGGACGGCTACACGTTGTGCCTGCTCTCTTCGTCCTTCACCACCAACGCGGCGATCCAGACCAACCTGCCGTTTGACCCGGTCGCCAGCTTCACCGCGATCGGGATGGTCTCCAAGGGCCCGATGCTGCTGACGGTGAACCCGAAGCTTCCGATCAGCACCACGCTGGAACTCTTCGACTACGCGCGCAGGAACCCGGGCAAGCTCAACTACGCATCGTCGGGGCAGGGCAGCACCAACCACTTCGCCACCGAGCTGCTGATGGACGCGGCCCACATCCAGATGACCCACGTCCCCTACAAGGGCATGGGTCCCGCGGTGGCCGACACCATCGCTGGCCACGTCGACGTGCTGGTGGCCAGCGCGCCGTCGATCTACCAGCAGGTGAAGGCCGGCAAGGTGCGCGGCATCGGCGTCACCAGCAGGGGCCCTTCGCTGGTGGTGCCCGACCTGCAGCCGATCGCCTCCATGGGCGTGCCGGGCTACAGCTTCGAGCTGTGGTGGGGCGTGATCGCGCCGGCGAAGGTGCCGGCTGAAATCGTCGAGAAGATCAACGCGGACATGAACCGCATCCTCAACACGCCGGAGATGCGGGACGTTTTCCTGCGCGAAGGCGCGGAGCCCGCGCCGATGGGCGCGGCGCAGTTCGCGAAGACGATCAAGGACGAGATCGAGGGCTGGAAGAAGGTCGCCAAGGCCGCGAACATCAAGCCCGAATAGGTGGCGCCCCTTCATCCCCGTCATAAGGTTCAGCCCTCCCATGTTGAAACAACGCGACTACACAGGTGGGGGCCGGGGCGCGCTCGACGGCGTGCGTGTGCTGGACCTCTCGCGCCTGGTGGCGGGCAACATCCTCACCGGGTCGCTCGCGGATTTCGGCGCCGATGTGATCAAGGTGGAGCCGAAGGCGGGCGATACGCTGCGCGCCTGGAGCACGGCGGAGGTGCAGACCAACTGGAAGCTCTACGCGCGCAACAAGAAAAGCGTGGCGCTGGAACTGCGCAACGCCGACGCGCGCGCGCTGCTGCTGCGGATGGTCGCCAAGGCAGACATGCTGGTGGAGAGCTTCCGCCCCGACACGCTCGAAAACATGGGCCTGGGTCCCGACAAGCTGCTCGAGGCGAACCCCAAGCTCATCTTGGTGCGCATCTCGGGTTGGGGGCAGACCGGTCCCTACCGGCGCCGTCCCGGCTTCGGGACGCTGGTGGAGGGCATCTCGGGCTTCGCGTCGTTCAACGGCTTCCCCGACCGCGAGCCGGTGCTGCCGCCGATGTACATGGCCGACACCTACGCGGGCCTCTACGGCGCCATCGGCGCGATGATTGCGCTGCGCGAGGTGGAGGTGAACGGCGGCAAGGGCCAGGTGATCGACCTGCCGCTGCTCGACCCGCTGTTCCACATGTTGGGCCCGCAGGCCGCCAACTACCGCCTTACCGGCAAGGTCAAGGCGCGCACCGGCAGCCGCTCGACCAACTCGGGCCCGCGCAACGCGTACAAGACCAGCGACGGGCGCTACGTCGCGCTCTCCGCGTCGACGCAGAAGATGGCCGAACGCGTGTTCACCTCCATCGGGCGCGCCGACCTCATCACCGACCCGCGCTACAGGACCAATGCCAATCGCGTGAAGAACGCGCCGGAGCTGGACGCGATCATCGGGGAGTTCGTGGCGCAGAAGACGCAGGCGGAAAACGTCGCGTTTTTCGAGCGGGCGGAAGTCACCATCGGCCCGATCTACGACATCTCGCAGATCATGCAGGACGCGCACTTCATCGACCGCGACGTGCTGACGGACTATCCGGATCCCGACATGGGTGCTTTCCCCATGCACCACGTGGTGCCGCGCCTGGGCGGCACCCCGGGGCTCATCCGCACGCCGGCGCCGAAGCTGGGGCAACACAACCGTCTATTGCTGGCCGAAGTGGGCGTCGACGAGGCGAAATACGCCGAGCTCCTGGCCGCCGGCGCCGTCTACGAGGAGGCGGGCGCGAAGCCGGAGGCGGACGAGTGACGGCGCCGGTCTCGAGCTCATCGGCAAAATCGTGCCCACCCCGCGCAGGCGCTGGTGGTGGGCCTGGGCGCCGTGGGAGGCGCGGCGCTGCAGGGGAAGCGGGGCGCGCGGGAGTGCCGGCTATTCCCGGCAGACCACCGGCATGTATTTCAGGGCGACACCTTCCGCCCAGCAGCGCCATTCGGAGCGCGATGCCTTGGCGACAACCGGCGCCATGAAAACCTTGCCGCCGCCCAGACGCTCCTTCGACAGCGTGATGGTGAGTTGCCCCGTCGCATCCACGCGGACCTCCTGAACCACGGGCGAGGGCAGGGCGCGCGCGCCGGGCTGCACCGAGCGGCGGGCCGCGAGGCTGGCGATCACCTCTTCCTTGATCGGCTCCACGCGGGCCATCGCGTCGGCCACCTGCGAGCGCGTGGCGTATTCCTGGTACACCGGCACGGCAACGGCCGCGACCAGCGTTCCAAGGACCGGCAGCACGAACAGCACCCCCACCACGGCCCAGACCGGCCAGCCGACCGGCATCACCTCGTTGTTGCCGGGGTCGGCCAGGTCTTCGGGTTGTGCTTCGCGATTGACCACCAGCGTGTTGCAGAGGATGTCGTGAAGGGCGCGCTTGCGTGTGGTGAAGGCGGCCATCAGGAAGCCGATGCCCAGCACCAGCAGCGAGAGCCAGGTGGCGAAATAACGCCCGATCGCGCGCCCCACGCCGATGCGCCCGCCGGCCGCGTCGGTCACCTTGATGCCGAAGGCCATCTTGCCCACGGTGGCCTGCAGCTTCGAGCTGTGCAGGCCCGCGTAATAGGCCAGGCCAATCACCACGCTGGCGAAGAAGGTGGCGGCGGTATTGGCCGGGAGGGCGTAGCCCAGGGCGATGTTGGGGATCGAGAGGACGATTCCGTCGATCACGAAGGCGGCGCAGCGCCGCCAGAAGCCGGCGAAGATCGGGATCATGCGCCGCAGTATGGCCGCACGGCGCAGGCGCCGCAACGTGCCGTCCTACAACACAATGCGCCCGCGGACTACACGGGCGTCGCTCAACAACTTGTCAGAGGTGCACGGTAGCAAAAACGCTCCCGCCAACTTCCTCTAACGACGCGAAACGGACAACCAAATGTCGATCGGAATGATCATCCTCATCATCCTAATCCTGATCCTGGTGGGTGCGATCCCCTCATGGCCGCACAGCCGCAGCTGGGGTTATGGGCCGAGCGGGGCCGTGGGCCTGGTGGTAGTCATCCTCATCGTGCTGTTGCTGATGGGGAAGATCTAGGGATCCCGGCGGGCGGGCCGCCGGGTTAGCCAAGCACCCCGGCCTGGGAGGTTCAGGCCGGGGTATCGGGCGACTTGGGTTGCTCGGGAGCCTCGGATTCCCCGGGCTGATCCGATTCCGGCGGCTGGTTGGCCGCGGCCTTCTGCTGCTGCTTCGCCTCTTTTTTCTGCTTCTTGGCGAGCTCGCGCTGTCGCTTCTGGAACGCGTAGTTCGGCTTGGCCATTACTCTCAGATCGCCTTGATGTTGGTCGCCTGCAGGCCCTTGGGGCCGTTGGTGACATCGTAGCTGACCTTCTGGGCTTCCTTGAGGGACTTGTAGCCGTCCATCTGGATCGCGGTGTGGTGAGCGAAGAGGTCCGGGCCGCCTTCATCCGAAGTGATGAAGCCGAAGCCCTTGGAGTCGTTGAACCATTTCACGGTGCCGGTAGGCATATTCGTCATTCCTTGGTCTGGATCTATTTGCGCGGGCTGGTCCCCGCCCGCACGGGTCACGAAGATCAAGTAAGGAAATTGACTGCCACTGCGGACGCCATGTGCGAACCGGCGTGAGAGGGAGACTGAAACTCCACTGCTTGATGATCCTGCGGCGCGAATCATAACACGCCGGGAATCGGCATTCCGCCATCCCCTGCCACACCCCGACGCCCAACCCCCCGACGTAAACTGACACATGGCTGAAAAACCCATGGCCGCGCGCACCATGCGCGAGCGCCTCGGCGCGCTCAAGAACCTGCCCCCGTTCATCAAGCTTGTATGGCAGACGAGCCCCGCGCTCACGATCGCGCAGGGCGTGTTGCGCCTCTTCCGCGCGCTGCTGCCCGTGGCGACGCTTTATGTCGGCAAGCTGATCATCGACGAGGTGGTGGCGATGGCGCAGGCGCCACAGGTCGGCGAGACCTTCGCCGGCATGTGGCAGGACGGCGAGCTGCGGCGCATCGGCACGCTGGTCGCCATCGAGTTCGGCCTGGCCATCGCCGCGGACGTGCTGGCGCGCCTGGTGGGGTTGGTCGACACCTTGCTTTCCGAGCGTGTCGGCATCGCCACCAGCCTCAAGCTGATGGGGCACGCCGCCACGCTGGACCTGGAGGACTTCGAGGACAGCGAGCTGCAGGATTCACTCGAGAGGGCGCGCCGCCAGGCCTCCGGGCGCATGACGCTCATGGGCCAGATCTTCAACCAGGCCCAGGACATCGTCACCATCGCGAGTTTCGCCGCCGGCCTGCTGGTCTACGCGCCGTGGCTGATGGTGCTGCTGGCCGTGGCGCTGGTGCCGGCCTTCATCGGCGAGGCGCGTTTCAACGCGCAGGCCTATTGGCTGAACTACGCGCGCGCGCCGGAGCGCCGCGAGCTCGACTACGTGCGCCAGACCGCGGCGAGCGTCGAGACCGCGAAGGAGATCAAGATCTTCGGCCTCAATCCGTTCCTGATCCAGCGCTACCGCACGCTCGCCCTGAGCTTCTTCGAGGCGAACAAGAAAATCGCGGTGCGGCGCGCGGGCTGGGGCGGGCTGCTTTCGTCGATCGGCACTGTCGCCTACTACGTCGCCTATGCGTACATCGTCTGGCGCACCATCCACGGCGAATTCTCGATCGGCGACCTCACGTTCCTGGCCGGCTCCTTCCGCCGCCTGCACCAGATGATGGAAAGCCTGCTGATGGGCTTCACCGCGCTCGCCTCGCAAGCGCTCTACCTCGACGACCTGTTTTCGTTTTTCGAGATCAAGCCCGAGATCGCCTCGCCGGACAAGCCGCGCGTTTTCCCGATGCCGATCCGCGAAGGCTTCGTGTTCGAGGATGTGGGCTTCCGATATCCGGGCGCGCAGCGCTGGGCGGTGCGCAACCTCTCGTTCACGCTGCGTGCCGGCGAGGTTCTGGCGCTGGTGGGGGAAAACGGCGCGGGCAAGACCACGCTGGTCAAGCTGCTTTCGCGCCTCTATGACCCCGACGAAGGCCGCATCCTGCTCGACGGCTTTCCGCTGAACGAATACGACCTTTACGAGCTGCGCGCCAACATCGGGGTGATCTTCCAGGACTTCGTGCGCTTCCACCTCACGGCGGCGGAAAACATCGCCGTGGGCCGCATCGATGCCCGGGACGACCGCGCGCGCATCGAGGCCGCGGCCGCCCAGAGCGGCGCCGACGAGGTGATCGGCAAGCTGCCCGGCGGTTACGACCAGGTGATCGGCAAGCGCTTCAAGTCGGGCATCGATCTATCGGGCGGCGAGTGGCAGAAGGTCGCCATCGCGCGCGCCTACATGCGCGACGCCCAACTGCTGATCCTCGACGAACCCACCGCCGCGCTCGACGCGCGCAGCGAGTTCGAGGTGTTCCAGCGCTTCAAGGAACTTTCGCACGGCAAGACGGCGGTGTTGATCTCGCACCGTTTCTCGAGCGTACGCATGGCCGACCGGATCATGGTGCTGGGTGACGGCAGGGTCGAAGCCGTGGGTACACATGCCGAACTGCTGGCCCAGGGCGGGCGCTATGCGGAGCTCTTCGAGCTGCAGGCGGCCGGTTATCGGTGAGCTTTGATTGCTTCGGCAACCAGATCCAGGGGAAAACGAAGTTGTAACAGCAGGTAAATGACGTGCACCTTACTCGACCGTTGCCGTTAAATGGCTGTCAGAGACGGTAGGAGACCAAAATGACCAGACTGTCGAAGTGGGTATTTGTGCTGGTGGCGGCGATCTTCACCCCTGCCGCCATGGCGCAGGCCGTGGAACCGCGCGCGGGCGTCGTTTTCGCGCAACCGCAGCTGGACCAGATGCTGGCGCCCATCGCGCTTTATCCGGATTCCCTGCTGTCGCAGATCCTCATGGCGGCCACCTACCCGCAGGATGTGGCGCAGGCGGCCAGCTGGTCGCGCGCCCAGGGTGGGCTGCGCGGGGACCAGGCGGTTCGAGCCGTCGAGGACCGTCCCTGGGAT
Organism: Burkholderiales bacterium; assembly: GCA_038203035.1. GTDB lineage: Bacteria > Pseudomonadota > Gammaproteobacteria > Burkholderiales > Usitatibacteraceae > Usitatibacter. Next base: position 21,667 of record JBBREI010000020.1, read on the forward strand.
CCCAGCGTCATGTCGCTGGTTGCGTTCCCGCAGGTGCTCGCCATGATGGACGAGCGGCGTGATTGGACGCAGAGCCTCGGCGATGCCTTCCTGGCCCAACCGGACCAGGTGATGGACACGGTGCAGGAACTGCGTGGCCGCGCGGATGCCGCCGGCACGCTGCGCTCCAGCGAAGAGCTGGTGGTGCAACGCCTGGGCGACGACTACGTGATCGAACCGCCGACCCCGGAAGTGGTTTACGTCCCCTATTACGATCCGCGTACGGCCTATGGGTCGTGGTGGTGGCCGGATTACCAGCCCGTGTACTGGGGCGCCTGGCCGGGTTATGGCTACAGCTACGGCTATCGCGGCTTCGGCTGGGGCCCGAGCATCACCATCGGCAGCGGCTTCTTCTTCGGCTCCTTCGACTGGAACCGGCGCTACCTGCGTTACGCCAACCATCGCCCGTGGTATTACCACGGCCGTGACTACCGTGGCGGCACGCGCTGGAACCGCGGCGACTATCGCCGTGACGGCCGCGGTGACTATCGCCGCGACGGTCGTGGAGATCGTTCCGCGCGCGACAATCGCCCGGACGGCGGCAGCCGCGCGCGCCTAGATGGCGGCAGGCCGCAGGCCCAGCAGGGCTTCTTCACCCCGCGCGCCAACAGCGCTCGTGTGGAAAGTGCGCGTGCGCCCGCACCGACGGTCGAGGGCCAGCGCGCGCAAAGCCAGCGCATCGCAGCCCAGCGCCTGGAATACCGGCGTTCGCAGGAAGCCGGTGGCGCCAGCCCCGGCGTAAGGCAGGCGGGGCCGCGCTACGGCGTGGAAGGTCGCGGCCAGGCGCGGCGCGAAGCGGTGGCCGGGCAACCCGGCGCGGTGCAGCGCAGCTACGCGCCGCGCCAGGGCCAGCCCTCGCAGCAATACAATCCCGCGCCGCAGCGTGCGCCGGTGGAGCGGTCCTCGCCGGTGCAGCGGTCGGCCCCGGTTGAACGGGCACAACGTTCGGCCCCGGTCGGAAGGGCGGCTCCGGTCCAGCGTTCGGCTCCGGCCGAAAGGTCCGCGCCCGCGGAGCGTTCGCCGGCGGGGCGTTCCGGCGGGGGGCGTGACGGTGGTGGACGTGACGGTGGTGGCGGGCGCGACCGCTGATCGCTAGCCCCGTTAACATGGAGGTTTTCGAAAGGCCTCCATGGCAAAGCATCGCGGCGCGGACGCGCTGGCCAGCGCGCTGATCTCCGAAGGCGTGAAGAAGGTGTTCACGCTTTCGGGCAACCACATCATGGCGTTCTACGATGCCGCGTTCGGCGCGGGCATCGAGCTCGTCCACGTCCGGCACGAGGCCGCAGCGGTGCACATGGCGGATGCCTGGGCACGCCTCACGGGCGAGGTCGGGGTCGCGCTGGTCACGGGTGGGCCGGGCCACGCCAACGCGGTCTCGGCGCTTTATACGGTCGCGATGGCCGAATCGCCCGTGGTGCTGCTCTCGGGCCACGCGCCGATGAGCCAGCTCGGCATGGCGTCGTTCCAGGAAATGCGCCAGGCCGACATGGCCGCGGTGGTCTGCAAGGCCTCGGGCGTGAGCGGCAAGGCCGGCGAGGTGGCGGTCAATTTCGTCAACGCCGCGCGTGTCGCCAGGGCGGGCCGGCCCGGGCCCGTGCACCTGAGCCTGCCCTCGGACGTCCTGGAAGGGGAATGCGCGCCAACGGCGTTGCCTGAAATCGAGGGTGCGAAATTCCCGCCGCTCGATCCCGCCCCGGTGCTTGCGTTCCTGGGCGCGGCCAGGCGCCCGCTCGTGTTGTGTGGCCCCATGTGCATGACCGGCGGTGGCCGCGCGCGCATGGCGGCGCTCGAAGGCGCCAGCGGCATCCCGGTAGTGGGCATGGAAAGCCCGCGAGGCATCGCGGATCCGGGCCTGGGCGCCTTCGCGCAGATGCTTGCACAAGCCGATGCCGTGTTGCTGCTTGGCAAGCGCGTCGACTTCACGCTCAGGTTCGGCAAGGCCTTCGCGGCCGATTGCCGGTTCATCCAGGTCGATACCGATCGCACCGAAATCGAACGCACCACACGCGCCGTGGGCAGCCGCCTCATGGGTGTGGCCCACGCAGAAACTTTCGCCGCGCTCGATACGCTCATCCGGGCCGCGTGGGTTCCAGCTGCGGGCCCATGGCGCAACGAGGTCCAGTCGGCCATCACCTATCGTCCCGCCGCGTGGGACAGCGCCACCGGCAGCGGCCCCGGCCGGCTGCACCCGGTGCAGGCATTGCGTCCGCTGCAGGTGATGCTGGACGAACACCCCGATGCGGTTTTTGTCTGCGACGGCGGCGAAATCGGCCAGTGGGCGCAGGCCTGCCTGCACGCCCCCAACCGCGTGATCAACGGCGTCGCGGGGTCCATCGGCGCCGCGCTGCCGTTTGCGCTCGCCGCCCGCGCCGCGAAGCCCGATGCGCCGGTGATCGCCGTGATGGGCGACGGCACCTTCGGCTTCCATCCCGCCGAGATCGACACCGCCGTGCGCTACAAGCTGCCGTTTGTTGCGGTGGTGGGAAACGACGCGCGCTGGAACGCGGAATACCAGATCCAGCTTCGCGATTACGGGCCCGGGCGGCTGATCGGATGCGAGCTGCTGCCGACACGCTACGACCAGGTCGCCGTGGGGTTCGGCGGCCACGGCGAGCTGGTGACGCAAGCCGCGGATCTGCTGCCGGCCGCGCGCCGCGCGGTGCAGTCCCGGCTGCCGGCGGTATTGAACGTGATGATCGACGGTTTGGCGGCGCCCACCATCAGCCGCTAGAGTGAGCTTCCTGGTGACACCCCAGGAAATTCCGAAAGCAATTGCGAAAGGCAAAGTGCAGAAAATCACGGGCCATGAAAGTGACATGAACACCGATCGCCCCCTCAGTCCATCGCCGACTTCACCAGCGCCACCGCCTGATCCTCGGTAATGCCCGAATTGACGCTCAATTCCAGGGCGTGGCCCTGCCGATCCTTGAACCAGATGCTGTCGGTGCCGAATTTGTCCCCACGGAAATGGCTCACCAGTACGCCGTCACGCTCAACGACCTTGCCCTTGCCTGCGGATTCCACGAATTTCCGCCAGCCCGCTTCCTTCAACCTGCTGTTGCCGAGCGTGAAATGGCGAACCTGCAGCTTGCCCTTTTCCTTGCCGTCTGCGTACCTGCACCCCGGATACAACGGGGTCGGCCGGCGCTCGAAATTCCTCCCCACGATGGCGGTGACCTCATCGAGCGTGAGCTTCGCGCACAGCGCGTCGATCGACAATGGCGCAGTCCGCGCCCCGCGCGCCGCTGCTTTCGCAGTGTCGGGTGCCGGGCTTTGGGCGTGCGCCGGTGCCGGCGGGGAGAGGAGGAAAGCAATGGCGAGGGCCACGATGCGCATGGAGAGGATCCTTGTCGATGTTGCGGGTTGCAGTTACTGTCACGCGCCTCGATCCCGCGGCTGAAGGCCTCAGCCCCGGGTATTGAACGGATCCTTGATCCCCGGCCCGGTATCGATCCAGATCGACTTGGTCTCGGTGTATTCGTAGATCGCGTCCAGTCCGTTTTCGCGGCCCACGCCACTTTCCTTCATGCCGCCGAAGGGAGTGCCGTAGTTGGTGCGCCGGTAGGTGTTGACCCACACGGTGCCCGCACGCAGGCGGCGCGTCATGCGGTGCGCGCGCTTCACGTCCTGCGTCCACACGCCCGCGGCCAGGCCGAAGCGCGTGTCGTTGCCGATGGCGACTGCTTCGTCCTCGTCCCTGAAGGGCAGGATGCAGAGCACCGGGCCAAAGACCTCGTCGCGCGCGATGCGCATCGAGTTCTTCACGCGCCCGAAGATCGTGGGCTCGACGAAGAGGCCCAGCTTCAATCCCTCCTGCTGGGGATGGCCGCCGCCACACAGCAGCTCCGCGCCATCCTCCTTGCCGATGCCGATCCAGTAGTTCACCTTGTCGTATTGCATGCGGCACGACAACGTGCCCATCTCGGTGGCGAGGTCGAGCGGGTCGCCCAGCCTGATGGCCTTTGCGCGTTCCACCAGCCGCGGCACGAAGGTGTCGTAGATATCCTGCTGCACGAGCACCCGCGATCCCGCGAGGCAGGTCTGCCCGGTCGCGCCGAAGATGCCGGCGATCACGCCGTTCAGCGCGCTGTCGAGGTCGGCGTCGGCGAAGATCACGTTGGGCGACTTTCCGCCGAGTTCGAGTGAATAACGCGCGAGGCGATCGGAAGCCGCCTTCGCCACCAGCTTGCCCACCTTCGTCGATCCCGTGAACGCGATCTTGTCGACGCCGGGGTGTTCCACCAGCGCGGCTCCCACGGCGCCATCGCCGGTGATGACGTTCATGACGCCATCGGGAAGGCCCGCCTTGGCGAACATCTCGGCCAGCACCAGTGTAGATACCGGCGTGACTTCCGAGGGCTTCACCACCATCGTGTTGCCCGCGGCCAGTGCCGGCGCCATTTTCCACACCAGGAGATTCAGCGGGCTGTTCCACGGCGTCACCGCGGCCACCACGCCTATCGGCTCCGGCACGGTGTAGTTCACCATGTCCGCGATCGAGATCGAGACGGTTTTGCCGTGCAGGTGCTCGGCCGCGCCGGCGAAGTAGTTGAGGTGCGCGGGCAGGCCCCGGGTCTGCGCCAGCACTTCGCGCATCACCTTGCCGTTTTCCAGCACCTGGACGTTGGCGAGTTCCTCGGGCGACGACTCCTCGAGCAACGTGGCGAGCTTGCGCAGGCACTTCGCGCGCATCGCCGGCGTGAATTTCGGCCACTCGCCGGTTTCGAAGGCCTTGCGCGCGGCGGACACGGCGCTGTCGACGTCGGCTTTCGTGGCCATCGGCACATTGGCCCAGGCGCGCCCGGTGAAGGGATCGACGCTGTCGAAAGTCCCGCCGTCGGAAGCGGCGACCCACGCGCCGCCGATCAGCATCCTGTAGGCGTGGACCTCGCGGTCGCGCGGGTTACTCGACAAGGGGGATCTTCGCTTTCTGCACGAAATCGCCCCAGTACTTCTTCTGCGAGACGAGCCAGCTGCGGAATTCCTCGGGCGAGGGGCTCGCGACCGGCTCCAGGCCGACATTGCGCAGCTTCGCGGCGTATTCGGGTTCCGCGGCGATCTGCTTGAGCTCGGAGAAAAGCTTCGCGGTGATGTCCTTCGGCAGGTTCTTGGGTCCCGCGATGCCGAGCCATGCGATGGCCTCGAATCCCGGCACGGTCTCGGCCATGGTCGGGACATCGGGCAGCGTGCTCGAGCGCTGCGGCGTGGTCACGGCGAGGGCGCGCAGCCGGTTGCCGCGGATCTGTCCCAGCGGCGACGGGATCGAGTCGATGAAAAACGTGATCTGCCCGCCGAGCACGTCAGCGATGGCGGGTGCGGCGCCCTTGTAAGGGACATGCAGCAGCTCCACGCCCGTGGACATCGCGTAGAGCTCGCTGATGAGGTATGGGGCGCTGCCGAGCCCGAAGGAGCCGTAGGAGATCTTGCCGGGGTCTTTCTTCGCGGCGGCGGTCATGTCGGCCACGGACCTGTAGGGGCTCCCGGAAGAGACCACCAGCACGTAGGGGAAGGAGACCACCTGCGTGATGTTGGTGAAGTCGTCGATCGGATCGAACGGGAAGGCCTTCTTGAGGTTGGGCGAAACCGTGTGCACCGTGGCCGACATCAGCAGCAGCGTGTAGCCGTCGGGATCCGCGGCCACGACGGTGGACGAGCCGATCTGGCCCGTGGCTCCGGGCTTGTTCTCCACCACCACCGGCTGGCCCAGGCGCGTGCCCAGGCGTTCCGCCAGCGCGCGCGCCACCATGTCGACGGTGCCCGCGGCGGGCCAGGGGACCACCAGCTTGATCGGCTTGTGGGGGTAGACGGATTGCGCGTGCGCCCCGAGGGCAAGCAACGAGGCAAAGAGGATCGCAAGGGTGTGCTTCATGCAGGTGTCTCCAGGTTGTATCCATATTCGAGCTTCGCATGTTCGGGCGAGATGAGGCCGTTTCGCAAGTCGCGCGCCACCATGCCGCGATCGCGCTCCAGCGGGTTGCCGTAGCCGCCGCCGCCCGGGATGTGGCTTTCGATGCGGGTGCCCGCGTGGACAATCACCTGCCGCCCCGCGTCGTCGCTGCGGCCGTTGATGGCGAGGTAGCCGTTGGGTGCATTGCCGCCGCCGAGGACGCCGGCGGGCGGGTGGATGAAACGCCCGCCGCGAAAACTCGCCAGCACCTCACCCACGGGGCCGAGGTCGCCGTCGAGGATCCGCAGCACGTATTTCTGGCCGAAGCCGCCGCGGAACCGGCCCGGACCCGCGGAATCGACCCAGAGCGAACGCTCCTCGACGATCATCGGCACCTCGCTTTCGATCACCTCCGCGGGCGTGTTGCCGACGTTGTAGGGGAAAGCGAGGCAGGAGACGCCGTCGCGCGCCGCGCGCGCGCCCAGCCCGCCCGAGGAGACGTTGAACGGCGCGAAGTTGGCGCCGTCGCGGCGCCTGCCGAACATGTACTGGCCCCACATGGGCGTGGCGCCCGCGCCGGCGCACACACGGTCCGGCGCCGCGGGGGCGATGGCCTGGTAGACGAGGTCGGGCAGGAAGTTGCCGATCGCGGTGCGGCCGAAGACCGGCGCGGGGAAGGTGCAGTTGAGCACGCTGCCTTCCTCGGCGATGACCTTGATCGGGCGCAGTGTCCCCTCGTTGACGGCAACCGGCAGGTCGAGCATGCAAAGCACGCCGAACACCGTGTACGCGCTGGTGTAGGTGAGGGTGCAGTTGATCGCGGGCTTGACCTGGGCCGAGCTGCCGCTGAAGTCGACCACGATCTCGTCGTTGCCGATGGTGACCGCGGTGCGGATGGTGAGGGTCTCCCCGCCCACGATGTCGATCAGCGCCTCGTGGCGCCAGGTTCCCGTGGGCAGCTTGCGGATCTCGGCGCGCGTGACCTCCTCGCTGCGCGCGACGATCTCGTTGGCCAGGCCCTGCACGTCGGCCCAGCCCATCTCCTCGCAGATCTCGCGCATGCGTTCGGCGCCCACATGGCACGCGGAGACCTGCGCGCCGATGTCGCCCAGCACGGTCTCGAACGAGCGCACGTTGGAGGCGATGAAGGCCTGCACGTCCTCGTTGAGCGTGCCCGCGCGGTAGTACTTGAGCATCGGGATGCGCAGGCCTTCCTCGTAGTTGTCGCGGCTTTCCGTGGTGGCGCGGCGCCCGCCGATGTCGACGTGGTGGCAGCAGGTGATCACGTAGCCGATGAGCCGGTTCGCGTGGAAGATCGGCACCATGATGCTCACGTCGTTGTGGTGGCCGCTGCCCGCCCAGGGATCGTTGCCGATGATGACGTCGCCTTCCCGCAGCGTCTGCGGCGGGATCTGGACCAGGAAGGCGCGCAACATCGCGCCCAGCGGGCCGCACAGGCCTGGTGTGCTGTCGGGCGTCTGCGCGAGCAGGCGCGCTTCAGCGTCGAAGACGGCGCAGCCGTAGTCGCCGATGTCGCGCACGACGGTGGAAAACGAGGTCCGGCGCAGCGTGGAGCCGAGCTCGCCCACGATCGAGACCAGCCTGCGCCAGAGCATCTCGAGCGTGATGGGGTCCATCGCCGCGTGTGTCAGCTTCATTTTCCCGCTCCCAGGTTCACGACCAGGCTTCCATGTTCGTCCACGTGGGCCCGCGCGCCGCTCGGCACCACCGTGGTCGACTCATTTTCTTCGACGATCGCCGGCCCGTCGACAACCACCCCCTGCGCAATCGATGCGCGGCGATGGACCGCGAACTGCATCCAGGCGCGTTTTTTCGGGCAGAAGGCGCGCCGCGCCGAAACCTTTCCGTCGCCGGTGGCCTTCGAGACACGCTCGGCGAGGTCGGCCACGTGGCGGCGCGCGCTCGCCGAGAGCCGGAAGTTCATGATCTCGAGCGGCAGGGCCGGGTACACGCGCCCGTAGAGCTTCAGGTACGACCGTTCGAAGGCGGCGCGCGTGGGCTCGTTTGCGTTCACGTCGTAGCCCTGGCCGAGGTAGCGCATGTCGACGCTGTATTCGAAGGTGACGCGTTCGGGGCGCACCGTGCCCGGCAGGCGCGAGAGGCATTCGGCGCGCATCTCGTCGTGGATCGCGCCCAGATCCTCCACCGTGAGGTCCTTCACCAACATGCGGCGCGAACGTACCGCGTCGTACGTCACCGGGGCCACGATCATGCCGAATGCGGCGGCCACGCCCGCGCGCGGCGGGATCAGAACGGTCTGGATGCCCAGGCGCGCCGCCAGGTCGCAGGCGTGCACCGGCCCCGCGCCACCGAAGGCCACCAGCGCGCACGAGCGCGGGCTTTCCCCCTTCTCGCTGGCGTACGCCTTGGCCGCGGAGGCCATGTTTTCGTTCACGATCGCGTGGATGCCGAAGGCGGCCTCCTCGACGGTGATTCCCAGCGGTTCGGCCAGCGCCTTGCCGATGGCGCGTTCGGCGGCGGCCTTGTCGAGTTTCATGCGCCCGCCGAGGAAATGGTCCGCGTCGAGGTATCCCAGCACCAGGTCGGCGTCGGACACCGTGGGTTGCGTGCCGCCCTGGCCGTAACACGCCGGCCCCGGCACCGCGGACGAGCTCTCCGGGCCCACCTGCAGCGTTCCCACCGAGGTGCGCCGCGCGATGCTTCCGCCGCCCGCGCCGATCTCGATCAGGTCGACCACGGAGATGCGCACCGGGATGCCGCTGCCGGGCTTGAAGCGGTGCACGTGCGCGACCTCGAAATTGTTGGTGCGCAACGCGCGGCCGTTTTCCACCAGCGCGAGCTTGGCCGTGGTGCCGCCCATGTCGAAGGCCAGCACCTTGCCGAGCCGCGCGAGCTCGGAGAAGTGCGCCGCGCCCAGTGTTCCCGCCGCGGGGCCCGATTCGATGATCTGCACCGGGAATTCGCGCGCGAAGTCGACCGAGTTGATGCCGCCCGACGACTGCATCATCAGCAGCTCGCCCTTGAAGCCGCGCGCCTTCACGCGCCGTTCCAGGTTGGCGAGGTACTTCGAGGTGATGGGCTTGGCGTAGGCGTTGATGGCGGTGGTGGTGGTGCGCTCGTATTCCTTCATCTCCGGCAACACGTCGCTGGAAAGGGTGACCGGGACGCCGGGCGCCATCTCGATGGCGATCTCGCGCACGCGCCGCTCGTGGGCGGGATTGCGGTACGAGTGCAGCAGGCAGACCGCGATCGATTCGCAGCCTTCCTCCAGCAACGCGGCCACGGCGGCGCGCACGCTCGCCTCATCGAGCGCGGTGAGGACGGCGCCGGTGGCATGCATGCGTTCGACGATTTCCATGCGCAGGTAACGCGGCACGATCGGCTCCGGGAACTCGATCTGCAGGTCGTAGGCGTCGAAGCGCTTTTCGCGCCCGATCTCGAGCACGTCGCGAAAGCCGCGGGTGGTGATGAGGCCGGTCCTGGCGCCCTTGCGCTCGATCACCGCGTTGATCACCAGCGTGGTGCCGTGGACCATGACGTCGATCACGTCGGCCCCGCGCCCGTGGCGGCGGTTGAGCTCGCGCACGCCCTCCTCGATCGCCTCCGACGGGTCCGCCGGTGTGGTGAGGCACTTGTAGACCTCGATGCGCCCGCTGCTTTCGTCGACCTCCACGAAATCCGTGAAGGTGCCGCCAATGTCGCTGCCGAGGGTGATCAAGGTTGTGGCTCCGTGGTCCGAAAGCCACTCTAGCGCCCGGCGCGGGCCCCGGTACCGTCACGCGGGCTGAAATTGGCGTGAACATTTTGTTTAAGCAATAATCCGGGGATCCGGGAAGGGGGCGTCATGGACAAGCTTCGCGCGCTGCAATATTTCACCGCGTCGGCCCGCGAGGGCAGTTTTTCGGCGGCCGCGCGCCGCCTCGACGTCAGCGTGCCCGCCGTGGCGCGGCTCGTGACGATGCTCGAACGCAGCCTGGGCGTGGCGCTTTTCGAACGCAACAGCCACGGCCTCACGGTGACGGCCGACGGCGCGGCGTACCTGGAAAAGTGCCAGCCCGCGATGCGCCAGCTGCTGGAGGCCGACGAGGCGATCAGCGGCGCGGCATCCCGCCCGCGCGGCACCCTGGTGGTGGGCGCGCCGCCCATCCTCTCCCAGCATTGCCTGCTGCCGGCGCTGCCGGCCTTCCATGCGCGATATCCCGACATCCAGCTCGACATCCGCACCGTCGACCGCCCGGCCGCGGCCGAGGCGCGCTCGGTGGAGGTGATGGTGCTCTACGGCTGGCCGGAGCACGCGGGCCTGGTGCAGCGGCGCATCG
>JBBREI010000021.1:0-31141 GCA_038203035.1 Burkholderiales bacterium
GATGTCGTGGCTGAAGCGGTTGTAGGCGATCACCGCGGGGATGGCGGCGAAGAGTCCCATGGCCGTGGCCACCAGCGCCTCCGCGATGCCGGGCGCGACCTGCGCGAGCGTGGCCTGCGCGACGTTCGACAGGCCCCGGAACGCGTTCATGATCCCCCACACGGTGCCGAAGAGGCCAACGTACGGACTCACCGAGCCGACGGTCGCGAGGAACGACAGGTGCGATTCGAGCACGTCCATCTCGCGCTGGTAGGTGGCCTTCATCGCGCGGCGGGTGCCGTCGAGCAGCGCCGAGAGGTCCGAGCCGGGCCGTCCCTTGAGCTTGAGGAATTCCTTGAAGCCGGCCTCGAAGATGCGCTCGAGCCCCGAGGCCGAGTAGCGCCCGCTGGCGGCGCGCTGGTAGAGGCCGACCAGGTCCGAGCCGCTCCAGAACTCGCGCTCGAAATCCTCGGCCATGCGGCGGGCGCGGCGGATGGCGAAAAGCTTCATGAAGATGTAGGTCCAAGACAGCATCGAAGCCAGGACCAGCATCGCCATCACGGCCTTCACGACGATGCTCGCGCTGAGGATCATCGACAGGATGGTGAGGTCGTGGCTGACGATCAAAGTGCTGCCTCCATCTTCTTGCGCAGACCCTGGGGGATCTCCGCGGGCTTGAAATTTTCACCGGTGACGCAGGCCACCGTGATGCGCGCGCCGACCAGGATCTCGTCGTCGCGCCGGATCTCCTGCGCGAAGACGCAACGGACCTTGCCGAGCGATTCCAGCCGCACGCTGACCGTGAGCACATCGTCGAGCCGCGCGGCCCTGGTGAAGTCGATCGCCGCCGATGTGACCACGAAGACGACGCGATGATCGCGCGCGAGCGCCTGGTGGTCGAATCCCAGGTGCCGCAGCCACTCCGTGCGCGCGCGCTCGAGGAATTTCAGGTACTCGCCGTGGTAGACAACGCCGCCCGCATCGGTGTTCTCGAAATAGACGCGCACCGGGAACGAATATACGAAGAGCTCCGGTTGCAGCGTGGGCTTCATCACGATGCGGCTCACGTGAAGAGGCCTCCTTCTGCGCGAGCGGCCTCGTTCAGCAAGCCGAAGTGCCGGTAGGCGAGAGCGGTGGCGATGCGTCCGCGCGGTGTGCGCTGCAGGTATCCCTGCTGGATGAGGAAGGGCTCCAGCACGTCCTCGATCGTGTCGCGTTCCTCGCCGATCGCGGCGGCCAGGTTCTCCACGCCGACGGGGCCCCCGTCGAACTTCTGGATCACCGCTTCGAGAAGCTTTCGGTCCATCACGTCGAGGCCGACCGCGTCCACGTCCAGCATGCGCAAGGCGGTGTCGGCTACTTCGGAGGTGACCACGCCCTGGGCCTTGACCTCGGCGAAATCGCGCACGCGTCGCAGCAAGCGGTTGGCGATGCGCGGCGTGCCGCGCGAGCGCTTCGCCAGCTCCAGGGCGCCGGGCTCCTCGATCTCCACCCGCAGCAGGCGCGCCGAGCGCAGCACGATGCTCTTCAGCTCTTCGGGCGTGTAGAACTCGAGTCGCGCCACGATGCCGAAACGGTCGCGCAGCGGGTTGGTGAGCATCCCCGCGCGCGTCGTTGCGCCCACGAGCGTGAACGGCGGCAGGTCGAGCTTCACGGAACGCGCCGAAGGACCCTCGCCGATCATGATGTCGATCTGGTAGTCCTCGAGCGCGGGATAGAGGATCTCCTCCACCACCGGCGAAAGCCGGTGGATCTCGTCGATGAACAATACGTCGTTCGGTTCGAGGTTGGTGAGGATCGCGGCAAGGTCGCCCGCTCGCTCCAGCACCGGGCCCGAGGTCTGCTTGAGGTTCACGCCCATCTCGCGCGCGATGATGTGCGCAAGCGTCGTTTTCCCCAGGCCCGGGGGGCCGAAGAGCAGCGCGTGGTCGAGCGCTTCCTTGCGATTGCGCGCCGCGGTGATGAAGATCGACAGCTGCTCGCGGATCTTCACCTGCCCGACATATTCGTCGAGGTGCTTCGGGCGAAGGGCGCGTTCCTCGCCCTCTTCCTGGGGCGAGGCCTTGCCCCCCGAGATCAGGCGGTCGGCTTCGATCATGGCTTGGCGAGATGCTTCAGTGCGTGGCGTATGGCATCGGGAAGCTGCAGCTGCGAGGGCACCTGTTTGACCGCGGCGGCGGCCTCGCGCTCATTGTAGCCAAGGGCGAGCAGCGCGTTGACGACGTCGCCGCCCACGGCGGCGCTGTCCGCCGCGCGCACGACGCCGATTGTCTTCGGAAGCTTGTCGCGCAACTCCAGCACCAGGCGCTCCGCGGTTTTCTTGCCGATGCCCGGCACCTTCTGCAGCCGCGCCGCGTCGCTCGATGCCACCGCCTCGGCCAGGTCGTCGACCGAGAGTCCCGAGAGCACCGACAGCGCGACCTTGGGTCCCACCCCGCTGATCCTGAGCAGTTGCCGGAAGGCGGCGCGCTCGGCGGCTGAGATGAATCCGTAAAGCAGGTGCGCGTCCTCGCGCACCACCAGGTGGGTAAGCAACGTGACCTCCTCGCCGATCCTGGGCAGGGGATAAAACGTGCTCATCGGCACGTCGATCTCGTAACCGACTCCGTTGCACGACACGATCACCAGCGGGAAATTCTTCTCAACCAGGACGCCCTGGATGCGGCCGATCATCCGATCCTCCCCGCGCGAACGCGCCGACCGCGCGCCGGCATCGCACCCAACCCGCCGTGTGCATGGCAGATCGCGCAGGCGAGCGCGTCGGCGGCGTCGGTGCCCGGCACACCCGTGAGGCGCAACAACCGCCTCACCATTTCCTGCACCTGCTCCTTCTTCGCATGCCCCTGGCCCACGACCGATTGCTTGACCTGCAGCGCCGTGTATTCGGACACCGGCAGCCGCGCAAGCACCGCCGCGCAGATCGCCGCGCCGCGCGCCTGGCCAAGCAGCAGGGTCGACTTCGGGTTCACATTGACGAAAACCTGCTCCACGGCGACCTCGATGGGATGAAAACTGTCGATCACTTCCGTCAGCCCTTCGAGGATGGTCGAAAGGCGCAGCGACAGGACGTCGTTCTGGTTCGACACGATGCGCCCGCTGGCCACGTAGGCGAGGGTGGAGCCCTGCTTCTCGACCACGCCGTAGCCGGTCACGCCCAGCCCCGGGTCGATGCCGAGGATGCGGACCGCCATCACGGGAAGATCCTCGCGTAGGTGCATGCGTCCGAGAGTCCACCCGCGGTGTCGCGGCGCGCGAGTCGGTGGATGCCTTCGAGCTCGAAGCCGCACTTTTCCGCGACGCGCCGGCTCGCCGCATTGCGGGCGTCGCTGCAGATCTCGACGCGGCGCGCTCCGAGCGCGGTGCGCGCGAGCTCCGTGAGGCCGAGAGCGGCCTCCGTGGCGTAGCCCTGGCCCGCGCAAGAAGTGCGTATCCAGTAGCCGATCTCGAACTTCGGAACGGTCCAGTCGATGGTGTGCAGCCCGCCCTTGCCGACGAGCAAGCCGTCCGCGCGGCGGTGGATGAGGAAGTCGATCTCCTCGCGCGAGTGCCAGCGCGCCTGCATCTCGCGGCAATGGCGCTCGGACTGCTCGAGGCTCTGCTGCTCGACCGCCCACGGCAGCCAGGGCCGCAGCTGCGGGTGCGATTCCATGAAGGCCTCGTGGATCTCGGCGCCGTGGCCGGCGCGCGTTGCACGCATCTCCAGGCGCCCGGTCTCGAAACGCTCCGGGATGTCGAGGAGCAGCGAGTTCAGGAGGACGCCCACGCGGCCTAGCCGATCACCGCCGTGGTGTAGACGTCCTGGACATCGTCGAGCCCTTCGAGGGCGTCGAGCAGCTTTTGCATCTTTACCGCGTCGTCGCCCGCCAGTTCGGCCTCGGCCGAGGCCTTCATCGTCACCTCGCCCAGCTCCGCCTTGAGGCCCGCCTTCTCGATCGCGGCCCTGGTGCGGGTGAACTCGTACGGGTCGGTGATGACTTCGAACGAGCCGTCGTCGTGGGTGATCACGTCCTCGGCGCCGGCCTCGAGCGCGGCCTCCATCAGCCTGTCCTCGCTCACGCCGGGCGCGTACAGCAGCTGGCCGCAGTGTTTGAAGAGGAACGCAACCGAGCCTTCCGAGCCCATGTTGCCGCCGTATTTGGTGAATGCGTGCCGCACTTCGGCCACCGTGCGCGTGCGATTGTCCGTTAGCGTGTCGACGATCACCGCGGCGCCCGCGGGGCCGTAGCCCTCATAACGGATCTGCTCGTAGTCGGCGCCGTCCATGCCGCCAGCGCCGCGCTTGATCGCGCGCTCGACGTTGTCCTTCGGCATGTTGTTTTCGTACGCCTTGTCGACCGCCAGGCGCAACCGCGGGTTCATCGCGGGGTCGCCCCCGCCCATCTTTGCCGCGACCGTGATTTCCTTGATGAGGCGCGTGAAGATCTTGCCCCGCTTGGCGTCCTGTCGTCCCTTGCGGTGCTGGATGTTCGCCCACTTGCTGTGTCCCGCCATATGGGTCTCTTGTGGCTCGTGCTCGCGCGAAGCGAGCGGTAAAACGTAATGGTAACATTCGCCTCCCGCCCTTCTCCAGAGCGAAAAACCTTGCTTTCACCGCTGCTGGTCGCGAAGTCGAGCACCGACTTGTTTCTGCTTCCGGCAATGGCCAACCGGCACGGACTCATCACCGGAGCCACCGGAACGGGCAAGACCGTGAGCCTGCAAACACTGGCCGAAGGCTTCAGCTCGATCGGCGTGCCGGTGTTCATGGCGGACGTGAAGGGCGACCTCGCGGGCATGGCGGCCAGCGGCGGCTCGAACGCGAAGGTGGCCGAGCGCATCAAGTCGCTCGGCCTCGAGGGGTTCGAATACCGCGCAGCGCCGGTGATGTTCTGGGACGTGTTCGGCGACAAGGGCCACCCGTTGCGCTCGACCGTGTCCGAGATGGGCCCCCTGCTCCTGGGGCGCGTGCTCGACCTGAACGAGACCCAGGAAGGCGTCCTCGCCGCCACCTTCAGGATCGCCGACGATTCGGGCCTGCTGCTGCTCGACCTCAAGGACCTGCGCGCCATGCTGCAGTTCGCCGGCGACAACGCCGCGCAGTTCCGTACCCAGTACGGCAACATTTCCACCGCCAGTATCGGGGCGATCCAGCGCGGGCTGCTCACGCTGGAGTCGCAGGGTGGCGACAGGTTCTTCGGCGAACCGGCCCTGGCCCTGGAAGACCTGATGCAGACCGAAGGCGGGCGCGGGGTGGTGAGCATCCTGGCCGCCGACAAGCTGCTTGCGAGTCCGCGCGTCTATTCCACCATGCTGCTGTGGCTGCTGTCGGAGCTCTTCGAGACCCTGCCCGAAGTGGGGGATCCGGAAAAGCCCAAGCTGGTGTTTTTCTTCGACGAGGCGCACGCGCTTTTCAACGACGCGCCGAAGGAACTCCTCGAGCGCATCGAACAGGTCGTGCGCCTCGTCCGCTCCAAGGGCGTCGGCGTCTACTTTGTCACGCAGAATCCGCTCGACGTGCCCCAGACCGTCCTGGGCCAGCTGGGCAACCGCATCCAGCATGCCCTGCGCGCGTTCACCCCGCGCGACCAGGCCGCCGTGAAGGCCGCCGCCACCACCTTCCGCGCCAACCCGAAGCTCGACGTCGAGAAGGTGATCGGCGAGCTCGCCGTGGGCGAGGCCCTGGTGTCGTTCCTCGACGAGAAGGGGCGCCCGAACGTCGTGGAGCGCGCCTTCGTCGTGCCGCCGGCATCGCGCCTGGGACCGCTGACCGATGCCGAACGGCGCAAGGTGATCGACGGCTCGCTCGTGGCCGGGCACTATGAGAAAGTGGTCGATCGTGAATCGGCCCACGAACAGCTGAAGGCGCGCGCAGCGCAGAAAACCGCCGAGAGCGCGCCCGCAACCGGAGGCTTCGGGGGAATCTTCGACAAGCTCGGGATTCCCGGGAGTGGCAACGGCTCCAAGGGGCGCACGCGCGAAGGCGCCCTGGAAGCCGCGGCCAAGAGCGCCGCGCGCGCGATGGGTAGCGAGGTGGGCCGGCGGATCATCCGCGGCGTGCTCGGCTCGATCCTCGGCGGCGGGCGGCGATGAACGCAAGGGGGAAATGATGGCGAAGACCGGGGAGCGCAAGGCCCAGATCCTGCAGACGCTCGCTGCAATGCTGGAGGATCCGAAGGGAGAGCGCATCACCACGGCGCTGCTGGCGGCGCGGCTCGATGTGTCGGAAGCCGCGCTTTATCGCCACTTCGCCAGCAAGGCGCAGATGTTCGAAGGGCTGATCGAATTCATCGAGCAGACGGTGTTCAGCCTGGTCAACAAGATCCAGGTCGAGGAGCCCGATCCGCTGAAGCAGGTGGAGGCCACGGTCGCCACGCTGCTCGGATTCGCGCAGAAGAACCCGGGCATGACACGCGTGCTGACAGGCGACGCGCTGGTCAACGAGGACGAACGCCTGCAGGCGCGCGTGAACCAGCTGCTCGACCGGCTCGAGGCAAGCCTGCGCCAGAGCGCGCGGCTGGCGGTAAGCGCCGGGGCGTTTCCCGTCGACTGGGACGTGGGCGCGTACGCCAACGCCGTCATCGCTTTCGTCGTGGGCCGCTGGCACCAGTTCGCGAAAAGCGGCTTCAAGCGCGCGCCCATGGAAAACTGGGCCCAGCAGTGGCGCGTGTTCGCGCCGTAGAGATTGCTGCCCGAGATCGCGACGGAAAGGCTGGTGCTGCGCCTGGCGCGCCCCGGCATGGAATGCGCGATGGCGCGCTTCCTCGACGAAAATTTCGCGGGCCACCTGGACCGATGGTCACCGCCGCCCGCGGCCGATTTCTTCACCGCGCATTTCTGGGCGCCGCGCCTCGACGCGGCGGTCGCGGAATACGCCGCCGACCAGTCCGTGCGCCTCGTGCTGCAGGAAGGCGCCGGATCGGGGCCCATCGTGGGCACCGCCAACTACACAAACATCGTGCGCGGCGCATTCCACGCCTGCCACCTCGGCTACCAGCTGGCGCGCTCCCATCAGGGTCGCGGGTTGATGTCGGAGGCGTTGCGTGCGGCCAACGCGTTCATGTTCGACGCGATGCACATGCACCGGATCATGGCGAACCACCGCCCCGAAAACACGCGCAGCGGCGCGCTGCTGGGGCGCCTGGGTTTCACGCGCGAGGGCGTGGCGCGCGACTACCTGTTCATCGATGGCGCGTGGCGCGACCACGTCCTCACGTCCCTCACACACCCGGCCTACGACCCCGACTGGCTGCGCACCTGAGTCAATCGTGGCCCGCGCAGTCTTCGGTGGCCAGCCCGGCGCGCGTGCAATTTGCCATGGGATGGAAATCGATGTCGTCGCGCACCCGCTTGTAGCGCGCGAACATCTGCTCCAGTGTCGCCCCGCCCAGGTTGACGACCGCGTAGCGGTAGCTCGACAGCCATTTCATCTCGCGCGCCAGGTCCGCGCCACGCTTGCGGTAGATCATCACATGGGCGTCGGGATGGCGTTGCTGGATCGTCCGGATCTCGCGCGCCGAGGGCCAGTGCGACAATCCCTCGCCCGCGAGATCGCGCATGACGAAGCTGGCGGCATGGCGCTCGCGTCCCTGGCGGTGGCGCAGCGCGGGCACGCGCCCGGCCTGCAGGTCGAGCAGCAGCTCGAACATGCTGTAGCCGTCGACCCGTTCAATCAGGTCGAAGAACTGCCCCGCGGCGCGCGGGTTGATCTCGATCACCCGGGGCGCGCCGTTTGCCGGATCGATGCGCATCTCGACGTTGAACATGCCGTGCCCGAGCCCGATGCCCTCGACCAACCGCTGCGCGATCTCGTCGACGCGGCGCAGCTGCTGCGGCGGGAGCGCCGAAGGGTACTGGAAGCGCTGGAACTGGTCGGTGCCCGGGTACATGATCGAATCCACCGTGCCCAGCATCGTGACGCGGCCTTCGCGCACGAATCCATTGGCGGTCACCTGCGGCCCGGGCAATATCTCCTCGCACACCATGCTGAACGGGTCTTCCGTCAAGTCGGAGTGCGCGCGCATCACGTCGGCGAAGGGCTGGACCAGGCGGTCGATGATGGCGCGCTCGAACCAGCCGAAGCGGGTGTGCGCGAAAAGCTCCTCGAACGAATCGACGCGGCGCGCCAGCACCGAAAACGCCGCCTTCGCGGGCTTCACGTAGAACGGGAACGCAACCGGCACATCCTGCGGCCGGCCGTTGATGCCGAAATCGCGCCGCAGCAGGCCGCAGCGCGAGTTCGCCTCGGGCGCGACACGTTCGAAGGCCTGGCGCGCGTAGTACTTGTGCTGCACGCGCAGCACCGAATCGACCGGGGAATGCGGCAGGCCCAGGCGCCCGGCCACAAGCGAGGCGAGGAACGGGCCGAATTGTTCGTCGGACGTCACCACCGATTCGATGCCGCGCCCGGAGTATTTGCGCACCATCGTCTCGACGAATCGCAGGGCGTCGAAGGTGAAGAGGCGCGCGTTGTCCGGAAAGCGGAAGAGGTCGAATCCCTCGTAGAGGAATTCGAAGCGGCCGCGATAGCGCGGCTCGTGCGCGGCGGCACGATCCCACTCATCGGGAAACAGCATCAGGACGCGTCGGGTCATATGGCCGATTCTACGGCCCCGGAGACCCGCCGGATGCACTCCACTAGGCCAGGGTATCTGCCCAGATGTTACGGGCCCAATTCATGGTGTAACCACCTTCGGCCTCGTTCATCGCCGGAGACACCCCGCCCGCGCCCGGGACGGCCTTGAAGGTGCGGTCGTTCAGGTCGTACTTGTGCACCGAGGCCACATGGATCGCGAGCTTGTCGGAGACCATGCTGTAGCAGGTGTTGATGAGGGTCGGCGAAGGGTTGGGCGCCTGCCCGTTCAGCAGGCTCACGATCGCCGCCGCGCACACCTTCCCGTGCCCGTTGGCCATCGTCGCCGACTTGGGCATGGCCGGTGCGATCTGCAGCGAGTCGCCCAGGATGTGCACCCCCCTGGCCGCCTTCGATTCGAACGTGATCCAGTCGACCTCGCACCAGCGCCGGTTCGCGGTGATGAACGGCGCCGCGACGTTGCCCGCCTTCATCGGCGGCAACACGTTGAGGACGTCGCCTTTCTGGTCGCCGAACTCCAGCCGGACGGTGCTCGCGGCCAAGTCGATGTCGATCGCCTTGCTGTTCGGGCGGTATTCGATCATGCCGGCATAGAGTTCGCTCCAGGCCTTCTTGAAGAGCGGCCCCTTCGAGGTCACACCGCCGTTTTCGTCCAGCAGCAGGATCTTCGAGCGCGGCTTCGCCGCCTTGAAATAGGCCGCGACCTGGCAGGCCCTCTCGTAGGGGCCGGGCGGGCAGCGGTAGGGCGCCAGCGGGATCGTCATCACGAAGACACCGCCGTCGGGCATCGCTTCGAGCTGGCGGCGCAGCATCGCGGTCTGGGGGCCGGCCTTCCAGGCGTGCAGCACGCGCGACTGCGCATCCGCGCTTCCCATGGACGGCAGCGCCTCCCACATGAAATCGATCCCGGGCGAAACCACCACGCGATCGAAAACAACCGGGGCGCCCCGCGCCAGGCGCACCTGCTTCTTCTCCAGGTCGATCGCCGTCGCCGTGTCCTGCACCACCTTCACGCCGTGCCGGGCCAATCCCGCATACGGGGTGGTGATGTCGGCCATCGTCCGGAAGCCGCCGAGCACCATGTTGGAGATCGGGCACGAGACAAACGCGGCATTCGGCTCGATCAGGACGACCTCGATGGCGGGATCGAGCATCCGGATGTACCTGGCCGTGGTGGCCCCACCGAAGCCGCCGCCCACCACGGCAACACGCGCCTTGGGCGTGGAACCCGCGACGCCCGCGCAGCCGGGAAGGCCGCCGAGGGCGAGGCCGGCGGCGCCCGCCTTGAGGAACTGCCTGCGATCGATTCTCATGCGTCCTCCTTCACTGCTGGCGGGCGAAATATTCGGCCATGGCGGCCACCTCCGGCTCGCTGAAGCCCTTGGCGATCTGGTGCATCAGGGTTGCGGGCCGCTTGCCCTCCCTGAAGTCCTTCATGGCCTGGATGGTTTCGCCGGCGGGGCGTCCGGCCAGGCCCGCAACTGCGGCGCCCGGCGCGGCCTTTCCGTGGGTGCCGTGGCATGCGGCACAGGTCGACGCCATCGCACGCGCGCCCTCCTGGGTGGTATTGGCGGGAGCAAATGCGGGAGGCGGCGGGGCCGCCTGCTGCGCAAACGCGCCGGGCAGGGCAACGAAGGCAAGGCCGGACAGCAGCCCGGCCAGTCGATATCGCATGGTTTTCTCCCAAAATGGGTGCGGCGGCCCCGAGGATAACGCAAACCTACAGCAACCTCCTAACGCCGCTCGAGGCAAAACGCCCGCTTGCGCGGGCGTCCTGGGGGGGTTGCGGGACTTTGCCGGGCCCGGCCGCTACCTACCCCTAGGCGGACTCGACGGACGGCTCCGCGGGCTGTGCCGACGACGCAATGTCGAGCGTGACCTGGCCCTTGTCGTCGGCGTCGATGGTGACGCGCCCGCCGTTGGCCAGCTTGCCGAACAGCAGCTCGTCGGCCAGGGCGCGGCGGATCGTGTCCTGGATCAGGCGCGCCATGGGGCGCGCGCCCATCAAGGGATCGAAGCCGTTTTTCGCCAGGAACTTCTTCAGGCTGTCGGTGAAGATGGCTTCGACCTTCTTCTCGGTCAGCTGCGCCTCCAGCTGCATCAGGAACTTGTCCACGACCCGCAGGATGATCTGCTCGTCGAGCGCGGCGAAGGAAACAACGGCGTCCAGCCGGTTGCGGAATTCCGGCGTGAAGAGGCGCTTGATCTCGCCCATCTCGTCGCCGGCGGTCTTGCCCACGGTGAACCCCATGCTGTTCTTCGACAGGCCCTCGGCGCCCGCGTTGGTGGTCATGACAATCACCACATTGCGGAAATCAGCCTTGCGGCCATTGTTGTCGGTGAGCGTGCCGTGGTCCATCACCTGCAGCAGGATGTTGAAGATGTCCGGATGCGCCTTCTCGATCTCGTCGAGCAGCAGGATCGAATACGGCGTCTTCGTGATCGCTTCGGTCAGCAGGCCGCCCTGGTCGAATCCGACATAGCCGGGGGGCGCGCCGATCAGGCGCGAGACCGCGTGCCGCTCCATGTACTCCGACATGTCGAAGCGGATCAGCTCCACGCCCATGATGAAGGCGAGCTGCTTGGCAACTTCGGTCTTGCCGACGCCCGTCGGGCCGGAGAAGAGGAAACTCCCGACCGGCTTGGTGGGGTTGCCCAGGCCGCTGCGCGCCATCTTGATCGCGGAGGTGAGCGCGTCGATCGCCTTGTCCTGGCCGAAGACCGTCGCCTTGAGGTCGCGGTCGAGGTTCTTGAGCGCGGAGCGATCGTCGTTGGAGACGCTGCGGGCCGGCACACGCGCGATCTTGGAGACGATCTCCTCGATCTCGGGCTTGCCGATCACCTTCTTCTGCTTCGACTTGGGCAGGATGCGCTGCAGCGCCCCCGCCTCGTCGATCACGTCGATCGCCTTGTCGGGCAAATGCCTGTCGTTGATGTAGCGCGCCGACAGCTCGGCGGCCGTCGTGAGCGCGTTCGCCGTGTATTTGACGCCGTGGTGGGATTCGAAGCGCGACTTGAGGCCGCGCAGGATCTCCACCGTCTCCTGGATCGAGGGCTCGTTCACGTCCACCTTCTGGAAGCGCCGGGAAAGCGCGTGGTCCTTCTCGAAGATGCCGCGGTATTCCTGGTACGTGGTCGCGCCGATGCACTTGAGCGCGCCCGACGACAGGGCGGGCTTCAGCAGGTTGGAGGCGTCCAGAGTCCCGCCCGATGCGCTGCCCGCCCCGATGAGGGTGTGGATCTCGTCGATGAAGAGGATCGCGTTGGGGTTGTCGATCAGCTGCTTGAGCACCGCCTTCAGGCGCTGCTCGAAGTCGCCGCGGTACTTGGTGCCCGCCAGCAGCGCGCCCATGTCGAGCGCATAGACCTGCGACTTGGCAAGGATCTCCGGGACCTGCCCGTCGACCACCCGCTTGGCCAGGCCCTCGGCGATGGCGGTCTTGCCGACCCCGGCTTCGCCCACGAGCAGGGGGTTGTTCTTGCGGCGGCGGCAGAGGATCTGCACCACACGCTCCAGCTCCGATTCGCGCCCGATCAGCGGATCGATCTTGCCGTCGACCGCGAGCTGGTTGAGGTTCTGGGTGAAGCTCTCGAGCGCCCCGCCCGACTGGGCCTCGGGCTGCTCGACCTCGCCTTCGCCTTCCTCGCGCGACCCGGGCGCCTGTGGCGCCTTGGTGATGCCGTGGGAGATGAAATTGACCACATCCAGGCGCGATACCCCCTGCTGGTGCAGGAAATAGACCGCGTGCGAGTCCTTTTCGCCGTAGATGGCCACCAGGACGTTGGCCCCGGTCACTTCCTTCTTGCCGGACGACTGCACGTGCAGGATGGCGCGCTGGATCACGCGCTGGAAGCCCAGCGTGGGCTGGGTGTCGACCTCGCCGGTGCCGGCGACGGTCGGGGTGTGCTGCATCACGAAGTCCGAGAGCGCCTTCTTGAGCTCGTCGATCTTGGCGGCGCAGGCTTTGAGAACCTCCGATGCGGAGGGGTTGTCGCAGAGCGCCAGCAGCAGGTGCTCGACGGTGATGAATTCGTGGCGCTTCTGGCGGGCCTCGACGAACGCCATGTGCAGACTGACTTCCAGCTCCTGGGCAATCATATTTCCTCCATCGCGCACTGCAGCGGGTGCTGGTGCTGGCGCGAATATGCGGTTACCTGCTCCACCTTGGTCGAGGCGACGTCCTTCGGAAAGACCCCACAGACCCCACGGCCTTCCGTATGCACTTTGAGCATTATCTGCGTGGCTCGTTCCCGCGTGAGGGTGAAGAACACGGTGAGGACTTCGACCACGAACTCCATCGGAGTGTAGTCGTCGTTGTACATGACGACCTGGAACATCGGGGGCGGCTTGACCTGTGCTTCACTCGGCTTGAGTGCTGTTGAACCGGCGGGTTTTTCTGCCATGGATGCGCTGGGTACGGGGGCCTTTTTGCTTGCCACCCC
Organism: Burkholderiales bacterium; assembly: GCA_038203035.1. Classification (GTDB taxonomy): domain Bacteria; phylum Pseudomonadota; class Gammaproteobacteria; order Burkholderiales; family Usitatibacteraceae; genus Usitatibacter. The sequence continues at coordinate 12,992 of JBBREI010000021.1, forward strand.
GGCTTGCTTCCGGGTCTGAAACGAACGATGTGAGCCTAATATGGACAACAGCAGCGGGTTTTTCAAGACCCTTCAATCGCTTGGAGCGCTTTTCGCCCCTTTCGCCCCCGGCTTGACACTCCTTTGGGCGGCGCGTAAAAAGCGCGTTGGAGTTTGGTGTCAAGGATTTCGCATAGCCAATTCGATTGTGCGGGCCTAGATCCGAACAATGTGCGGGACTCCACCCGTTTAACAAGAGGCACGTAATCGAATGGCAACCGGAACTGTGAAGTGGTTCAATGACGCGAAGGGTTACGGGTTCATCACACCCGACGACGGCAGCGAAGACCTCTTCGCGCATTTCTCCGCGATCCAGATGCAGGGCTTCAAGACCCTGAAGGAAGGCCAGAAGGTCTCCTTCGACGTGACGCAGGGCCCGAAAGGCAAGCAGGCGTCCAACATCCAGGCGGCATAAGGGGAGCAGTCTTTGCATCAAGAAGCCCCTGCGGCAAGCGCCGCAGGGGCTTTTTTCATGGCCGGGCGCCGCCGCTAGGCCGCCATGCGCCGCTTCAGTTCCGCGTCCACCTCGTTCATGTAGTCCTCGGTGGTGAGGAACGGATGGTCGGGCCGGATGAGGATCGCGAGATCCTTGGTCATCTTGCCGGACTCGACCACGTCGATGCAGGCCTTCTCCAGCACCTGCGCGAACCTGGCCACCTCGGGGGTGCCGTCCATGTTGGCGCGGTAGAGGAGCCCTCGGGTCCACGCATAGATCGAGGCGATCGGGTTGGTGGAGGTGGGCTTGCCCTGCTGGTGCATGCGGTAGTGGCGCGTCACCGTGCCGTGCGCCGCTTCCGCCTCGACCGTCTTGCCGTCCGGGGTCGTCAGCACCGAGGTCATCAGCCCGAGTGAGCCATAGCCCTGGGCGACGGTGTCGGACTGGACGTCGCCGTCGTAGTTCTTGCACGCCCAGAGGTAGCCGCCGCTCCACTTGAGGTTTGAGGCCACCATGTCGTCGATCAGGCGGTGCTCGTAGGTAAGCTTGGCGGCCTCGAAGCGCGCGCGGAATTCCTCGTCGTAGATCTGCTGGAACAGGACCATGAAGCGGCCGTCGTAGATCTTCAGGATGGTGTTCTTGCTGGAGAGGTAGACCGGGTAATTGCGGTTGAGCGCGTAGTTGAAGCAGGCGCGCGCGAAACCGCGGATCGAATCGTCGAGGTTGTACATCGACATCGACACCCCCGCGCCGGGCGCCTGGAACACCTCCTTTTCGATCGGCGCCCCGCCGTCCTTCGGCGTGAACGTGACCTTGAGCGTCCCGGGGCCGTCGAACTTGAGCTCGGTCGCGCGGTACTGGTCGCCGAAACCGTGGCGCGCGACCACCACCGGCTTGTCCCAGTGCGGGATGAGGCGCGGCACGTTCCGGCAGATGATCGGCTCGCGGAAGATGGTGCCGTCGAGGATGTTGCGTATCGTGCCGTTGGGGCTCCTCCACATCTGCTTGAGCCCGAATTCCTTGACGCGGCCCTCATCCGGGGTGATGGTTGCGCATTTCACCGCGACGCCGTATTTCTTCGTGGCGTTCGCCGCGTCGATGGTGACCTGGTCGTTGGTGGCGTCGCGATGCTCCACCCCCAGGTCGTAGTACTTCAGGTCGACGTCGAGATAGGGCAGGATCAGCTCTTCGCGGATCTTCTTCCAGATGATTCGCGTCATCTCGTCGCCGTCCATCTCGACGACCGGGTTCTTGACCTTGATCTTGCTCATCGCTCGGTTTCTCTCGTCTCAGGGCACAAATCGAAAATTATAGCAAAGGGCGTCGAGCGCAAGACCAATGAGCCAGGTACTGCTATTCAACAAGCCCCACGGCGTGATCTGCCAGTTCACGCCCGAAGGCGGCCACCGGTGCCTCAAGGACTTCGTGCCGGTGCCCGGGGTGTATCCCGCGGGCAGGCTGGACACCGACAGCGAAGGGCTCGTTGTCCTCACCGACGAGGGGCGGCTGCAGGCCGCCGTCTCGAACCCGCGCCACAAGATGCCCAAGGCCTACTGGGTCCAGGTGGAGGGCGAACCGTCGCAGGAGGCGATGGCGAAGCTGCGCGCCGGGGTCACCCTCAACGACGGGCCCACGCTGCCGGCGGCCGCGCGGGTAATCTCCGAGCCGCCGGACCTGTGGGAACGCGATCCGCCGATCCGGATGCGTTTTGCCATCCCCACCAAGTGGATCGAGCTCGAGATCGCGGAAGGGCGAAACCGGCAGGTGCGGCGGATGACGGCGGCGGTGGGTTTGCCCACCCTCAGGCTCATCCGGCACCGCGTGGGCCCCTGGAACCTGGATGCGCTGGCGCCGGGCGAATGGCGGGAAGTGCCCGCGCCAACGCCCGAATCCTTGCGAGGTTCACGCACCCGCAGTGGCTGATCGCCAGTTGTGGCCCATGTCAACCCCGGTATAATGCGCGGCGTTAATGTAGGCGACGAGGCTGAACCCAGCGCAGTCGAAACCGTTAATACCTGTCCAACCCATCCATTAGGATTTACATAAAATGAAGAAGTTGTCCGCCCTGATCGCCACGCTGTTTGTTTCTGCCGCTTTCGCGCAAGCTCCCGCCCCGGCCGCGGCCCCCGCCAAGCCCGCTGCGGCCCCCGCCCCGAAAGCCGAGGCCGCCCCCAAGGCCGCCGAAGCCACCAAAGAAGTGAAGAAAGCCGAAAAGAAGGCTGCCAAGAAAGCCGACAAGGCTGAAAAGAAAACTGTTGCCGCCAAGTCCGACGCCAAGGCCGAAGTCGCCGCCAAGAAGGAAATGGCCGCGAAAGAAGCCAAAGCCGACGCCCCCAAGGTTGCGAAGGCCGCTGCCCCCGCCGCCCCCGCCGCACCGGCGAAAGAAGCCCCGAAGAAGTAATTCGAGGCCGTTCCCCGGAAAAGGCGGAGCCTCGGCTCCGCCTTTTTCGTTTTGCGTGCCCCAGAATCGAAACCATGAAAATTGTTGTTGGACTGTCCGGCGGCGTCGACTCTGCGGTCACCGCCCTCCTGCTCAAGCGCGAGGGCCACGACGTCGTCGGCCTTTTCATGAAGAACTGGGAGGACGACGACAACGACGAATACTGCTCGACGCGGGAGGACCTCGTCGATGCCGTCTCGGCGGCAGAACGCATCGGGATCGAGATCGAGGCGGTCAATTTCGCAGCCGAGTACAAGGAGCGGGTATTCGCGAGCTTCCTGGCCGAGTATCGCGCGGGGCGCACGCCCAATCCCGACGTGCTCTGCAACGCCGAGATCAAGTTCAAGGCCTTCCTGGACCACGCCATGGCGCTGGGGGCCGATCGAATCGCCACCGGCCACTACGCGCGCGTCGAGCAGCGTGAAGGCGGCTTCGTGCTGCTGAAAGGCCTCGATCCCGGCAAGGACCAGAGCTACTTCCTGCATCGGCTCAACCAGGCCCAGCTGTCACGAGCCCTCTTCCCCGTCGGCCACCTGCACAAGTCCGAGGTCCGCCGGATCGCCCGCGAGGCCGGGCTTCCCAATCATGCGAAGCGCGACTCCACCGGAATCTGCTTCATCGGCGAGCGCCCGTTTCGCGAGTTCCTGTCGCGCTACCTGCCGCGCGAGCCCGGACCGATGGTCACGCCGGAAGGCGAGCGCGTCGGCGAACACCAGGGCCTCATGTACTACACCATCGGCCAGCGCCAGGGCCTGGGCATCGGCGGGCGCCGCGAGAGCGCGGGCGAGCCCTGGTACGTCGCCGGCAAGGACATGGCATCGAACACGCTGACCGTTGTGCAGGGGCACGGCCACCGGATGCTGCTGAGGAGCAGCCTCGCCGCGGGGGATGCCAGCTGGGTTGCGGGCGCCGCGCCCGCCGCAGCCACGCCGTGCGCACTGGGCGCCAAAACGCGTTACCGCCAGGCGGACAGCCCGTGCAGCCTGGAAGTTTTCGAGGACTCGGCCTTCGGCCTCGAGTTTGCCACCGCCCAATGGGCGGTCACTCCGGGCCAATCGGCGGTGATCTACCGCGGCGAAGAATGCCTCGGCGGCGGCGTGATCCGGTAACTACCCCGGTCGCGTCGCCTGGAACGCGGGGCGCGATTCCATGCGCTCGGCCCACGCCTCGAGATTGGGGTGCCGGGCGCGCACGCCGATCTCGGGCATGCGGAATTCGGCCCAGAAGACGGCGCACGCGCACGCGATATCCGCGAGGTTCGCCTGTGACCCGCCGAGGTATGGCTTGTCGCCCAGCGTCCGGGAGAGCGCCGTGATCGCGCCATTCACCTTGTCCATCTGGCGCGCGATCCAGGTCGGGTCCTGGTGGGCGCCATCGCGCTTGCGTTCGAGGAACACCGTGACGCCCGCATCCGCGATGCCGTCGCCCAGGGCCTCCAGCGAACGCACGCGCGCACGATCGGCGGCGCCGGCGGGGATCAACGAGCCCCCCGAGATCGAATCGAGGTATTCGGTGATGACCGCCGAATCGTAGATCGAGTCTCCGTCGTCCATCACCAGGGCCGGAACCTTGTTGAGGGGGTTGTAGCGCGGCACCGTGGTGTCCGCGGTCCACGCGCTTTCCTCGATGAACTCGAACGCAAGGTCCTTCTCGGCGAGGATCACGCGCACTTTGCGCACATAGGGAGAGGTCTTCGAGCCGACGAGTTTCATGCGCGAACCTTTGGCGTGGGAGGCAGGGAAAGCGGCGCAGTATACCAGCGCGTGTAAAATTCCCCCCTCGACATGACCTCCTCCCTCACCGCACTGTCGCCCCTCGACGGGCGCTACGCCGCCAGGACCCGGCCGCTGCAGGATCACTTCAGCGAGTTCGCCCTCATGCGCGAGCGCGTGGCGGTCGAGGTGGCGTGGCTGCTGGCCCTGGGCGACGAACCGGCCTTCACGCTGCTGGCGCCCTTTTCCGCCGCGACGCGAGCGGAAATGACCCACGCCGCGGCCACGTTCGGCCACTCCGACGCCGAGCGCATCAAGGCGATCGAGTCCACCACGAACCACGACGTGAAGGCCGTGGAGTACTGGCTGCGCGAACGATTCGCCACCAACGCCGAAGTCGCCGCCGCGGCGGAGTTCATCCATTTCGCGTGCACCTCGGAAGACATCAACAACCTTTCGCACGCACGCATGCTCCGCGGTGGGCGCGACCAGGTCCTGCTGCCCGCGGTGGACGCGATCGTGCGCCGGCTCGACACGCTGGCAACCCGGCACGCCGACGTCGCCATGCTCTCGCGCACGCACGGGCAGCCGGCCACGCCGACCACGCTTGGAAAGGAGATGGCCAACGTCGCGCACCGACTCAAACGCGCGCGGGCGCGCCTGGCCGCCGTCGAGGTCCTGGGCAAGATCAACGGGGCCACGGGCAACTTCAACGCCCACGTGGCCGCGGCGCCCGCGGTGGACTGGCCGGGCTTCGCGCGGCGCTTCGTCGAAGGCCTGGGCGTGACGTACAACCCGCTCACGATCCAGATCGAGCCGCACGACGCGATGGCGGAGGCATTCGATGCCTGCGCGCGCCTGAATACCATCCTCGTCGACCTCGATCGCGACGTCTGGGGTTACATCTCGCTCGGGTATTTCAGGCAGAAGGTGAAGGCGGGCGAGATCGGATCGTCGACCATGCCGCACAAGGTGAACCCGATCGATTTCGAGAATTCGGAAGGCAACCTGGGCCTCGCGAACGCGATCCTTCGCCACCTCTCGGAAAAGCTCCCGATTTCGCGCTGGCAGCGCGACCTCACCGATTCCACCGTCCTTCGCAACGTGGGCGTGGCTTTCGGCTACGCACTGCTCGGCTACGATTCGTGCCTGCGCGGGCTGGACAAGCTCGAGGTCAACCCGAAACGCATCGCGCAGGATCTCGACGACGCATGGGACGTCCTTGCCGAGGCGGTGCAGACGGTGATGCGCGCGCACCGGGTGCCGGACTCCTATGAGAAGCTGAAGGAGCTCACGCGCGGCAAGGGCGGCATCACGGGCGACGACCTTCACGCCTTCGTGAGAACGCTGCCGATCCCGGAAGCGGAGCGCGCGCGGCTGCTGGAGCTCACCCCCTCCACGTATGTGGGCCTCGCAGCCAGCCTTGCCCGCGAGGCCGGCGGGTAAGTCGCCTCGCAGACGGCCCATCGACCCGGGCGCCAATGCGAAACCTCGAAGACATTCCACGCCACTGGACCCGCCTGCGCGCTGGCGCTGGCACGCATCGGCGCGTGGATCGTCAACGTGAATTCACGCCGTTCCGCGCGCGAGATCGAGGCCATCCGCGCGCACTGCGGGGCGCGATGCGTGGTGCTCCTTCCCGACGGCTCCCCCGACGCCGCGAGCCATGCCACGCGCATGGCTGCGCAGCCCCTCGAAGCCGGCGCATGGGGGCGCATGCTGGCGACGCCCGCGGATGCCGGCGCGCGCGCCGAGCACGATGAAACCGGCTCGCAAGACCGGGTCGCCGCGCTGGTTTACACCACCGGGACTACCGGATCGCCCAAGGGCGTGATGCTCACGCACGCCAACCTGCTCTTCGTCGCACAGGCCGCGGTGACCCTGCGCGCCCTCGTTCCCGGCGACCGCGTGTTCGGCGTGTTGCCGCTGTCGCACGTCTATGGCCTGTCGTCGGTGTGCATGGGCTCGCTGCTCGCGGGCGCTCGCATCCACCTGCACCCCTGCTTCACTCCCGAGGCGATGGAGATGGCGCTCACCCGCGATCGCGTCACTATCTGCCAGGGCGTGCCTGCGATGTATGCTAAATACCTCGAGTTCCTGGCGAAGCAGGGCCGTGAGGCCAGCGCGCCTGCCCTGCGGGCCCTCTATTGCGGCGGCTCCCCGCTGGCCGCGAGCGTCAAGGCGGCGGTGGAATCGGCGTTCGGGCTCACGCTTCACAATGGTTACGGATTGACCGAGGCCGCGCCCACCCTCACCCAGACACGCAGCGCGGCGCCGCGAGGCGATTGCTCGGTGGGACCCGCGCTGCCCGGCGTGGAGTTGCGGGTCGTGCGCGAGGCACGCGACTGTGCGCAGGGAGAAATCGGCGAACTCTGGGCGCGCGGTCCGAATGTGATGAAAGGCTACTACCGCGATCCGCAGGCAACCGCGGCCGCGCTGCGTGCGGGCGGGTGGCTGGCAACCGGCGACCTCGCGCGCATCGAAGGCGACGGCGCGGTCCACATCGAGGGGCGGCTGAAGGAGCTCATCATCCGATCGGGATTCAATGTCTTCCCGGTCGAGGTGGAGGCAGTCCTCGACGCCCATCCGGAAGTGTCGCAATCGGCCGTCGTGGGCCGCGACGTGGAGGGCAACGAGGAGGTCGTCGCCTTCGTGGAACTGGTGCCCGGGGGAACGGTCGACGCGGCGGCGCTGCTGGCCTACGCCGCGGCGTCGCTCGCCCCCTACAAACGGCCTGCCGAGGTGGTTGTGATGGACAAGCTGCCCGCCGCCGCCAGCGGCAAGGTGCTCAAGGGAAAGCTGAAGGAGATGGCAAGGGCTAACGCGCCACCGCCTGCTCCTGCGGGCTGAGCGCCGCGACGTCGCCGCTCATTTCGCCTCCCTCCTGCACCAGCATCTTGCCGTAACGGATCTTGCCGGACACGCGTCCGCTGGCGTGGATCACCAGCTTCTTGCGCGCCGTCATCTCGCCCTGGAAAGTGCCGCGGATTTCGGCGACATCCACGTCCACCTTGCCGTTGAAGGCGCCGTGTTCGGCGATCTGGATCGCGCGGCTGACCATCGTGGCCTCCACGCGCCCTTCCACCACAAGCGTGTCGCAATCGTCGATCTCCACGCCTTTCAGCTTGATGTTGGGCCCGACGATCAGCTTGCTTCCCGCGCCGTCCTCGGGGCGCGCCGATTCGGCCGGCGGCGACGCTGCCGCGGGCTGTAGGCCCGTGCGCTGCGACGAGGGGACAAGCGCCGGGGTGGCGGACGGATGATTCGCGGCGGTGGGTGTTTGCATGGCCTCTCGTGGGTTGCGTGGATCGGGACGGCGTCCGAACAGGTTTTCTCCGTACTTCATGTGACCTCCCATGGTGAACATCGGGAAGCAACACTCACGATCCATGCCATGCGGCACGCGACGACCCGTTCTCCCTCTGGCAATCGCGATTGCCGGGCGCCGAAATCATCGCGGGCGGGCCACGCGTTCGTCGCCGCACGGCTACGAGCCCAACGCCCTTGCGGGTAAGCGCTTGAATCGCGGAGCGAAACGCTGTCGCCGCTGCCCGACTCAGATCATCTCGAGCGCCGCTTTGCGGCGCGGAGGAGGAAAGGCGCGATCGAGCACCTCGATCGCGGCTGCATCGAGGACGAGGCCGGCCGCGCGTCGGTTCGACCGAACGTGCTCGGGCGTCGAGGCCTTGGGTATGGAGGTGACGTTTGCGTCGCGCATCGTCCATGCGATCGCCACTTCCGCAGCGCTCGCGCCCAGGCCACGCGCCACCGATTCCAGTGCCGGGTGGCCCACGAGGCGTCCTTCGTCGAGCGGCGAATAGGCCATCACGCCGATCCCCCGGTCCGCGCACCAGCCGAGCAGGTCGAATTCGGGTCCCCGCCGCGCGAGGTTGTAGAGCACCTGGTTGGTGGCTGCCCGCTCGCCGCCCGGAACCGCGAGCAGCTCCTGCATGTCCGCGACGTCGAAGTTGGAAACACCCCAGCGCGCGATCGCGCCCCCGGCCACCAGCTCCTCCAGCGCCGCCACGGTTTCGGCCAGCTCCACGCCGCCGCGCCAGTGGCACAGGTAGCAATCGAGTTGTTCGATGCCAAGGCGCGCCCGGGTTGCCGCACACGCCTCGCGCAGCTTGCGCCGCCCGGCGTGGTGCGGATAGAACTTGCTCACCAGGAAAATCCCATCGCGGCGGCCGCGGATCGCCTCGCCCACCACTTCCTCGGCCCCGCCGTCGCCGTACATCTCCGCGGTATCGATCAGGGTGACGCCCAGGTCGAGCCCGAGGCGCAGCGCAGCGACCTCCTGCGCGCGGCGCGCCCGGCTTTCCCCCATGTGCCACGTCCCCATGCCGAGACGCGGCATGCCCATCAGCTGGCCACCTGCACTTCGCCGTATTGCGGGTTCACGCGCGAGCGGCTTTCGAGCTTGTTGAGCGCGTTCAGGTACGCCTTGGCCGAGGCCACCACGATGTCGGTGTCGGCTCCCATGCCGTTGACGATGCGACCGTTCCTGGACAGGCGCACGGTGACTTCTCCCTGGGAGTCGGTGCCCTCGGTCACGTTGTTGACCGAATACAGCAGCAGGTCGGCGCCACTCTGCACCACGCTTTCGATCGCCTTGAAGGTCGCGTCGACCGGACCACCGCCACGCGCTTCGGCGCGCGCCTCCCGCCCGTCGGCGGAGATCACCACGCGCGAAAACGGCTGCTCGCCGGTCTCGGAGTGGGCGGTGATCGCGACCAGCGCGTAGTGCTCCCTTTCGTGGGTCACGGTCTCGTCGGACATCAACGCCTGGATGTCTTCATCGAAGATCTCGCGCTTCTTGTCCGCCAGGTCCTTGAACCGCGCGAAGGCGGCGTTGAGCTGCTCCTCCGAGGCCAGGGAAATGCCCAGCTCCTGCAGGCGCGCCTTGAAGGCGCTGCGCCCGGAAAGCTTGCCCAGCGTGAGGCGGTTGGCGCCCCAGCCGACGTCGCTCGCGCGCATGATCTCGTAGGTCTCGCGATGCTTGAGCACGCCGTCCTGGTGGATGCCCGACTCGTGCGCGAACGCGTTGGCGCCCACCACCGCCTTGTTGGGCTGCACCGGGTAGCCGGTGATCGTGGAAACCAGCTTGCTCGCGGGGACGATCTGGGTCGTGTCGATGCGCGTGTCGAGCTTGAAGATGTCCGAACGCGTCTTCACCGCCATCACGATCTCCTCGAGCGAGGCGTTGCCGGCGCGCTCGCCCAGGCCGTTGATCGTGCATTCCACCTGGCGCGCGCCCGCCATCACCGCCGCGAGCGAATTGGCCACCGCCATGCCCAGGTCGTTGTGGCAATGGGTCGACCACACCGCCTTGTCGGCATTGGGAACGCGGTTGAGGAGCTGGCGGAAAACGTCGCCCCAAAGCGCGGGGACGCTGTAGCCGACCGTATCGGGCACGTTGATGGTGCGCGCGCCGGCCGCGATCGTGGCCTCGAAGATGCGGCAGAGGAAATCCATGTCGGAGCGCACCGCGTCCTCGGCGGAGAACTCGACATCGTCCGTGTATTCGCGCGCGAGCTTGACCGCGCGCACCGCCGCTTCCAGCACCTGGTCCGGCTGCATGCGCAGCTTGTGCTGCATGTGGATCGGGCTTGTGGCGATGAACGTGTGCACGCGCCCCGAGTTGGCGCCCTTGATCGCTTCGCCCGCCTTGCGCACATCGTTGTCGTTGGCGCGAGCGAGCGAGCAGATGGTGGAGTCCTTCACCGCCGCGGCGACCGCGCAAATGGCGTCGAAATCCCCCGGGCTCGAGGCGGCGAAGCCGGCCTCGATCACGTCGACGCGCAGGCGCTCGAGCTGCTTGCCGATGCGGACCTTCTCCTCGCGCGTCATCGCGGCGCCGGGGCTTTGTTCGCCGTCGCGCATGGTGGTGTCGAAAATGATCAACTGGCTTGTCATGGACGTTCTCCGATTGCGTATTCCGGATGGATTGATCCATCCACCGCTTGGGGCCTGGCGGACGGGTGAAACACGGACTTCAGGGGGGTGGGGGTTTTAGCGCGCGGGGCGCAGCAGCAGGCCCAGCGCAAGCGCGCCGGACAGTGCGAGGCGAAGGATCGAGATGTCGCCGAACGGAATCATGCCCCGACTATAGCCGCATCCCCGCCGCCTTGGCAACTCAGGGCGCGGGCGCCGGCATGTCCCTGCCGGAGCGCCCGCCATAGCGAAGCAGGAGCGTGGCGATGTCCATGGAGCCATGCTCCTCGGCGATGTCGAGCGGCGTGAAGCCCGCGAGGTCGCGCGCGCTGGGATCGGCGCCCGCCTCCAGGAGCGCGATCACGGCCTCCGCGAACCCCATCTGGGAGGCCAGCGCCAGCGCGGTCATTCCCTGCTCGTCGCGATGGTCCAGCGGCGCCTTGCGCGCGATCAGCAACTCCACGGCGGGAAGGTTGGTCTCCTCGACCGCCACCATCAGCATGGCGCGGCCATCGGGCGTGATCGCGGTTTCGGCCGGCGTCACCGCGAGCATGCGCGCCAGCGCCGAGAGGTTGCCCTCCTCGATCGCTTCGCGGATGTGTTCGTACTGCTTTTCCTTGGCCTCGGTGCGCAAGCGCTGGACCACCCAAGCGACGTATCCGGAGACCCCGTAGGCGAGCATCACGCCCCAGAGCACGATCGGCGGCTCGATCGAGATCAGCAGCAGCGCGATCACCAGCGCCACCGCGACCGAAAACGGCATCGCCCGGCGCAGGTTGATGTCCTTGCCGCTGTAGAACTTCACGCTCGACACCATCGTGATGCCGGCATAAATCGTCACCGCGGCGGCCAGCCAGCGCACGTCGCTGCCCGCCACACGGTATTCGTTGAAGACCCAGATCATGCCGGCCACCAGGGCCGCGGCGGCGGGGCTGGGAAGCCCCGTGAACCAACGCTTGTCGGCGACCGAAAGCTGGGTGTTGAAGCGCGCCAGCCGCAGCGCCGCCCCCGCGCAATAGACGAAGGCCGCGATCCAGCCGATCCGCCCCATGCCACGCAACGCCCACTCGTAGACGATCAGCGCGGGCGCGGCGCCGAACGACAACATGTCGGCGAGGCTGTCGTATTCGGCGCCGAAGGCCGATTGGGTGCGCGTCATGCGCGCCACCCGGCCGTCGAGGCTGTCGAGCACCATGGCGACAAATATCGCGACGGCCGCCTTCTCGTATTCGTGGTTCATCCCCTGCACGATCGCGTAGAACCCGGCGAACAGGTTCAGCGTCGTGAAGAGGTTGGGAAGCAGGTAGATGCCGCGCTTGCGCATCGGCTCCAGCGAGCTGGTCTTGGCGGGGCGCTCCAGGGGCGTGGCCAAGGTTCGCGCCTAGCGCGGCAACTCCGCCAGGACCGTGGAGCTGGCGCTGACCTTGTCGCCGATCGCGACGCGCGGTCTGGAGCCCGGGGGCAGGTAGACGTCGACGCGGGAGCCGAAGCGGATGAAGCCGTAGCGCTGGCCGCGAGCGAGGCGATCACCCACCTTCACGTAGCAGAGGATGCGCCGCGCGATCAGCCCCGCCACCTGCACGCAGGAAATCTCCACGCCGCCATCCATCGACAGGACCATCGCGTTGCGCTCGTTGTCCGTGGACGCCTTGTCGAAGGCCGCGTTCACGAACAGGCCCTTCGAATACGCGATTTCCCTGACCGTGCAATCGGCGGGCGAGCGCTGCGAATGGACGTTGAACACGTTCATGAAGATGCTCACCTTCAGCGCCTTGACGCCGCCGCGGTAGGGATCCACGGTCTCGGCGACCACGATCACGCGCCCGTCCGCGGGGCAAAGCACCAGCCCCTCGCCCTGCGGGATCTCGCGCGGCGGATCGCGGAAGAACTGCAGGATGAAGAAATAGAGGATCCAGAACGGCACCGACCACCACCCGCCCCACCACGTGACGCCGATCGCCACCAGCAGGGACGCCGTGAGGAACGCCCAGCCCTCGCGCGCGATGATGGGATGGGGGTAGTTTTTCATCGGTCAGTTCCGCGTCGTGTCCACCAGCTTGTTCTTCCTGATCCACGGCATCATGGCGCGCAGCTTCTCGCCGACCTTCTCGATGTCGTGTTCGGCCAGCAGGCGTCGCTTGGCGTTGAGCGTCGGGGCCCCGGCGCGATTTTCCAGGATGAAGTCCCGGGCATATTCGCCAGACTGGATGCGCTTCAGGCAGTCCCTCATCGCCTGCTTCGATTCCGGCCCGATGACCTTGGGGCCGGTCTCGTATTCGCCGAACTCCGCGTTGTTGGAGATCGAGTAGTTCATGTTCGCGATGCCGCCTTCGTAAATGAGGTCGACGATCAGCTTGGTTTCGTGCAGGCACTCGAAATAGGCCATCTCGGGAGCGTACCCGGCTTCCACCAGCGTCTCGTAGCCCGCCTTGATCAGCTCCACGATCCCGCCGCAGAGCACCGTCTGCTCGCCGAACAGGTCGGTTTCGGTCTCTTCCCTGAAGTTGGTCTCGATCACGCCCCCGCGGGTTCCCCCGATGGCGGCGGCGTACGACAGCGCCAGGTTCTTGGCCTTGCCCGACGAATCCTGGTGGATCGCGATGAGCGCCGGCACGCCGCCGCCCTGCGTGTAGGTCGAGCGCACCAGGTGGCCGGGGCCCTTGGGCGCGATCATGATCACGTCGAGATCCGGGCGCGGGTCGATCTGCTTGAAATGGATGTTGAAGCCGTGCGCGAAGGCGAGCGACGCGCCCTTCTTGATGTTGGGCTCGATGCTTTCCTTGTAGACGGCGGCGTGGTTCTCGTCGGGCAGCAGGACCATGACCATGTCCGCGCCCTTGACTGCCTCGCCGACTTCCTTGACCGTGATCTTCGCCTTCTTGACCTTGTCCCACGATGCCCCGCCCTTGCGCAGGCCCACGGTGACCTTCACGCCCGAATCCGTCAGGTTCTGCGCGTGCGCATGGCCCTGGGAGCCATAACCGATGATGGTGACCTTCTTGCCCTTGATGAGCGAGAGGTCGGCATCCTTGTCGTAATAGACCTTCATGTCGTTTCCCTTGAGATTGGCTTGTCGCTGCTTCAGACCTTGAGCACCCACTCGCCACGCCCGATGCCGGATACGCCGGTGCGGACCGTTTCCAGGATGGCGCTGCGGTCGAGCGCTTCCAGGAAGGCGTCGAGCTTTTCCGTGGTGCCGGTGAGCTCGATCGTGTAGGACTTGTCGGTTACGTCGATGATGCGGCCGCGGAAGATGTCAGCGGTGCGCTTGATTTCCTCGCGGTCCTTGCCCGCCGCGCGCACCTTCACGAGCATCAGCTCGCGCTCGATGTGTTTGCCCTCGGAAAGGTCAACCACCTTCACCACATCGACGAGCTTGTTCAGCTGCTTGGTGATCTGCTCGACGATCTCGTCGGAGCCGGTGGTGACGATGGTCATCCGGGACATGGTGGTGTCCTCGGTGGGAGCAACCGTGAGTGTCTCGATGTTGTAGCCGCGCGCGGAGAAAAGGCCCGCCACGCGGGAGAGCGCACCGGCTTCGTTTTCAACCAGTATGGAGAGGATATGGCGCATGATTTCTAGTTATGTCATTCCCGAGGGCCACGGGAATCCAGGCATTCCGCAAGCGCGCCCTGCTGGATTGCCTCCCGCGAGGCAATGACGGTCAGAGTTCTTCCGAGAGGATCATCTCCGACATGCCCTTGCCGCCGGGCACCATCGGGAAGACGTTTTCGGTCTGGTCGGTGACGAAGTCGAGGAACACCAGGCGGTCCTTCATGGCGAAGGCTTCCTTAAGCGCGCCCTCGACATCGGCGGGTTTGTCGATGCGCATGCCGACGTGGCCGTAGGATTCCGCGAGCTTCACGAAATCCGGCAGCGCGTCCATGTACGACTCCGAGTAGCGGTTGCCGTGGAAGAACTCCTGCCACTGGCGGACCATGCCCATGTAGCGGTTGTTCAGGTTCACGATCTTCACCGGCAGGTGGTACTGCTTGCAGGTGGAGAGTTCCTGGATGCACATCTGGATCGAGGCCTCGCCGGTCACACACGCCACTTCGGCATCCGGGAAAGCCATCTTCACGCCCATCGCGTACGGCAGGCCCACGCCCATCGTCCCCAGGCCACCGGAATTGATCCAGCGGCGCGGCTTGTCGAAGCGGTAGAACTGAGCGGCCCACATCTGGTGCTGGCCCACGTCGCTCGTGATGTAGGCGTCGCCCCTGGTGACCTCGTAGAGTTTTTCGACCACGTACTGGGGCTTGATCAGGTCCGACTTGCGGTTGTACTTGAGGCAGTCCTTCGCGCGCCACTCGGCGATCTGCGCCCACCAGGCGGCGATGGCCGCCGGATCCGGGCGCTGCGACGTGGCCTTCAGCTGCGCGATGAGGTCCTGCAGGACATCCTTCACGTGGCCGACGATGGGCACGTCGACACGCACGCGTTTGGAGATCGACGAGGGATCCACGTCGATGTGCACGATCTTGCGGGTCGGGTTTCCGGCGGAGAAATGTGCGGGATTGCCGATCACGCGGTCGTCGAAGCGCGCGCCCACGGCCAGCAACACGTCGCAGGTCTGCATCGCGTTGTTGGCTTCGTAGGTGCCGTGCATGCCGGGCATGCCGACGAACTGCCTGTCGTTGGCGGGGTACGAGCCCAGGCCCATCAGCGTGTTGGTGACCGGGAAGCCGAGCAGGCGCACCAGCTCGGTCACCTCGCCGGAGGCTTCGCCGAGGATGGCGCCGCCACCCACGTAGATCATCGGACGCCTGGCCTCGATGAGCAGGTTCAGCGCCTTCTTGATCTGCCCACCGTGCCCGCGAGTGACCGGGGCGTAGGAGCGCATGCTGACCTTTTCGGGATAGTGGAAACGCGCGCTCTGGCTGGAGACGTCCTTGGGGATGTCGACCACGACCGGCCCGGGCCGGCCGGTGGTGGCGATGTGGAAAGCCTTCTTGATGGTGGTCGCGAGTTCGTTCACGTCCCTCACCAGGAAATTGTGCTTCACGCACGGCCGCGTGATGCCAACCGTGTCGCATTCCTGGAAGGCGTCCTCGCCGATGGCGCGCGTGGGCACCTGGCCCGTGAGCACAACCATCGGGATCGAATCCATGTAGGCCGTTGCGATTCCCGTCACCGCGTTGGTCACCCCGGGGCCGCTCGTGACGAGGGCCACCCCACACTTGCCGGTGGCACGGGCATAACCATCGGCGGCATGCAGGGCGCCCTGCTCGTGGCGCACCAGCACGTGCTTGACCACCTTCTGGCGGAAAATCGCGTCGTAGATGAAAAGTACCGCGCCGCCCGGATAGCCGAATACGTGCTCTACGCCTTCCGCTTGCAGGCAACGGATGACGATTTCGGCGCCGGTGAGGGTTTCACCGGAATCCACGGTGGGCGGGAGCTTGAGTTCCATCGTAAGGCCTTGTAAAGCGGGGGTTTTCGGTCGGGGAACGATCGAGATTAGCGGCTGACTGCACATTGGTCAAGCCAAAATTGCCGCGCTGCCGCAGGGCCGCGGCGGCGGTTCGCGAACGCGTGTTTGCTACCATGCGCGCACCCCCGAATCGAGGAACAGCCCTGGCCACTGCGAAGGAGATGTCCGACTTTCTTGCCTCGGTGGAGCGGCGCGCATTCAAGCAGGCCGTGTTCGCCGTGCACGAGGAAGAGTCGGCCCTGGACATCGTGCAGGACTCGATGATGCGGCTCGCGGAGAAATACTCCGACCGCCCCGCCGCCGAATTGCCGCTGCTGTTCCAGCGCATCCTGCAGAACGCGATCCGCGACTATTTTCGCCGCTCGAAGGTGCGCTCGACGTGGACGACCTTGCTTTCCAACCTCGGGCTGGGCGGCGAGGATGGCGAGGGCGACCCGTTCGACACCCTGGAGGTGGAGAACTCCCCCAACGTCCCCGACTCCCCGGCCGACCGCCTTGAGCAGTCCCAGGTGATGGCGTCGATCGAGGATGCGGTAAAAGCCCTTCCTGCCCGTCAACGCGAGGCTTTCATGCTGCGTTACTGGGAGGAGCTCGACGTAAGCGAGACGGCCAAGGTCATGGGATGCTCGGAAGGCAGCGTAAAAACTCACTGCTCCCGAGCGACCCACGCTTTGGCTAAAGTCCTGAGATCAAAAGGGATAACGCTATGAATGAAAACGAATTTGCTTCCAAGTTGAAACCCTGGCTGGATCGCGGCGCCAAGGCCGTCGGGGAAATGCAGGCCACGCGGCTCAAATCCGCGCGGCTGCGGGCGATGGATGCGTACCGCGAGCCGGTACGCCTCTTCGGCCTCGTCACGGTCAACGCGGGCACGGCGCAGACACTTCATTATTCAGTGATGCAGCGCGCGTTGCTTTTCCTGCCCATTGCCATCCTGATCGGGGTACTTGCCGTCAAATCGGCGCAGGAGCCCGACCTTGGAGACATAGACGCGCAGCTCCTGACCCAGGAATTGCCCCCAGATGCATTCCTGGACCAGGACTTCCGCTCATGGCTCGGCAAGTCTCAGGGCTGATCGCCGCGGTCCTGCTGGCGTTTGCGGCCAACGTCGCGGCCCAGCCGGCTGCCGATCGCCTCAAGACGCCGCGGACCTCCTTCAGCGCGCTGGCGCCCGAAGAGCGGCGCATCCTTGCGCCCATCGAGGCGGAATGGAACGGCCTGCCAGGTTACCAGCAGCAGCGCCTCATCTCTTCGGCGAGGCGGTACCCCAACCTGCAGCCGATCCAGAAGGAACGCTTCGATGCCCGCATCCGGGGCTGGGCCGCCATGTCGCCCGACGAGCGGCGGAAAGCGCGAGAAACGTTCCAGGGCCTGCGCAAGTTACCCCCGGCCCGCCAGCACGAACTGCGCGAACGCTGGCTGCAGCGCCACCAACAGGCCACCCCGCCGGCTGCCCAGGCGGGCCCCGAAATGCCCACACAGCAGATCCTGGTGGAGCCCCGCCAAGCCGAGCCGCGCGTCCAGCCCCCGCGCCGCGAGCGAGTGCCCTCGGGCGTGGTGGTCCCGGACCCGCGCGAACCGGTGAAGCGGGAAGCGGCTCCCCGCCGGCCTCCCCGCCAGGTGCCGGACAACCCGGCCAGCCGGTGACGCCGGCCGAGGGCCTTCGCGCGCCGGCCCTCGGCCGGCGGTTCGCAAGCCTGCTATACGAAGTTTTGCTGCTGCTGGCGCTGGTGTTCATCGCCACGTTCCCGTTCCTCGCCTTTTTCGGCGATGCCACCGTGGGCTGGAAGCGCCACCTGCTCCAGGGGTGGGTGCTGGCGGTCTGGGGGGGCTATTTCGCCTGGTTCTGGACCCATGGCGGCCAAACCCTGCCGATGAAGACCTGGAAGATCCGCCTGGTGCGCCACGACGGCGCGCCGCTGGGCGCCGGGCGCGCGCTGCACCGGTACCTGCTGGCGATCCTTGGGGTCGCGGCGGCGGGCTTGGGCTTCGCCTGGGCGCTGGTCGACCGCGACCGGCAGTTCCTGCACGACCGCCTTGCGGGCACTGCGCTGATCGACGTTCGCTAGCTCTGCTTCAGGTGACTAGAACGGGAACGCCGATGCCACGCCGATTGCCGCCGATGCACCACGCGAACCAGCATGCCTTCGTGCCA
>JBBREI010000022.1:0-30058 GCA_038203035.1 Burkholderiales bacterium
ACGTAGAGGGTGCCGTCGGGCAAGCCGAGGAACGCATCGAGAGTGACGCGGGCGCCGTCCACCCGCGCGAACGCACCCAGCGGCACCTCGCAGCTGCCCTCCACCACCAGGCCCACGGCACGTTCGGCGCGGGCGGCCTGCGCGGTTTGCGGCTGCTCGAACGGCGCCAGCACGGCTGCCAGGTCCGCCCGCCCGCCCGCGAACTCGATCGCGAGGATGCCCTGGCCGATGGCGGGAATCGAATCGTTGATGGTGGCGCGGATGCGGTCCTCGAAACCGAGCCGGCGCAGGCCCGCCGCGGCAAGGATGATGGCCTCGTATTCGCCGGCATCCAGCTTCGCCAGGCGCGTGTTGACGTTGCCGCGCAGCGGCACGAATTCGAGCCGCGGGTGGGCGCGCCGCAACTGGCATTCGCGGCGCAGGCTCGAGGTGCCGACACGGCTTCCCGCCGGCAGCGCAGCGAGGCTTTCGTGATGGTTGCAGACGAAGGCGTCGAGCGCGACTTCGCGCGCGCCGAAGGTGGTGAGTGAAAATTGCCCTGGCAGCACCATCGGCACATCCTTCATCGAGTGCACGGCGATGTCGGCGCGGCCCTCGTCGAGGGCGACCTCGAGCTCCTTGATGAAAAGGCCCTTGCCACCAACCTGCGCAAGCGGCCGGTCCAGGATGCGGTCGCCCTTCGTGGTCATGGGCACCAGGTCGACCTCGAGGCCGGGATGCGCGGCGCGTAGCCCGGCGGCGACAAAGTGGGTCTGGACCAGGGCGAGTTTGCTTTCGCGCGTGGCGATGCGGATGCGAGACGGTTTGTTCGACATGGATCTGGAAGCGTACACCAGTCGATTGCTACACTCGATGCATGTTCGACTGGAGCGGCGATACCGGGCTGGCGGCGCTGTTTGCGGCGGCTTTCCTCTCGGCCACGGTGCTGCCGGCGAACTCCGAAGTGGTCCTGGTCGCGGTGCTGAAGGCGGCGCCGGAGCGCATCGCACTCGCCATCGCCATCGCCACCATCGCAAACACGCTCGGCGGCCTCACCACCTACGGCATCGGCCGGCTCCTGCCCGCGCGCACGCTCCCGTCGCCTCGCATCGTGGCGGCGGTGCGGCGCTACGGCGCGCCATCGCTGCTGTTGTCGTGGGTCCCGATCGTGGGAGACGCCTTGTGCGCGGCCGCCGGGTGGTTGCGCGTGCCGCTTTGGGCGGCGGCGCTGGCGATGATGGTGGGCAAGCTGCTGCGCTACCTGGCGGTGGCCCAGGCGGTGGCGCTCTTCTGAGCCGGTCTACCGGGAGCATTGCTGCACTGCGGTAAGATTTCCGGCTTGCCGCAACTCCCCGCCTTCCGCGGCATCGAACCCCCCATGACCTCCCGACTGCGCGAAATCCCCTACAACTACACGTCGTTCTCGGACCGCGAGATCGTGATCCGCCTGCTGGGCGAGCAGGCCTGGCATGCGCTCGACGAGCTG
Source organism: Burkholderiales bacterium (assembly GCA_038203035.1). Taxonomy (GTDB): domain Bacteria; phylum Pseudomonadota; class Gammaproteobacteria; order Burkholderiales; family Usitatibacteraceae; genus Usitatibacter. The sequence continues at coordinate 1,466 of JBBREI010000022.1, forward strand.
CGCGAGCAACGTGTCACCGGCCGCTCCGCCCGCATGCTCTACGAGGTGCTGGGCGACATCTGGGCGGTGCGCCGCAACCCGTACCTGCAGGACGACCTGCTCGACAGCCCGAAACGCCTTCGCCTGCTGGTCGAGGCGATGCGCCATCGCGTAAGCGAGATCCAGAAGCGCCGCGGCGACAAGGGTGACGCCGGGCGCGATTCCATGGTGGGCAGCCTGCTGGTGGCCGCGCACAAGGCGGTCGACGATTTCGCAAGCGAGTTCGAGGAAACGCGCACGCTGCGCCGCAAGGTGGTGCGCCGGCTGGGATCGATCACGCGCAGGGACAACATCCAGTTCGACGGCATGGCGCGTGTGTCGCACGTCACGGACGCGACCGACTGGCGCGTCGAATACCCGTTTGTTGTCGTGAACCCGGACACCGAGGATGAATGCGCCGCGATTGTCGGCGCGCTGATCGAGCTCGGGCTCACCGTGATCCCGCGCGGCGGTGGCACCGGCTACACCGGCGGGGCGATACCACTCGACCGCCTCTCGGCCGTCCTGAACACCGAGAAGCTCGAGGACCTCTCGTCGATCGAGGAGCGCCTGCTGCCGGGGCTCGCCGAGCCTTGCCCGGTCATTCGCTGCGGCGCGGGCGTCGTCACCAGGCGCGTGATGGAAGCCGCCGAGGCCTCGGGCCTGGTGTTTGCCGTCGATCCCACCTCCGCCGACGCGTCGTGCATCGGCGGCAACGTCGCCATGAACGCCGGCGGCAAGAAAGCCGTGCTCTGGGGCACGGCCCTCGACAACCTCGCCTCCTGGCGGATGGTCACGCCCGACGCCGAATGGCTGGAGGTCGAACGCCTCGACCACAACCGCGGCCGCATCCACGATGCGCCGCTTGCGCGCTTCCGCCTGCGCCGCTTTGGCGCCGACGGCAAGACGCTCAAGAGCGAAGAGCTGCTGGAGGTCGAAGGCAGGCGCCTTCGCAAGGAAGGCCTCGGCAAGGACGTCACCGACAAGTTCCTGGCGGGCCTGCCGGGCGTGCAGAAGGAAGGCTGCGACGGCCTCATCACCTCGGCCACCTTCATCCTGCACCGCATGCCGAAACACGTGCGCACCGTGTGCCTGGAATTCTTCGGCGACGTGAAAAAGGCCGTGCCCTCGATCGTCGAGATCAAGGATTACCTCGACAAACACCCCGGGGCGATCCTCGCGGGCCTCGAGCACCTCGACGAGCGCTACGTGAAGGCCGTGGGTTACGCGACCAAGGCCAAGAGCCGCGGGCGCCCGCGCATGATCCTGCTGGGCGACATCGTGAGCGACGACGAAGATGCGGCGGCGCAAGCGGCTTCGCACGTCGTGCGCATCGCCAACGCGCGCGACGGCGAGGGTTTCATCGCGGTCACCCCGGAGCAGCGCAAGCGCTTCTGGCTCGACCGCGCGCGTACCGCCGCGATCTCCAAACACACCAACGCGTTCAAGATCAACGAGGACGTGGTCATCCCCTTGAACCGCCTCGGCGACTACACCGACGGCATCGAGCGCATCAACATCGAATTCTCGATCGCGAGCAAGCTCAAGCTGGCCGCGAAGCTGAAGGAATTCCTCTCGGGCGAGTTGCCCGTGTGGGGTGACGACAAGACGCTCGACACCATCGGCCGCGGCGAGCTCCTCGGCGAGCGCCCGGCCCAGGCCAGGGAGCTGGTGGATCGCGTCTCGCGCCGCTGGTCCTACATCCTCGCGAACCTCGACCGGCTGGCCTCCAGCGTGCGTACCGACCTCGAGGGCCTGGGGCAGGACCCGGCCGCCCTCGGAAACGATCCGTCCGAGGACCTTTTCTCGCGCGTGCAGCTGCACAACCTGCGCATCTCGTGGAAGCGGGAGCTGCGCGATCCGATTCGCGACATCTTCACCGGCCGCGATTTCGAGCCGGTGATGAAGGCGGTGGAGGCGATCCATGCCGAGGTGCTGCGCGGGCGCGTCTTCGTCGCGCTCCACATGCACGCCGGCGACGGCAACGTGCACACCAACATCCCGGTCAACTCCGACAACTACGAGATGCTGCACGAGGCCAATGCCGCGGTGGCACGCATCATGCAATTCGCGCGCGACCTGGGCGGGGTGATCTCGGGCGAACACGGCATCGGCCTGACCAAGATGGAATACCTCACGCCGGAGGAGCTCGCGCCCTTCGCCGACTACAAGCGCCGCGTCGATCCCGGGGGCCACTTCAACCGCGGCAAGCTGCTGGCGGGCGCGGACCTCACGCGCGCCTACACGCCGTCCTTCGCACTCATCGGGCACGAGTCGCTGATCCTCGAGCAGAACGAGATCGGCGCGATCGCCGACATGTTCAAGGACTGCCTGCGCTGCGGCAAGTGCAAGCCGGTGTGCACCACGCACGTGCCACGGGCGAACCTTCTGTACAGCCCGCGCAACAAGATCCTGGCGACCTCGCTCCTCACCGAAGCCTTCCTCTACGAGGAGCAGACGCGCCGCGGCGTCTCCATCCGCCATTTCGACGAATACGGCGACGTGGCCGACCACTGCACCGTCTGCCACAAGTGTGAATCGCCGTGCCCCGTCGACATCGATTTCGGCGACGTCTCGATCGCGATGCGTAACCTGCTTTCGCGCCTGCGCAAGCGCAGGCCCAGCCTGGGCACCTGGGCGGCGCTCCAGTTCCTCAACGCCACCGATCCCACCAGGATCAAGCTGATCAAGGCGGTGATGATCGACTTCGGCTTCCGCGCGCAGCGCCTGGCCAACAAGCTCTGGGGCCGCACGCCGTTCGTGCAGAGCCAGGTGAAGAGGCCGCCGGCCACCGTCGGCAAACCCACGCTCAAGGCGCAGGTGATCCACTTCATCAACAAGCCGATGCCCGGCGGATTGCCGAAGAAAACCGCGCGCGCGCTGCTCGACATCGAGGACGCGGCCACCATCCCGATCATCCGCGACGCGGCGAAGATGACCGACGAATCCGAAGCCGTGTTCTATTTCCCCGGTTGCGGCAGCGAGCGCCTCTTCGGCCAGGTGGGCCTGGCCACCCAGGCGCTGCTTTATCACGTGGGCAGCCAGTGCGTGTTGCCCCCGGGCTATCTCTGCTGCGGCTATCCGCAGACTTCGGCCGGGCAGGGCGCCAGGGGCGAACAGATCACGGTGCAGAACCGCGTGTTGTTCCACCGCGTGGCCAACACGCTCAACTACCTCGACATCAAGACCGTGGTGGTGTCCTGCGGCACCTGCATGGACCAGCTGCAGAAGTACGAATTCGACAAGATCTTTCCCGGTTGCCGGCTGCTCGACATCCACGAGTATTTGATGGAAAAAAACGTCGCGCTCGCCGCCGTCGAGGGGGTGCGCTACATGTACCACGATCCCTGCCACACGCCGATGAAGACCTACAAGCCGCTTACGGTGGTCAACACCCTGATGGGCCAGGAAGTCGCCCTCAACGAGCGTTGCTGCGGGGAATCCGGCACCTTCGCGGCCACCCGCCCGGACATCGCCACGCAGGCGCGTTTCCGCAAGGAAGAGGAGATGCGCAAGGGCGCCGGCAAGGTGCGGGCGGACGGCTTCGAGGGGCAGGTCAAGATCCTCACCGCCTGCCCGTCGTGCCTGCAGGGCCTGAGCCGTTACGACGACGATTCGGGCACCAGCGCCGACTACATCGTGGTGGAGATGGCGCGCCACCTGCTTGGAAAGGACTGGATGCGCGAATTCGTCGACAAGGCCAACCGGGGCGGGATCGAGCGCGTTTTGCTCTAATAGGCGAATGTGCTCCCGGCGACAACCCAATCCATGAATCAGGCGCAGGCTGGCTGTGAGCTTTGCAACAGTCCCGGGGGGGCGGTGCTCTGGCAGAATGACCTGTGCCGCGTGGTGCGCGTGGACGAGCCGGATTACCCCGGCTACTGCCGCGTGATCCTCAGGCGCCATGCGACGGAGATGACGGATCTGCCGCGCGCCGAACGGGACGAATTCATGGCGGTGGTTTTCGCCGTCGAGGAAGCGATTCGCGAAACCATGCGGGCGGAAAAGATGAACCTCGCGAGTTTGGGAAACATGACCCCGCACCTGCACTGGCATGTGGTGCCCCGCTTTGCCGACGACCGGCATTACCCGGGGCCGATCTGGTGCGCCCCGCGGCGCGAATCGCAACCGTCCGCGCGGCGCGAAGCCGCCGCGGGCGCCATCTCCGCGGCCATCGTCGCGCGCCTGGGCCGCTAGCGCCATGTCCTCCACGCCCCCGACAACTCGCGACGGCGGTGCGCTCGGCTTCGCCGATGCGCGCGGCTGCAAGGAGTGGCTCAATGCCCTGCCGCTCACCAACATCCCCCAGGCCCAGTCGCTGGTGCTGGAGGCGCTCAAGGGGCTGGGCGAGGTCGAATTCGATGCCCTCGGCCGCCTGAAGTGCCTCGAGCTCATGCGCGACAAGATCGCTTTCCTCCAGGGCGAACAGCGCGCGCGTTATTTCGGCAAGACGCTGCCGCTGTCGGCCAACGACAGCGATGCCTGGCGCACCGGCCGCGCCCTGCTGGAACGGATGGAAGCCGGCTACCGCAAGGCGCTCGAGGCGGCGCGGACGGGCGAAGGCGAAATCGCCGGCCACGCCGCGCTGGTGATGCAGCGCATCGTGCGCTACGTCGGCGCGGAAATGATCTTCCACGCGGTGGTCTACCGCCGTTTCGACCCGGAACTGTGGACCCGCCTGCACGGCGACTACCTGGCCGCGGAAAGCGCGGGCCTGGCCGACGAGCGGGTCAAGGACTCGCTGGAAAGCGACGACGGCCTGTCGAGCGTTTCCGAAGCCTACGCGCAGGTGGTGCTGGCCCAGGCCGCATACCTTTCGGAGCTCACCGCCCCGCAGATGGAGTTCATGGAAAAGCTGCTGCGCATGTGGGTGCGCAAGGTCCAGGTGCGCGCCACGCCGGTGGAAGGCGGCCCCGCACAGCTGCCGCTCGCCGTCGACCTCACCCGGCCGATCGGCGCGCGCCCGCTGCCCGCCGCGGATCTGCGCGACAACCACCGCCTGCTGGATGTCGATGCGTTGTCCAAGAGCATGCGTCGGCGCATCTTCGGCCTGCAGAAGGACGAAGACCCGTCCGCCCTCGGCCTGCCCCAGGATTTTGCCGCCGGCGATGCGCTCGAACTGCTGCTGCGGCTGCACAAGCTCTGGTGCGAAGGCTCGCCGCCGCGTCCGCCCGCCAAGATCCCGAACGAAAAGTCCGTGGGCCTGGTGTTCGGCCTGAACGAGATCCACTTCTTCGTGACCGGCGGCAAGGCTTTCGAGCAGCCCGACAAGAAGCGCGAGATGACGCGCCAGGAAAAGCAGGACATCGAGGTCTTCGGCCGCGTCACCGAGCGCACCCAGTCGATGATGGTGTCGGATTTCAACTTTTCGGTCGAGAACTGGCCGGTGATCGACGAGATGATGGGCGCCTGGCGCCTGCAGCGCCCGTCGACATCCTCCAAGGCCGTCGCCATCGGCAGGCTGGTCGCCATGAGGATCGGCGACACCGCGCCGTTTTTCCTCGGGCGCGTGAGTGCCCTGGCCCAGGAAACCGACGGCAAGCTGGTTGCGACCATCACGCTTTTCCCCGGGCGGCCCGAACCAGTTCCCGTCCGCGCGGCCGATTCGCGCAATCGCGACACCGCGAAGTGGGGCGTGGGCTTCCGGCTTCCGGCGCTGGAGCGCATCAAGATCCCGGCCTCCATCGTGGTCGGCAATCGCGTCGCCCAGCGTGGCCGGGGCATCGCGTTGTGGGATGGCGAGATCAAGGAAAGCACCGTCTACGAGATCCTGGACCGCGGCAGCGACTTCGATCGCATCACCATTTTCTAGCCCCGCGACCTTGATGAATGCCCCCGTGCGCGTGCCGGTGCTCACCTGGCATTCCATGAACGTGGCCGGCCCGGACTACGCGCGCAACGAACACGTCGCCTTCCGCGAAGACCTGGAAACGATCCATCGCATGGGCTTGCGCGTGGTGCCGGTGATGGAGATCGCGCGCGCGCTGGTCGAAGGCCGGCTGGCGCAATTGCGGGGCTGCGTGGGCCTCACCTTCGACGACGGCTCCGACTTCGATTTCCACGACCTCCCGCATCCCGCGCAGGGACCACAGCGCGCCATGGCGGGCATCCTGCGCGACTTCCGCGCCCGCCATGGCGCCGGCGCCCAGCCGCGCCTGCACGCGACCTCGTTTGCAATCGTCTCGCCGGCCGCGCGCGAGGAGCTCGATCGCACCTGCATGATCGGCTGCGGATGGTGGAACGATGGCTGGTGGCCACAGGCCGAAGCCGAAGGACTGCTCGCCGTGGAAAGCCACGGCTGGGACCACAACCACGATTCGCTGGCGCGCACCGTGGCCAGCTCGCCGCGCGGTGCCTTCGACCTGCGCACGAAGCACGACGCGGACGCGCAGATTGCCCAGGCCTCCATCGCGCTGCGGCGGCTGCGCGGGCGCGAGGGCGAGGTCCTGTTTGCGTACCCCTATGGCGTGCCGAACGATTACCTCGCGGGCGATTACCTGCCGAACCACATGGCCGATCACGGCGCATACGCGGCGTTTTCGACCGACCCGGCGCCGGTCAACGCATCGTCTTCACGCTGGAGCATTCCGCGCTACGTCTCGGGTTCGCACTGGAAATCGCCCGCGCAGCTCGAGCGGCTTCTCGGGGCCGCGGGGTGCCTGCCGGCTTCGCCCCGCGCGGTTGCCGATGAGCCGGACGCGGCGACGCAGCCGGGTTGGCGCGATTGCCTGCGTACCTGGGAAGTGAACGATGCCCGCGTGCTCGCCGGCGATCTCTTCAAGCGTTGCTTCGGACACGGGATTCCGGACTACCCGCGGCATTTCGTGCTGGTCTATTCACCGCCCGCGGGCACGGGCGAATTGGCGGTGGTCGCGTACGTCCACCAGACACCCTACGGCGACGTGCACCTCGGTGGTGGCATGTGCGTGGACGAACGCGCGTATCGCCGCATGCCGCGCCCGCTGTTCGCGCAGGTGCGCGAACAGGGCGGCCTGGCCACGATCGTGACGCGCGACAGCGTGGCGATGCTTGGAGACAGCCTAGCGTCCTTCGGCCACGTGGGAGAATCGCGCGCGCGTGCTGCCGACCTTCGCACCGGTTATGTCGACACGGGTCTGCCACACCTCATGGTGATGTGGCGCAAGCCCCTGGACGATGCGCAGAAGGCGCGGATCATCGACCGCGTCGACGCCCACGGGCCCTTCTAGCTAGGCGCCCAGCGCATCCATCAGCACCTCGGCGGCATCCCCGCCCGCCTGCTCCTCGATCTCGACGATGCAGGTGGGGCTGGTGACGTTCACCTCGGTGAGCCAGTCGCCGATGATGTCGAGCCCGGCGAAGACGATGCCCGCCTTCACCAGCTCCACGCCGACCTGGGTGGCGATCTCGCGATCGCGCTGCGAGATCGGCTGCGCCACGCCGCGCCCGCCGGCGGCGAGGTTGCCGCGCGTCTCGCCCGCCTTGGGGATGCGCGCGAGGCAGTAGGGGAAAGGCTCGCCGTCGATCACCAGTACGCGCTTGTCGCCCTGCGCGATCTGCGGGATGTAGCGCTGCGCCATGATCGTGCGCCGGCCGTTGTCGGTCAGCGTCTCGACGATCACGTTGCGGTTCGGGTCGGTGGCGCCCACGCGGAAGATCATCGTGCCGCCCATGCCGTCGAGTTTCTTCACGATGGCGTCGCCGTGCTGGTCGATGAACGCATGCACCGTGGGCATGTCGCTCGCCACCAGCGTGGGCGGGGCGAGCGCGGGAAAACGCAGGATCGCGAGTTTTTCGTTCCAGTCGCGCAACGCGCGCGGATTGTTGAAGACATGCGCGCCTTCGCCTTGCGCGCGCTCGAGCAGCAGCGTGGAGTAGTAGTACTCCTGGTCGAAGGGCGGGTCCTTGCGCATCATCACGCAGTCGAAATCCGCCAGGCGCGCTTCGGCTTCGCCGGTGACGCGATACCAGCTGTCGTCGTCGCCGGAAACCTCGAGGGCGCGCACGCGGCTGCGCACCGAGCCTTCGCGCACGAAGATCTCGCGGGCCTCGAGCGCGAACACGGAGTGCCCGCGCCCGGCGGCCGCGCGCATCATCGCGATCGTGGAATCCTTGCAGGCCTTGAGCTGGTCCAGCGGGTCCACCACAAACGCGAACTTCATGCGTTGGCCGCCCGGGCCTCCGGGGCGTTGTCGCGCTCGACAAGCTCTTCGACCTCGACGGCGGCGGCGAGCATCGCCAGGCGCGCCACGACCCCGTAGGTATAGAAGCGGTTGGGCGGGTCGCCCGGCTGGGCGCCGCAATCGGGCGTGTGGCAATCGGTCTCGAAGGCGAGCGGCACGAACTTCGCGCCCGGTGAATTGAGGTTCTCGTCGACGCCGCGCTCGGTGTGCACGCGGTAGAAACCGCCGACCACGAACTGGTCGACCATGTAGACGACGGGTTCGGCAACCGCGCCGTCGACGTTTTCGAACGTGTAGACGCCTTCCTGGATGATGACTTCGCTCACCGGCCGGCTGTCCTTGATGGTCGACATCTTGTTGCGCGTCTTGCGGTTGAGGTTGCGCACGTCGTCGACGCTTTTCACCGTCATGATGCCCATGCCGTAGGTGCCCGCGTCCGCCTTCACGATCACGAACGGCTGCTCCGTGATGCCGTAATGGGCGTATTTCTCGCGGATCTCGCCGAGGACGAATTCCACGTTCGCGGCCAGGCAGTCCTCGCCTTCCTTGTCGGCGAAGTTCACCTTGCCGCACTGGCTGAAGGCCGGGTTGATCACCCAGGGGTCGATGCCCACCAGCCGGGCGAATTCTTCGGCCACGCGGTCGTAGGCGTGGAAATGGTGGGACTTGCGCCGCGTCGCCCACCCGGCGATGAGCGGGGGCAGCACCGGCTGTTCGATGCCGCGGAAGATGGCGGGAATGCCGGCCGAGAGGTCGTTGTTGAGCAGCACCGCGCACGGATCGAAGCCTTCGACGCCGACCCGATTGCCGCGGCGCTGGACCGGCTCCAGCAGCAGCCTGTCGCCCTGCGCGGTCTCGACCGCCACCGGCTCCTTCAGCCCGGGGATCAGGCTGCCGATGCGCACGGTGAGCCCGGCGCCCTCGAGGATGCGCTTGAGCACGGCGACGTTCTGCAGGTAGTGCAGGTTGCGGGTGTGGTTTTCGGGCACCAGCATCACGCCGCAAGCGTCCGGGCAGATCTTCTGGATCGCGGACATGGCCGCGTGCACACACAGCGGCAGGAAGTCCGGATTCAGGTTGTTGAAGCCGCCCGGAAAGAGGTTCGTGTCCACCGGCGCCAGCTTGAAGCCGCTGTTGCGCAGGTCCACCGAGGTGTAGAACGGCGCCTCGTGCTCCAGCCACTGGGTGCGCAACCAGCGCTCGATTTGCGGGCGCTGCGCGAGCACCTGGCGCTCGAGCTCCTGCAGGGGGCCGGTCAACGATGTGGTGAGGTGGGGGACCATGCGAGTTGCCGCTTTCAGGCGGGGCGGGAGGATCAGTTTAACGTACAATTTCGCATCGACTTTGCAGGGCGTCCGGACCGGCGTGAGCCCCGCCGCTCGACGCCCGGACCGCGAAATCCCCATGACCTCCCTGCAGGTGCCCGCCAACCGCATCGGTTTCGCCGGCGGCATCTTGCTTGCGCAACTCAAGATCCTCCAGGAAGTCATCACGCTCGTGATTTTCGTCCCGTTCGCGATGCTGTACATGGACCAGCCCTTCAAGCTTGACTACGTCTGGGCGGCGTTGTGCCTGCTCGGCGCGGTCTATTTCATCTTCAGATAGGACTGGATTGCCTCTCCCCGGGTAGACGATTCCCGGGGCGGGCCCCCATCAAATGCACCTCCACATCCTCGGCATCTGCGGCACCTTCATGGGCGGGCTGGCCAAGATCGCGCGTGAGCGCGGCCATACCGTCACCGGATGCGACGCGCAGGTCTACCCGCCCATGAGCGACCAGCTGCGCGCGCTCGGCATCGAGCTGCACGAAGGCTACGACGCGCAGCAGCTCGCCAGGTACAAGGCCGACCTCTACGTGGTCGGCAACGCCATGACCCGCGGCAAGCCGGTGATCGAGGCGATCCTGGACCAGGGCTTCGCCTACGCGAGCGGCCCCCAGTGGCTCGCGGACCACGTGCTGGGGGACAAGTGGGTCCTCGCGGTGGCCGGCACCCACGGCAAGAGCACCACCGCGTCGATGCTCGCGTGGATCCTCGAGGCCGCGGGCCTCGCGCCGGGTTTCCTGATCGGCGGCGTGGCGCGCAATTTCGACGTCACCGCGCGCGACAGCGCCAGCAACTTCTTCGTGATCGAGGCCGACGAATACGACACCGCGTTTTTCGACAAACGCTCGAAGTTCGTCTGGTACCGGCCGCGCACCGCGGTGCTTGCGAACCTCGAATACGACCACGCCGACATCTTTCCCGACCTCGCCGCGATCGAGACCCAGTTCCACCACCTGGTGCGTACCGTCCCGTCGCAGGGCCTGCTGGTGGTCAACGGCGAGCAGGCCTCGCTCGAACGCGTGCTGGCGCGCGGCTGCTGGACCCCGGTGGAGCGCTTCGGCGCCGGCCAGGCGTGGAGCGTGGGCGAGATCCATGCCGACGACTCGTTCGACATCCTTCTCGGCGGCGAGCCGCAGGGGACGGTGCGCTGGCCACTCATGGGTGAACACAACCGGCAGAACGCCCTGGCGGCGCTCGCCGCCGCGCGCCACGTGGGCGTGCCGGTGGCCGCGGGCATCGCGTTCCTGTCGCGTTTCGAGGGCGTGAAGCGGCGCATGGAAGTGCTCGGCACCGTGGACGGCATCACCGTCTACGACGACTTCGCGCACCACCCCACGGCCTTCGAAACCACCATCGCGGGTTTGCGCCGGCGCGTGGGCAAGGCGCGCATCGTCGCGGTGTTCGAGCCGCGCTCCAATACCATGAAGCTCGGCACCATGCAGGGCCGCATGGCCGCGAGCTTCGTGGATGCCGACGTGGTCCATTGCTATGCGAGCGACCTCGGCTGGGACCCGGCCCAGGCGCTGGCCGCGCTCGGCACCCGGGCGACGACGCACCGCAGCCTCGGGCCGATGGTGGAGCTGCTGGCGCGTACGCTCAAGCCCGGCGACCACGTGCTGGTGATGTCCAACGGCGGCTTCGGCGGCGTGCACCGGAAGCTGCTCGACCGCTTGCGCGCCGGCAACAGCGCCGCACTGCTTGCGCAGACTGAAGGAAAGCCATGACCGAATACGCCTACCGCATCCTCAACGTCTTCGCCCGCGAAGGGCGCCTCACGGGCAATCCGTTGTGTGTGTTCGAGGACGGCAGCGGCATTTCCGGCGACACCATGCAGGACCTGGCGCGCCAGTTCAACCTGTCGGAGACCACCTTCATCCTGCCGACGGACAAGGCGACGGCGCGCGTGCGCATCTTCACGCCGTCTTATGAAATGCCTTTCGCCGGGCACCCCACGCTCGGGACCGCGCATGTGGTGCGCGCGCTCAAGGGCGGCGGCGACGCGGTGGCCCTCGAGATGAAGGCGGGGGTCATCCCGGTGAACGCGAAGGGTGACCGCTGGACGCTCCAGGCGATGCAGCCGGCCGCGCGCGCCTTCGAGATGCACCGCCGGGATCTCGCGCAGATCCTCGGCCTGGAGGGGCGCGACATGGCTGAATACCCGCTCTGGGTCAGCGCCGGCAAGGAGCAGCTCATCGTCCCGCTCACGAGCGCCGATGCGGTGCGTCGCGCCCGCCCGCAAGCCGACGCGTTCTCGCGCCTGAAAAGCGTGGACGGCAACAGCATGGCCTACGTGTTCCACGATGCCGGCGACGCGGCGGGCACCGTCGAAGCGCGCTTCTTCTTCCCCAATGGCTCCGCGATCCTCGAAGACCCCGCTACCGGCTCGGCCTGCGCCAACCTCGGCGGCTGGTACACCGTGATCCGCCCGAAGGCCGACGTGGCGCGTGTCGTCTCGCAGGGCGAGGTGATCAAGCGGCCGTCGACGCTGTACCTCGACGTGACACACGGCTCGATCCATGTGGGCGGCAATGTCGTCGAGCTGGGCGGCGGACGGATCTCGCTCTGAAAACCATCGTCTACCTGCATGGCTTCATCAGCTCGCCGCTTTCGCGCAAGGCGGTGATGCTGGGCGACTACATCCGCGGCTCGGCCCCGCGGGCCGGATATCGCGTCCCGCAGCTGCACCACCGCCCGGCGCGGGCCATCGAGGCGGCGGCGGCGGCGTGTGATGGCGTCGATGTGCGCGACCTCACACTGGTAGGCAGCTCGCTCGGTGGTTTCTACGCCACCGTGCTGGCCGAACGCCTGGGCTGTCGCGCGGCGCTGCTGAATCCCGCGGTGCACCCGCATGTTCATTTCCACAAATACCTCGGCGCGCAGACCAACCTGTACACCGGCGAGGCGTTTGTGCTCACGCAGGACCATGTCGACGACCTGCGCGCCATGGACCTTCCCGCGATCACCCGGCCCGGGCGCTACTGGCTCTTCGTCGAAACCGGCGACGACGTGCTCGACTACCGCGAGGCGGTGGCCTTCTATGCCGGCGCGCTGCACGACGTCGTCCAGGGTGGCGACCATTCGCTCGTGAGCTTCCCGGAGCGCATCCCGGATCTCGTGGAATGGGCCGCATCATGAAGCAGGTGTTGTTCGAGGAGGACGGCGCGTTCCGCGTGGGCACCATCCTCACGGAGGCGGGCGCCTCGCTGCAGGTCGAAGCGGCCCACGGCAAACGCTCCAAGGTGAAGGCCACCGCGATCCTGCTGCGTTTCGACGGCCAGTCGCTTGCCGCCTTCATGCCCGAGGCGCAGAAGCTCTCGGAGCCGATCGACCCGAACTTCCTGTGGGAGGCGAGTGGCCAGGGAGAGTTCGGCTTCGACGAGATGGCGCGTGAATATTTCGGCCGCGCGCCCACGCCGCAGGAAGCCGCCGCGGTTGCGCTCACGCTGCATGCCAACCCGATGTATTTCTACAAGCGTGGGAAGGGGCGCTACCAGGTGGCCCCGGACGACAACCTCAAGGCCGCGCTCGCAGGGCAGGAGAAGAAACGCAGGCAGCAGGAACAGGTCGACGCCTGGGCCGGCGAGATTGCCGCGGGCCGCCTTCCGGAGCCGATCGCCACGCGCATCGACACGCTGCTTTTCAAGCCCGACAAGATGACGCTCGAATGGCGCGCGCTGGATCAGGCCGCCACCGCCGCGGGCCAGTCGCCGCCGAAGGTGCTCGCCGCGGCCGGTGCGCTTTCCGGCCCCGAAGACTACTTCCTGCGCCGCTTCGCCTTCGAATATTTCCCCCGCGGAACGGGTTTCCCCGAAACCGGGCCGCTGCAGGCGCCCGGTGAGCTGGCCGAGGGCCCCACAAACGCGTTTTCGATCGACGACGCCGACACCACGGAAATCGACGACGCCTTCTCGGTGGAGCGCCGGGCCGATGGGCGCCTGCGCATCGGCGTCCACATCGCGGCACCGGCGCTTTTTTTCGGCACCACCCACGGGCTCGAAGCCGTGGCGCGCGAGCGCCTGTCCACCGTGTATTTTCCCGGCGGCAAGGTCACGATGCTTCCGGAAGGCGCGGTTGCGCGAGCAACACTCGCCGCCGGGCGCCGCGTGCCCGCCGCGTCGCTGTACCTCGACGTCGATCCCGCGAGCCTCGAGATCGCCGGCGCCGAATCGCGGCTCGACTGGATCACCGTCGCCGACAACCTGCGCCTAGCCGAGCTCGACCAGCGGCTCAACGAGGAGACGGTGGCGCAGGGACGCGTGGAAGGCCCCCACGGCGACGACCTTTTCATCCTCTGGAAACTTGCGAAGTTCCTGAAAACGGCGCGTGGCGCGGCCGAAGAGCGCGCCGACCGCCCCGACTACAACATCCGCGTGAGCGAGGGCCGGGTGGCGATCGAGCAGCGCCGGCGCGGAACACCGGTCGACACACTGGTGGCCGAGCTCATGATCCACGTGAACGCGACGTGGGGAAAACTGCTCGCCGATCGCGGCTACGACGCGCTCTACCGCAACCAGAAGGCAGGCAAGACGCGCATGGAAGTGGTCCCCGCGGCGCACGAATGGCTGGGCGTGAGCCACTACGCCTGGGTCAGCTCGCCGCTGCGGCGCTTCTGCGACCTCGCCAACCAGCGCCAGCTGGTTGCGCTGCTGCGCGGGGACGAGCCGGCCTATTCGCGCGAGGACCTGGTGGCCGCCGCGCGCGATTTCGAGGCGGCCTACGAGGCCTATGCCGAGCACCAGCGCTACCTGGAGCGCTACTGGTGCCTCAGGTACCTGCAGCAGGAAGGCATCGAGACCGCGGATGCGGCGATCGTGCGCGACGAACTGGTGCGCATCGACGGGATGCCGCTCACCTGCCGCGCCATCGGGCTGCCCTCCGCGGCGTCGGGCGAACGGGTGAAAGTGGCTTTCGGCGAGGTCGACCCGTGGGAAGCCCACGTCCTTTGCCGCTATGCGGGGAAATAACCCGCTACAATTCCGATTCATGCCGCCGCGATCCCGAGAGCCGTAACACTGCCATGCAGTTGAGGCAGCCCGAAACCCCCGACGCTCTCGTTTCCTTCTCCGACTTCCTGCTCGAACGCTTCGGTCTCGTAGCCTCCATGCAGGTGGCGGTGGTGGCCTCGATTGCGTTCCACGGCATCGCCATCGTCGGCCTGGGCTTCAAGCTGCCGAAGATCACCGGCGCGCAGGCCCCGCACAACGTGATGGACGTGGTGCTGGTCAATTCCCGCAGCGCAACCCGGCCGGACAAAGCCGACGCGCTGGCGCAGTCGAACCTGGACGGCGGCGGGAACACCGACCAGAAGCTGCGCGCCTCGAGCCCCTTCCCGACGGTTGATGACCGCGACCCCAGCCGCGAGATGAAGGCGGCGCAAAACCGCGTGCGCCAGCTCGAGCTCGAGGCGAAGGAACTGATGACACGCATGAAGTCGACCGCCCAGGTCACCACCGTCGAGGTCGCCCCGAAAGGGTTGCCGAAGAGTGATGGGGAGGCGAAGGACCTGATCGAAAAAAGCCTCGAGATCGAGCGCCTCGAGGCGCAGATCCGCCGCAGCCAGCAGCTCTACCAGGAACGCCCGAAGCGCAAGTTCGTCGGCGCCCGGGCGCAGGAATACCGCTTCGCGCAATACGTGGACGCCTGGCGCCAGAAAATCGAGCGCATCGGCAACCTCAACTATCCCGGGGAGGCCAAGAGCCGGCGCCTCTATGGCTCCCTGCAACTGACCGTGGCGATCAAGGCCAACGGGGAGGTAGAGGCGGTGGAGGTCAACCGCTCGTCCGGGCACAAGGTCCTCGACCAGGCGGCGATCCGCATCGTGCGCCTGGCCTCGCCCTTCGAGCGTTTCCCCGACAAGATCCGCGCCGACACCGACATCCTGCACATCACGCGCACCTGGACCTTCACCCGAACCGACCAGGTGATCGCCGAGTAATCCGGCGCGTTTGCGCCATTCGTGTTACGAAATCCGCGTTTCGTCGCGATCGCGTTGCCAATGAATCGGCGCGCTCGGCGCTTCGCGGCTGCGAAATATTGGACCATCCGCCGCAACGCCGCGCGGCGAGGCCGGATTCCACGCGCAACTCTACGAGCGCTACTGCGCGAAGCTGCGCGAGAGCCCGGAAGCCTACGTGCAGTTCGTGCGCCGCATGCAACCGGTGCACGGCCTCACGTATTCCGACTTCGCGCCGGCACAGCCGGGTGCCCCGGTGCGAGCGGATTGCCGCGCCTCGCCCGAGCGTGTCGTGGCCGTGAACCGGGCAGCCGCGCGCCCCGCGCGCTAGGCTGCCCCGGCGCGCCCGAAAAGCGCCAGCGCCTTCACGCGTTGCACCGCGTGGTCGACGATCGGCGCCGGGTAGTGGCGCCCGATCAGGCACCCCGCTTCCTGCTGCGTGAAAGACGGCATGGTCCAGGGAGCGTGGATGAACTTGTCCGGCACCTTGCCCAGCTCGGGCAGGTAGCGCCGTATGAACTTGCCCTCCGGATCGAACTTCTGCGACTGGGCCACCGGGTTGAAGATCCGGAAGTAGGGCTGGGCATCGCAGCCGGTCGAGGCGGCCCATTGCCATCCCCCGTTGTTGGCCGCGAGATCGAAGTCGTTGAGGTTGTGTGCGAAGTAGCGCTCGCCCCGGCGCCAGTCCACCAGCAGGTCCTTGGTGAGGAACGACGCCACCACCATGCGCAGGCGGTTGTGCATGAAGCCGGTGGTGTTGATCTGGCGCATCGCGGCGTCCACCAGCGGATAGCCGGTGCGGCCCGCGCACCAGGCCTCGAAAAGTTCCTCGTCGTTCGGCCATTCCAGGCCGGCGTAGCGGGCCTGGAACGCCTCGCGCGCGACGCGCGGGTGGTGCCACAACACCTGGAAATAGAAGTCGCGCCAGACCAGTTCCGATAACCAGGTGGCCGCGCCTTCGCCCGCCTGCGCGCGTGCGGTGCGCGCCAGCTCGCGGATCGAGATCGTGCCGAAGCGGTTGTGCACCGACAGGTACGAGACGCCCTTCACCGCGGGAAAGTCGCGCGCCGCCCGGTAGTGCTCCATGCGCGCGGCGAAATCCCCCAGCAGCACGCGCGCGCCGGACATGCCGGTTGCGACCGGAAAATCGCCCAGGTTGGTGCGCTCGAAGCCGAGCTGCTCGAGCGAGGGACGCCTGGGCAATTCGGGCGGCCGTGCCAGCGCGGACGTGTGTTTTTCCACCGGGTACGCCTGCAGGTAGAAATCCTCGACCTTGGCGAGCCACGCGTTGCGGTACGGCGTGAAGACCACAAACGGCTTGCCGGCCTGGGTGAGGATCTCGTCCTTCTCGAAAATCGCCTGGTCCTTGGCGCGATGGAACCGTCGGCCCGCGGCGGCCAGGGCGCGCTCCACCTCGGCATCGCGATCGGTCGCCGCGGGCTCGTAGTCGCCATTGGCGAATACCGCGTCCACTCCCAGTTGCTGGGCGAGCGCCGGCACCGCGCTGCGCGCCTCGCCATGCAGGACCCAGAGAGCGCCGCCGGCCTTTTCGAGGGAGCGCGCCAGCTCCCCCAGGCTGTCGTGGATGAACTCCACCCGCCGGTCGGCCTTCGAGGGCAGCGCATCGAGGATCTCGCGGTCGAAAACGAAGGCGCAGTACACCCTCTGCGCCGATCTGAGGGCGTAATAAAGCCCGGCGTTGTCGCGGTCGCGCAGGTCGCGGCGGAACCAGAACAGGGCCGATCGGTAGGCGGGCAGAGGAACCTCGTGGGGGCATTTGAGCCAAACGGCGTGAAGGATTAACATACGCGACCGGTGGCCAATGCAAACGATCAATCTCACCAGCCACTTCCTCATCGCCATGCCGGCGATGGCGGACCCCAATTTTTCCGGCACCCTCACCTTCATCTGCGAACACAACGAACGCGGAGCCCTCGGGATCGTGGTCAACCGCCCCATCGAGGTCACCCTGGCCACCCTGCTGCGCCAGGTCGGGATCGAGCCGCCCGAATCACCCATCGCCTCCCAGCCGGTCTATTTCGGCGGGCCGGTGCAGTTCGACCACGGCTTTGTGCTGCATCGCCCGGTCGGCACGTGGAAATCGACCCTGCCGGTGGGCGAGGTGGGCCTGACCACCTCGCGCGACATCCTCGAGGCGATGGCCGCGGGCGCGGGCCCGGCGGAGCACCTGGTGGCGCTGGGATATGCCGGCTGGGCCGCGGGCCAGCTCGAGGACGAGATCCTGCGCAACGGCTGGCTCACCGTGGAAGCCGATCCGGACACGATCTTCAGCCTAGCGCCCGAGGAGCGATACACCGCGGCGATGAGCGCCCTGGGCGTGAACGCCCTCCACTTGTCCGGGGAGGCGGGGCACGCGTGACGCCAACGGGCACGCTCATCGGCTTCGACTTCGGTGAGCGGCGCATTGGCGTGGCGGTGGGGGAAACCTCCACGCGCATCGCCAACCCGCTGGGCGCGATCGAGGAATCGGCCAACGAGGCGCGCTTCCGCGAGATCGGGCGCATCGTCGACGAGTGGCGTCCCTCGGCCTTCGTGGTCGGCATCCCACACCACTCGGACGATTCGGAGCACGCGGTGGCGAAGCTGGCGGAGAAGTTCGCGCGCCGGCTGCAGGCGCGCTACAACCTGCCGGTGGAATTCGTCGACGAGACCCTCACCTCGGCGATCGCGGAGTCGCAGCTGCGCGAGACGCGCACACGCAAGTCCCGCAAATCCGACATCGACGCGCTCGCCGCGGCGATGATCCTGCAGAGCTACCTCGACTCGATGGAGCGCTAAGTGGGCAACCTTCCCGATCCCGAAACCCTGGTGGCGGGCCTCGCCGAGCAGATGCGCGGAAAAATCGCGAAGGACGCCGTGCTGGTGGGCATCTTCTCCGGCGGCGCATGGGTGGCGCAACGGCTGCACCGCGCCCTCGGCCTCACCGTGCCGCTCGGCGTGCTTGCGGTCACGCTGCATCGCGACGACTTCGGCAGCATCGGCCTGCACCGCGAGTCGCGCCGCAGCCAGATCCCGGTCCCCGTTGACGGCCGCGAGGTGGTCCTGGTCGACGACGTGCTCCATACCGGCCGCACGGTGCGCGCCGCGATCAACGAACTCTTCGACTTCGGCCGCCCGAGCGCCGTGCGTCTGGCGGTGCTCGCCGACCGCGGCGGCCGGCAGCTGCCCTTCAGCGCGGATTTCACCGGCGCGATGGTGGAGGTGGCGCGCGACGAGGAGCTGGTGCTGTCCAACGAAAGCGGCCGCTTCCGCTTCGCCGCCGTGAAGAGGCCCGAATGAGGCGTCCCCGATGAGCCTTTCCCACAAGGCGAGCGTGCAGGTCGGCCCCGACGGCAGGCTTCGCCACCTGCTGTCCACGGAGGGGCTGCCCGCGGAGATGATCCGCCGCATCCTCGATACCGCCGACCAGTTCGTCTCGGTATCCGAGCGCGAGGTGAAGAAGGTGCCGCTGCTGCGCGGCAAGTCGATCTTCAACGTGTTTTTCGAGAATTCCACGCGCACCCGCACCACGTTCGAGATCGCCGCCAAGCGCCTGTCGGCCGACGTCATCAACCTCAACGTCGGCGCCTCGTCCACCACCAAGGGTGAGACGCTGCTCGACACGGTATGGAACCTGCAGGCGATGGACGCGGACATGTTCATCGTGCGGCACTCGCAATCGGGCGCCCCGCACCTCATCGCGCGCCACGTGAAACCCGGCGTCGCCGTCATCAACGCCGGCGACGGGCGCCACGCGCACCCCACCCAGGGGCTGCTCGACATGTACACGATCCGCCACTACAAGAAGGATTTCTCCGCGCTCACGGTCGCGATCGTGGGCGATGTGCTGCATTCGCGCGTCGCGCGCTCGCAGATCCACGCCCTCAAGACCCTCGGCGTGCCCGACCTGCGGGTGATCGGCCCGAAGACCCTGGTGCCGGCGCAGGTGGAAAGGCTGGGCGTGCGTGTCTTCACCGACATGGCCGAAGGCCTGAAAGGCTGCGACGTGGTGATCATGCTGCGCCTGCAGAACGAACGCATGAACGGCGCCCTCCTGCCCTCGGCCGGGGAGTTCTTCAAGTGTTACGGCCTCACGGCGCAGAAGCTGGCGCACGCGAAACCGGACGCGATCGTGATGCATCCCGGGCCGATGAACCGCGGCGTGGAGATCGATTCACCGGTGGCCGACGGCCGCCAGAGCGTGATCCTGCCGCAGGTGACCTTCGGCATCGCGGTGCGAATGGCGGTGATGTCGATGCTGGGGTCGCCATGATGAAGATCGAGATCCGCGGCGGGCGCCTGCTCGATCCCGCGGGCGGGGGCGAGCGGCAGGCGTCGGTCTTCGTCGCCGACGGCCTCATCGCCGCGCTCGGCAAGGCGCCCGACGGTTTCCGCGCCGACGAGACGATAGACGCCACCGGCCTGGACGTCTGTCCGGGGCTGGTGGACACCTCCGCGCGCCTGCGCGAGCCGGGATTCGAATACAAGGCGACGCTTGAAAGCGAGATGCGCGCGGCGGTCGCAGGCGGGATCACCACGCTTGCCTGCCCGCCGGATACCGACCCACCGCTCGACGAGCCGGGCCTCGTGGAGATGCTCACGCGGCGCGCCGAAGGCATGCGGCTCGCGCGCGTCTACCCGCTTGGGGCGCTTACGCTGGGGCTCAAGGGGGAGCGCCTGGCCGAGATGGCGGAGCTGCACGAGGCCGGCTGCGTGGGCTTCTCGCAGGGCGATGGGCCCCTGCCCAACCTAGCCACGTTATTCAGCGCGATGAAATACGCGGCGACCTTCGGCTACACGGTCTGGCTGCGCCCCGAAGACGCCGCCCTTGCCGGCGGCGGCGTCGCGCACGAGGGAGAAGTCGCCACGCGCCTGGGTCTGGCGCCGATTCCGGCGATCGCGGAGACGGTTGCGCTGCGCACGATCATCGAGCTGATGGCGGCTTCGGGTGCGCGCGTGCACGTCTCGCGCCTGTCCACGGGCGCGGGCGTCGACCTGGTGGCGGAGGCGAAGAAGCGCGGCGCCGCGCTCACGTGCGACGTCGGCATCCACCACCTCCATCTCTGCGACCGCGATATCGGCGACTTCGACGCCAACTGCAGGCTCTCCCCGCCGCTGCGCGAGCCGGCAGACCGCGACCGCCTGCGCCGCGGAGTGGCCGAAGGCACCATCGATGCCATCTGTTCCGACCACACGCCGGTCGACGAGGACGCCAAGCAGGTGCCCTTCGGCGAGGCCGAACCCGGCGCCACCGGCCTCGAACTCCTGCTGCCGCTCACGCTCCAGTGGGGACGCGAGTCGGGCTTGAAGCCCGCGCAGGCCCTTGCCGCGGTGACCCATCGCGCGGCGCGCATCCTGGGCGTCGCCAGCGGGACACTCGAGGTCGGCGCAAACGCGGACCTGTGCCTGTTCGATCCCGCGAAGCCCTGGGTGGTGACGCCGCAGGCCCTGTCGAGCCAGGGCAAGAACACACCTTTCCAGGGCCTCGAGCTCACCGGCCGCGTCGTGCGCACGATTGTCGGCGGCCGCACCGTCCACGCCAACTAGGCCCGGCCACAAGCCGGGCCGCCAGCCAGCGGAGCCTGCAATGACCAACCCCCTCCTCGATTTTTCCGGCCTGCCGCGATTCGCGACGGTCCGCCCCGAACATATCGAACCCGCCGCCGACGGCCTGGTCGCCGCCGGCCGCGCCACCATCGAACGCCTCGCGGCGCGCGACGAGACGCCCACCTGGGAATCCTTCGTCGAGCCGCTGGATGACGCCAACGAGCGGCTCGCGCGCATGTGGGCGCAGGCAAGCCACCTCAACGCGGTGGTCAATTCGCCCGCGATGCGAGACGCCTACAACGCCGCGCTGCCGAAGGTCACGCAGTACTTCAGCGAACAGGGCCAGGACCAGCGCCTGCACGCCGGGTTCAGGGCGCTGCGCGCCACGCAGGGCTTCGATGCCTGGCCGCGCGCCCGCCGGCGCCACGTGGACAACGAGCTTCGCGATTTCCGCCTCGGCGGCGCGGAGCTGCCCCCCCCGGAGAAGGCACAGTTCCTCGCCATCCAGGAGGAGCTGGCGAAGCTCGGCGCGAAGTTCTCCGAGAACGTCCTGGATGCGACCAACGCCTTCGGCCATTACGTGACCGAAGCCTCGGAGCTCTCCGGGGTCCCCGAAGACGTGATGGAGGCCGCCGCGCAGGCGGCGAAGGCCGAGGGCCGCGAGGGCTGGAAGCTCACGCTGCACATGCCCTGCTACCAGCCGGTGATGCAGTACGCGGACGATCGGGGCCTGCGCGAACGGATGTACGCGGCCAACGTCACGCGCGCCTCCGCGTTGAGCGCGCAGGGCAGGCCGGAATGGAACAACGACGCCAACATCGTGCGCATCCTGGATCTACGCGCGCAAGCCGCCCGCCTGCTCGGCTACTCGACCTACGCGGACCTCTCGCTCGCCACCAAGATGGCATCGTCGCCGGCACAGGCGCTGGAATTCCTCGACGACCTCGCCACGCGCGCCCGGCCCTTCGCGCAGCACGACATGGAGGAGGTGCGCGCCTTCGCGCGCGGGCAGCTCGGCATGGACGAGGTGCACGCCTGGGACGTGAGCTACGCGAGCGAGAAGCTGCGCCAGCAGCGCTACGCGTTTTCGGAACAGGAGGTGAAGCGGTACTTCACCGAGGACGAGGTGATCGCGGGCATGTTCCGCGTGGTCAAGGCGATCTACGGCCTCGACGTGCGCCCCGCGCAGGCCGAGCTCTATCGTGACGACGTGCGCTTTTTCGAGATCACCGATGGCGAGGGCGGCCTCGTGGGCCGCTTCTACATGGACCTGTACGCCCGCGACAACAAGCGCGGCGGGGCCTGGATGGACGACGCGATCAACCGCCGCCGGCTCGGGCACCGCCGGGTGCAGACGCCGGTGGCTTTCCTCACCTGCAACTTCTCGGCCCCGGTTGCCGGCAACCCCGCGCTTTTCACGCACCGGGAGGTCGCCACGCTTTTCCATGAGTTCGGCCATGGCCTGCACCAGCTGCTCACGCAGGTCGACGAGCTCGGCGTCTCGGGCATCAACGGCGTCGAGTGGGACGCGGTCGAGCTGCCGAGCCAGTTCATGGAGAACTTCTGCTGGGAATGGGACGTGGTTGCGCCGATGACGCGCCATGTGGAAACCGGCGGGCGCATGCCGCGTGGGTTGTTCGACAAGTTGCTGGCCGCGAAGAATTTCCAGTCGGGCATGGGATTCGTGCGGCAGCTCGAGTTCGCGCTTTTCGACATGCGCCTTCACGCGCTGGCGGGATCGCAGGCGCCCGAAGGCGTGCTCGCCCTGCTCGATGAGGTGCGCGCGAAGGTCGCGGTGTTCGATGTCCCCGCCTACAACCGCTTCCCCAACCAGTTCTCGCATATCTTCGCGGGCGGGTACGCGGCGGGTTACTACAGCTACAAATGGGCCGAGGTCCTTTCGTCCGACGCCTTCGGCGCGTTCGAGGAGGCCGGTGTCCTCAACCCCGAGGTGGGGGCGCGTTTCCGGCGCGAGGTCCTCGCCAGCGGCGGCAGCCGGCCGGCGCTCGAATCCTTCGTTGCGTTCCGCGGGCGCAAGCCGCGGATCGACGCGCTTCTGCGTCATAATGGAATGATGGCCACGGCCTAGCGGAGAAGCCCATGAGAGCCACCCGATTCGTATACGCCAGCTGCCTTGTGCTGTTGATCGCCGCGCTGCATGCGCAGGCGCAGCAGACCGTCTACAAATGGGTCGACAAGGACGGCAAGACGCAGTTCTCCGACAGCCCGCCCCCGCCCGAGGTGAAGGACAGCACCTCCAAGCGCATGGGCGGAGGCTATGGCGACGAGGCGCAGATGCCGTACGCCACGCAGGTCGCCGCCAAGCGACATCCGGTAGTCCTCTACGCCACGTCCAAGTGCGGTGAGCTATGCACGCAGGGCCGCGGCCTCCTTTCCAGGCGCGCGATTCCGTTCAGCGAGAAAAACGCCGAGGACAAGGCGATCGCCGAGGAGGTCAAGGGACTCATCGGGGCAGTGGAAGTGCCGGTGCTCAAGGTCGGCGCGAACACGCTCAAGGGCTACAGCGAAGAGCGCTGGCAGGCGGCCCTCGACGAGGCCGGCTACGCCCGCACCCCGCTGCCCGGCCAGGCCGGATACAAGCCCCAGTAGGACGCGCGGGTTTCGCAGAGTGCCTCGCGACGGTTGGTAGAGCCCGGGCTACCCACGGCACGCCCGCCCGCGTGATCTGCGCCAAGCGCTGTTCGGTATCGCACTGACTGAATCCTTTTGCGGGCGTATACGTCTCCATTCTGGAGCCCGTAAAAATGTCCGAACTCGCTCTGACCCTGCCGTGCCGAAATCCGCGCTGCATCCGCCCGGCGACGCATAGCGCGTCGCGGCCGAACGCGCGGGCTGCAGGGCGGATCAGGTCACCGCGCCCTGGCTCGCTTCGTTGCCGGGGTGACGAAGGCCGCCCGCTCTTGCGCTGTGCGCGCGAACCGTCGCGCGATGCTGCCGCAGACGAGGTCGCACAGTGCATAGACGGACTTGTCCGCGATGCTGTAGATGGCGCTGTTGCCGCGGCTTTCGCGGGCGACCAGCCCATGCTGGGTGAGCAGCGCCAGGTGCCGGGATATGTTGGCCGAGCTGTAGCCACAGAGCTGGGCGAGTTCGCCGACGCTGCGCTCCTGCTGGCGCAGCAGGTTGAGGATCTGCAGGCGGGTCGGTTCAGACAGCGCCTGGAAAAACGCCGCCACCTGCGCCAGCGCTTCGTCGGGTAGGCCTTCCATGCTGGGGCACGCCGGATGTTGGTAAGTCGCCATGATGCCTCGAAGTCGAACTATTTGCTTGTACTTGCGCACAAGTGTACTTGACTATTTAGCTATATGCGCAAATAATAAACTCCAGTCGATGTATTCCAGCCCTTCCGAAAGGTCGGGCGCCACCGAAAGCACGCCATGTTCACGTTCCGTCTCGTCCCTGCCGCGCTGGCCGCCGCCCTCGTGTGGGGCGTGCCCGCAGGTGCTCGCGCACAGGCCCTCAAGGCGGTGCCGGCGCAGGCCGCGGCCAGCGCCGTTGCATCGGCCTTCGATGGTGTGGTCGAGGCCGTGCGCCAGACCGTCGTCGCGGCCCAGGTCCCCGGCGCCGTGGTGCAGCTCGATGCCAGGGTTGGTGATCGCGTGAAGGCCGGGCAGGTACTGGTGCGCATCGATGCCCGGGCCGCCGATCAGGCTGCTGCCGCCAGCGACGCCCAGGTGGTGGCCGCCCGCGCCGCGCTGGAGGTGGCGGGCAAGGACTTCGAGCGGCAGAAGCAGCTCTTCCAGAAGAACTACATCAGCCAGGCCGCACTGGAGCGCGCCGAATCGGAATTCAAGTCAACGCAGGCCCAGGCCAATTCCCAGTTGGCGCAGGCCGGCGCAGCGCGAACGCAGAGTGGCTTCCATATCGTGCGCGCGCCGTTTGCCGGCGTGGTCGCCGAGGTCCCGGTGTCCTTGGGCGACATGGCGATGCCCGGCCGGCCGCTGGTGACCCTCTACGACCCGGCCGCGCTGCGCGTTACTGCGGCTGTGCCGCAATCGGTTGCGTCGCAGATGGCGGCCGGCCTCTTGCCGCGGATCGAGTTGCCTGGCTTGCCGGCTGCCGCCGCGTGGGTGACACCGTCGCGCGTGCAGTTGCTGCCGACGGTCGACGCGGCGACCCACACGGTGCAGCTGCGCGTGGACCTGCCTGCCGACGTGGCGGGCCTGTCGCCAGGCATGTTCGCAAGGCTCTGGCTGCCGGTCCCCCAGCGGCTGGCAGCAGTGGGCGCGAGCCCCGCTTCCACGACGCTGTCGGTCCCGCTCAAGGCGATCGTGCGCCGCGCCGAGATGACCGGCCTGTATGTGCTGGACCCGAACGGCAAGCCGGTGTTGCGCCAGGTGCGCCTGGGCCGAGCCGACGGCGACCGGGTCGATATCCTCTCCGGCTTGATGGTCGGCGAGCAGGTCGTCACCGACCCGCAGTCGGCCGCCCGCGCGCGCTGAAGGGCGGTCATGACCAAGCCTTCCATGACGAAAAACGCAGCCAGCCCACTGGGCGCCTCCGGCCGCATCGCCGCCTACTTCCAGCGTGCGCAGATCACGCCGCTACTGGCGCTGGTGGCGTTGCTGCTGGGCTTCTTCGCGGTCGGCGTCACGCCGCGCGAGGAAGAGCCGCAGATCAACGTGACGATGGCCAACGTGCTGATCCCCTTCCCCGGGGCCGCCGTGCGAGATGTCGAGCAGATGGTCGCCGGCCCGGCTGAGCAGGTGCTCGCGCAGATCGCGGGCGTCGAGCATGTGATGTCGGTGTCGCGCCCGGGCATTGCCGTCATCACGGTGCAGTTCAAGGTCGGCGTGCCGCGCACCGAGGCGCTGGTGCGGCTGTACGACACGGTAAACTCCAACGCAGATTGGCTGCCCAGGGGCTTGGGCGCGCTCGACCCGATCATCAAACCCAAGGGCATCGACGATGTGCCCATCGTCACGCTGACGCTGTTCAGCAAGAACCCGACCGCCGGACCGTATGACCTGGAGCGCGTGGCGCACAGCGTCGAAGCCGACTTGAAGCGCGTGCCCGGCACACGGGAGGTCAGCACCATCGGCGGACCGGGCCGCGCAGTAATGGTCGAGATCGACCCGGCGCGCATGTCGGGCGTCGGCGTCACCGTGGCCGACCTGCGCCAGGCGCTGCTCTCCGCGAACCTTGGTCTGCCGGTCGGTGAACTCATCGCCGGCAACCGCGCGGTGGCCATCGAGTCCGGCCCCTTCCTGCGCCAGGCCAGCGAGGTCGCCGACCTGGTGGTGGGTGTGCGTGCCGGCAAGCCCGTATTCCTGCGCGACGTGGCCGAGGTGCGCGACGGTCCGCTGCCGCCCAGCCGCTACGTCTGGCACGGCATCGCGGGCTCGGCCAGCGCACCGGCAGCCGAATACCCGGCCGTCACCATCGCCGTGACCAAGAAGGCCGGCGAGAACGCCATCGACGTGGCCAACGCCGTGATGAAGCGCGTCGATGCCTTGCGCAACACCGTGATCCCGGGTGACGTGCAAGTGGCCGAGACCCGCAACTACGGCGCGTCGGCCAACGACAAGGCGCAGAAGCTGATCCAGAAGCTGCTGTTCGCGACCGCCTCGGTCGTCGCACTAGTCTTCATCGCGCTGGGCAAGCGCGAAGCGGCGATTGTCGGCAGCGCGGTGATCCTGACGCTCACGGTCACGCTGTTCGCCTCGTGGGCCTGGGGCTTCACGCTCAACCGCGTGTCGTTGTTCGCGCTGATCTTCTCGATCGGCATCCTGGTCGACGACGCCATCGTCGTGGTCGAGAACATCCACCGCCATCAAGGCCTGTACCCGGGTCGCACGCTGGCGCAGATCATCCCCGGCGCTGTCGACGAGGTCGGGGGCCCGACGATTCTGGCCACATTTACCGTCATTGCCGCACTGCTGCCGATGGCCTTCGTCTCCGGCCTGATGGGCCCGTACATGAGCCCGATCCCGATCAACGCGAGCATGGGCATGCTGCTGTCGCTGGCGATCGCCTTCGTAGTCACGCCCTGGCTGGCGCGGCTGTGGATGAAGGCCACGCCGGCACCGGCTGCGGATGAAGCGGACGCAGAGGCGCACCCGGCGGCGCATCACGGCCTGTCGGCCAGGATCGCGCCGGTCTTCGAACGCCTGTTCCGTCCGCTCCTCGACGACCGGCGCGGCGGGCGCAACCGCGGCCTGCTCGGCCTGGGCGTCGCCGTGCTGATCGCCATCTCGCTGGCCCTGCCGGCCACCGGCCTGGTGCTGCTGAAGATGCTGCCCTTCGACAACAAATCGGAATTCCAGGTGATCGTCGACATGCCCGCCGGCGCGCCGGTGGAGCAGACCGCCGCCGTGCTGCACGAACTCGGCAACTACCTGGCGACCGTGCCGGAGGTCACCGACTACCAGGCCTATGCCGGCACGGCCGCACCGATCAACTTCAACGGGCTGGTGCGCCAGTACTACCTGCGCGCCGGCGGCGATGTCGGTGACCTGCAGGTCAACCTCGTCGGCAAACATGACCGCGAGGCGCAGAGCCACGCCATCGCCACGCGTGTGCGTCCGGCGCTGCAGAAGATCGGCCAGCGCTTCGGCGCCAACATCAAGGTGGTCGAAGTGCCGCCCGGCCCGCCGGTGCTGTCGCCCATCGTCGCCGAGATCTACGGGCCCGAGGCCAGCGGCCGGCAGCAAGTGGCCAAGGCGGTGCGCGCGGTGTTCGAGAAGACGCCGGGCGTGGTCGACGTGGACGACAGCAGCATTGCGCTCGCGCCGAAGACGATGCTGCTGGTGGACCGCCAGAAGGCCTCGATGCTCGGCGTGCCGCAGCAGGCGATCGTGACGACGCTGCGCGCCGGCCTCGCCGGCGAGGCAACGGCCTACCTGCACGACGAGACCAAGTACCCCGCTGCGGCTGTCATTCAGCTGCCGCCCTCCGCACAAGGCGACTTGAACGCACTGTTGCAGCTCGCGGTGCGCAGTGCCGACGGCAAGCTGGTGCCGATCCGCGAACTGGTGACGGTCAGCGACACGGTGCGCGAACAGCCGCAGTACCACAAGGACCTGCTGCCGGTGAACTTCGTCGTCGCCGACATGGCCGGTGCGCTCGACAGCCCGCTGTACGGCGTGTTCAAGATGCGCGGCGAGATCGCGAAGATCGCCACACCGGGCGGCGGCACGCTGCAGGAATACTTCATCCACCAACCCGAAGACCCGTACCGCGACTACGCGATCAAATGGGACGGCGAATCGCAGATCACCTACGAGACCTTCCGCGACATGGGCCTGGCCTATGGCGTGGGGCTCATCCTGATCTACCTTCTGGTGGTGGCGCAGTTCGGCAGCTACCTGACGCCGCTGATCATCATGGCGCCGATCCCGCTGACCATCATCGGCGTGATGCCGGGCCACGCGCTGCTGGGTGCGCAGTACACGGCCACCAGCATGATCGGAATGATCGCGCTCGCCGGGATCATCGTGCGCAACTCGATCCTGCTGGTGGACTTCATCAACCTGCAGGTGCGCGAAGGCATGGACTTCAAACAGGCCATCGTCGCCTCGGCCATCACACGCGCACAGCCCATTGTGCTGACCGGCCTGGCCGCGAT